>DATLYF010000001.1:0-12753 GCA_035575095.1 Candidatus Competibacteraceae bacterium
TGCGCAGTGCGGGCGCACCCGGCACTCCCGCATAGCACTCCAGCGTAGAATAGCGAGCCACGCCAAGGAGCCGCTCATGAACGATCTCGCTTCCCTCTACCCCGAGCACATCGCCACCGTCCGCGCCCGCTTCGACGCAGCCCTGGCCGCGGCCGGCTACGACCGGGTGGTGATCGCCGCCGGCAGTCTGCGCTATCGCTTCCTCGACGACCGGCCCTACCCCTTCGCCGCCAACCCGCACTTCAAGGCGTGGCTGCCGCTCACCGACCACCCCGATTGCTTCATCGTCTACGAACCCGGCCGCACGCCGCTGCTCTACTACCACCAGCCGGTGGACTACTGGCACAAGACACCGGAACCGCCCGCAGGCTGCTGGGTGGCGCACTTCGACGTGCGCCCGATCGCCTCCCGCGCCGCGGCGGTGGCGCAGCTACCGGCGCATGCCGTGTTCCTGGGCGAGGACGTGGAGGCGCTGGAGGACTGGCAGCCGGCGGCGGTGAACCCGCCCGCGCTGCTGCACCACTTGCATTACCACCGCGCCTGGAAGACCGAGTACGAGGTCGAGAGCATCGCCGCCGCCAACCGCCGTGCCGCCCGCGGCCACCAGGCAGCGGAGCGGGCCTTCCGCGCCGGTGCCTCGGAGTACGCAATCCACCTGGAGTACTGCCGCGCCTGTGCCCACACCGAGGCGGAGCTGCCCTACGGCAACATCGTCGCCCTCAACGCCCACAGCGCCATCCTCCATTACCAGATGCGGGCGCGCATCTCCCCGATCACGCGGCTGAGCTGCCTGATCGACGCCGGCGCCGAAGTGGGTGGCTACGCCGCCGATATCACCCGTACCTACGCTGCCGCCCCGGGCGAGTTCCAGGACCTGATCGAGGCCCTGGACCAGGCGCAACAGGCGCTGTGCGCGGCGGTCAGGCCCGGCGTGGACTTCCGCGATCTGCAACTGGCCGCCCATCGCCACATCGCCGCCATCCTGCACGATGCCGGCATCGTCCGCCTGGACCCCGAGGCCATCGTCGCTACCGGCATCAGCCGCGCCTTCTTCCCTCACGGACTGGGGCATTTCCTGGGCCTGCAGGTGCACGACGTGGGCGGCTTGCTGGCCAATCCCCAGGGCGACATCATTCCCAGGCCCGAGGACCAGCCGTTCTTGCGCCTGACCCGGGTGCTGGAGCCGGACATGGTGCTGACCATCGAGCCGGGGTTGTACATCATCCCGCAGTTGCTGGCGCCGCTGCGCCAGTGCGGGCTGAACAGCCACATCGACTGGGCGGCGGTGCAGCGGCTGGCGGCCTATGGTGGGGTGCGCATCGAGGACGATGTGGTGGTGACGGTGGACGGCCACCGCAACCTCACCCGTCCGGCGCTGGCAGCGGCTTGAGCGTGCGCCCGCTGCGCCTCGCCCATCTCTGCGCCGGGCGCAACTGGGGCGGGCAGGAACTGCGCATCGTCGAGAGCAGCGAATGGCTGCGGGCTCGCGGCCACACGGTGTGGATCGTCGCGCCTGGCGATGCCGCCATCCTCGCCGAGGCGGTGCGCCGCGGCCTGCCCACCCTGGCACTGAGTTTCGAACGCTCACGGCGCTTGCCCGAACTGCTGCGGCTGCTGCGGCTGCTGCGCCGCGAGCGCCTCGACCTGGTCGACTGTCACGAGAAGAAGAGCGCCCGTCTCGCTCTGTGGCTGCGCCTGTTGGGCACCGGCCGGATCAAGGTGGTGCGCTCGCGTCACGCCTCCGGCCCGACCTCCGCGAGTCTGTCCAACCGCCTGCTATGGCGGCTGGGTTGCGATGCCGCAGCGGTCACCGCCGAGTGCATCAAAGCGCAGTTGGTGGACACTGGCCTGGTGGCGGCCGAGCGGGTGTTCGTGGCTGCGGCCGGGGTCGACGAGAGCCGTTTCCATGCCGGCATCGACGCCGCTGCGCTGCGCCGGGAACTGGGCATCCCTGATGACCACGCGGTGGTGGCCAACGTCGGCATGATCCGCCCGGACAAGGGCCAGCGCGAATACGTGCAGGCCTGCCTGGAGCTGCTGGCGCGCCACCCGCGCCTGACCTGCATCCAGGTGGGCGAGGCCACCGCCCATACCGCCGACTACAAGGCCGCGGTGCTCGCCCTAGCGCGTTCCGGCCCCCACGCCGAGCGCCTACGCTTCCTTGGCTTCCAGGCCGATATCGAGCGCTACCTAGCCCTGGCCGATATCGTGGTGATCGCCTCCATCTCCACCGAAGGGCGCACCCGGCTGGTCAGTCAGTGCTTTTTGATGGGCCGCAACGTGGTCGCCACCCGCGTCGGCGGGCTGCCGGAGATGGTGCGCGATGGCGTGACCGGGCTGCTGTGTGCGCCGGGCGATGCGGCGGGCATGGCGGCCCAGGTGGAACGGCTGCTGGAGGACCCCGCCCTGGGCCGGCGGCTGCGGGATCACGCCTACCGCTACGCCCGCGAGCACCTGAGCCTGGAGGGCATGATGCGAGGGATGCTGGGGTTCTATTGTGACGTCCGGGCGAGCTGATCCACGGGTGCCGGACAAGGTCGCCGCTAGCAATCGAGGAACGCGGCCAGACAATATCCGGTCCCGACCCGTCCCTATGCTGATGCGACGAGCATGCAGGGGAGAAAGAGCGTCATCGTGACAACCGGGGCCGCGTCAACCGCGACCAGGGCGGCTACCGTCTCGCCGGTACAGGTGATGTACGCAGGCCTGCTGATCGTCGCCGCCAGCTATGGTTGGGCGCGCTACCGCTATGGCCTGTTCCTGCCCGAATCATCCGGGCTGGTGGATTTCCGCCAGCCCGGCCTGCCACCCTGGATGCCAGCGCCATCGCCGCCTACGCCAGCGCTGGCAAGGAGCAGAGCACGGTGGCCTTCTGCCATGCTATTCGATGCCTTGCAGCCCTCCCGGCTGACGGCAGTCGCAACCGCAGCCATCGAGGAAGGCTATGCGCAGGGCGCTCTGGCATGCTGCGACATCTCGCTATGGGAGATTGCCATGCTGGTAGCGCGGGGTCGCATCGATATCAGTAACGCCGATGTCCGCCAATTCATCGAGGACATCCTGCTCGCCCGCAACCTGCAGGTGCTGCCCATCAATGCCGAGATCGCAGTGATGGCGCACTCGCCGATGCTTTCCCATGGTGATCCCGCCGATCGATTGATCGCCGCTACGGCGCTGCATCATGGCGCACGCCTGGTAACCAGTGACGAGCGGCTGTGCTCGGTTGCGGCACTCCCCATCCTCTGGTAACAGCCGCTCCCTTGAACACAAGAAAGCCCGGTGCCGATGGCACCGGGCCTTTGTTCTTGTAGCCGCCGAGACTCGGCCTTACTTGACCTTGTCCAGCTCCGCGGCCAGCTCCGGCAACACCTGGAACAGGTCGCCCACCAGGCCGTAGTCGGCCACCTGGAAGATCGGCGCCTCGACATCCTTGTTGATGGCCACGATCACCTTGGAGTCCTTCATGCCGGCCAGATGCTGGATTGCCCCGGAGATGCCGACCGCGATGTAGAGGTCCGGCGCCACTACCTTGCCGGTCTGCCCTACCTGGTAGTCGTTGGGGGCATAGCCGGCGTCCACCGCGGCGCGCGAGGCACCGACCGCGGCATTGAGCTTGTCGGCGACCTTGTCCAGCAGGTGGAAGTTCTCCGCCGAACCCATGCCGCGCCCGCCGGAGATGACGATGCGGGCGGTGGTGAGATCAGGGCGTTCGCTCTTGGTCAGCTCCTGCCCCTGGAAGGCGGAGAGCCCGGCATCGGCCGCGCCTTCGACCTTCTCGATGGCCGCCGCGCCGCCGGTGGCGGCGGCGGCCTCGAACTTGGTGGTGCGCACGGTGACGACCTTGATCGGATCGCTCGATTGCACCGTGGCCAGGGCGTTGCCGGCGTAGATCGGCCGCTCGAAGGTATCGGCGCCGAGCACTGCGCTGATATCCGAGATCTGCGCCACATCGAGCAGCGCCGCTACCCGTGGCATGACGTTCTTGCCGGTGCTGGTGGCCGCAGCCAGCAGGTGGCTGTAGCCGCGCTTGGCCAGATCGACCAGCACCGGCGCCAGGTTCTCGGGGAGCTGGTGCTCCAGGGCGGGGCTGTCGGCCAGCAGCACCTTGGCCACCCCGGCCACCTGGGCCGCAGCCTCGGCCACCGCGCCGCAATTGGCGCCGGCGACCAGCACGTGGATCTCGCCGCCGATCTGCGCGGCTGCCGTCACCGCATTGAGGGTCGCCGGCTTGAGATGGGCGTTGTCGTGTTCGGCTAGGACCAGGATGCTCATCTCAGATCACCTTCGCTTCGTTCTTCAGCTTCTGCACCAGCTCGGCCACCGAGGCCACCTTGACGCCGGCCTGGCGCTTGGGTGGCTCCACCACCTTGAGGGTCTTGAGGCGCGGCGTGACATCGACCCCGAGATCGGCCGGCTTGAGGATATCGAGCGGCTTCTTCTTGGCCTTCATGATATTGGGCAGCGAGGCGTAGCGCGGCTCGTTCAAACGCAGGTCGACGCTCAGCACCGCCGGCAGCTTCACGCCCACCTTCTCCAGACCGCCGTCGACCTCGCGGGTGACCTCGGCGTTAGCGTCACCCAGGACGAGCTTGGAGATGAAGGTGCCCTGCGGCCAGCCCAGCAGCGCCGCCAGCATCTGCCCAGTCTGGTTGCAGTCGTCGTCGATCGCCTGCTTGCCGACCAGCACCAGCTGCGGGTTCTCCTTCTCCACCACCGCCTTGAGCAGCTTCGCCACCGCCAGCGGCTCGGTCTCGACCTCGGTCTGCACCAGGATGCCGCGATCGGCGCCCATGGCGAGCGCGGTGCGGATGGTTTCCTGGGCCTTGTCCGGGCCGATCGATACCACCACCACCTCGGACGCCTTCCCCGCCTCCTGCAACCGCACCGCCTCCTCGACGGCGATCTCGTCGAAGGGGTTCATGCTCATCTTGACGTTGGCGGTCTCCACCCCGCTGCCATCCGCCTTGACCCGGATGTTCACGTTGTAGTCGACCACGCGCTTGACGGCGACAAGTACTTTCATGGTCTCGCTTACCTTCGTGCCCCCTCTGGACGGGGGGAACCCAATCCATCCAATCCAAGCCCCCTGCTGACAGAGGGCGCTCATGCCATGCCGGCGCCGCGTTATCCTGAACGGCTCGCCAGGCCGGCGCCCTCCCCATTCGGGGAGGGCAGGCCGCGACTGTGTTCAGGCGCGCAGCTTCTGGTTCTCGGGATCGTAGGGCGATTCCACGACCACGGTGGCCTTCTTGCGCTCGCCCAGAATCTCGATCTCCAGCTCGGTGCCGACCTCGGCGTACTGCGGCTTGACGTAGCCCAGCGCCAGGCTCTTGCCGAGCACATGACCGTAGTAGCCGGCCGTGGCACGGCCGATCATAACACCATCCTTGAACAGAGGCTCGTTGCCCAGGGGATCGGCGTCTACCACCCCGTGCACCTCCAGGGTGACGAAACGGTTCGGCACGCCCGCGGCCAGTTGCTTCTCCAGGGCAGCCTTGCCGATGAAATCGCCCTTGTTCATGCGCACGAAGCGATCCAGGCTGGCTTCGAGCGGCGTGTATTCGCGGTTCAGGTCGGAGCCCCACATGCGATAGGACTTCTCCATGCGCATGGATTCCATGGCGCGCATGCCGACCATGCCGATGCCGAACTCCTTGCCCGCCGCGAACAGGGCGTCGAACAGGTGATGGGCATACTCGATGGGGAAGTGCAGCTCCCAGCCCAGCTCGCCGACGAAGTTCACGCGCAGGGCGTAGACGTCGGTGGCCAGACCCACCTCGATCACCTGGCCAGTCAGCCAGGGGAAGCTGGCATTGTCGAGCGGGGTGTCGGTCAGTTTGGCCAGCACCTCGCGCGACTTCGGCCCGGCCAGCACGAAGGTGCCGCGGCTGGTGGTGATGTTGCGCAACTGCACCGAGCCGTCGGTCGGCAGCATCTTCTGCAGATAGTCGCTGTCGTAGCGCTCGGCGGCACCGGAGCTGACCACGTAGAAGTGGTTCTCGGCGATCTTGGTGATGGTGAACTCGGAGCGGATGCCGCCCTTCTTGGTCAGGGCGTGGCACAGAGCGATGCGACCCACCTTCTTCGGCACCTGGTTGGCCACCAGGTAGTTCAGCCAGGCTTCGGCGCCGGGGCCGGTAACCTCATGCTTGGTGAAGGGGGTGAGGTCGATCACGCCGACCTTCTCGCGCATCAGCCGGCACTCGGCGCCGACATGCTCGAAGTAGTTGGTGCGGCGGAAGCTCCACTCGTCCTTGCGCTCGACGCCGGCCGGCGCGAACCAGTTGGCGCGCTCCCAGCCGTAGCGCTGACCCCATACCGCACCCATGCGATCCAGCTTGTCGTAGACCGGGCTGGTCTTGGCCGGGCGGGCGTCTTCGCGCTCCTCGTCCGGATAGTGGACGGTGAACACGTTGCGGTAGGTCTCCTCATTCTTGAGGACGGTGTAGCGCTTGCTGGTATAAGGACCGAAGCGGCGCGGGTCGACGGCCATCATGTCGATGCCGGGCTCGCCCTCGACGATCCACTCAGCGAGCTGCCAGCCGGAACCGCCGGCGGCGGTCACGCCGAAGCTGTGGCCCTCGTTCAGCCAGACGTTGCGCACACCCCAGGCTGGGCCGATCAGCGGGCTGCCATCCGGAGTGTAGGAGATGGGGCCGTTGACGATGTCCTTGATGCCGCAATGCTCCAGCGCCGGCACGCGCTTCATGGCAGCCTCGACGTGGGGCAGCAGGCGCTCCAGATCGCCTTCGAACAGCTCCTTGCCGAAGGTCGGCGGCACGCCGTCGGCGAAACGCGCCGGGGCACCCTTCTCGTAGGGGCCGAGGATCCAGCCCATGCGCTCCTCGCGCAGGTAGTAGGAAGCGTCGGACTCGCGCAGCACCGCCAGCTCGCGACCGCCGGCCTCGCGGTAGGCCTTCAGCTCGGGCGAGACGTCGTAGACGATGTACTGGTGCTCGACCGGGATGGCGGGCACGTTGAGGCCGAACATGCGGCCGGTCTGGCGAGCGTAGTTGCCAGTGGCGCAGACCACGTGCTCGCAGGTGATATCGCCCTTGTTGGTCTTGATCTTCCACTCGCCGGAGGCGGTCTGTTCGACGCCCAGCACCTCGGTCTGCTCGTAGATCTCGGCGCCGCCCATGCGCGCGCCCTTGCGCAGCGCCATGGTCAGGTCGACCGGGGCGATGTGGCCGTCATCGGGGTGATAGAGGGCGCCGATGATCTTGGGGGTGTCGATGCCATCGCCCAAGTTGACCAGCGGCCACAACTCCTTGACCTCGGCCGGGCTGATGATCTCGAAGGGCACGCCGATGGTGTTGGCGGTGCCGCAGTACTTGAGATACTCGTCCATGCGGTCGCGGCAGGTGGCCAGGCGCAGGTTGCCGGTGACGTGGAAGCTGACGTCCTGGCCGGTCTCCTCGGGCAGGCGCTTGTACAGGTCGACCGAATACTTGTGGATCTGGCCGACGGTGTAGCTCATGTTGAACAGTGGCAACAGGCCGGCGGCGTGCCAGGTGGAGCCGGCGGTCAGCTCGGTTCGCTCCAGCAGCACGACGTCGGACCAGCCTTTCTTGGTCAGGTGATACAGGGTGCTGACGCCGACGACGCCGCCGCCGATCACGACCACCCGTGCATGCGATTTCATCGTATCGATCTCCTCATCTAAGGATTTGTATTGCCGGCCACCGGCAGGCGTTCATCACTTCGGTGGCGTGAAAGATTCCCCGGACGGACCCTCCGGGGTCCTCTGCGAGTGGATCAAAGTTTAGTCACAGCACGGCAAGGCGAGTCGCACCATCTGCGACCGCGGCTTTCGGAAATGCGTCATGCATTTGACGCCCATTGGCAAGATGGTTCCAACGTCATGACGCGTCTGGGCACGCGCGAGTCGCTGGCTGGCCAGACGGTGCAAGGCGCCCCTCTCATACTCCTGCCGCAACAACCGAACCCATGCTGTCCAGGGGGACCCACACCATGAGCGACACGCCAACCAGCGGACGCGGCCGCCGCAGTGCCCGTGAGGAACGCCGGGCCGCGCGCACCCGTGCCCAGACCAAGATCATCCCGTACATCACCCGTCAGATTCCCTGCTACGAGGTGCTGAGCGAGGAAGGCCTGTCGATCATCGAGCAGAACGCCGAGACCATCCTGCAGGAGGTGGGCATCGAGTTCCGCGACGATGCCGAGGCCCTGCAGATCTGGAAGGACGCCGGCGCCGACGTGCAGGGCGAGCTGGTGCGCTTCCCCCGCGGCCTGTGCCGCAAGCTGATCCAGGACAACGCCCCGCGCGAGTACACCCAGCACGCCCGCAACCCGGAGCGTAGCGTGCGCATCGGCGGCAAGAACACGGTGCTGGTGCCGGCCTACGGCTCGCCCTTCATCCGCAACCTGGACGAGGGCCGCCGTTACGCCACCCTCGAAGACTTCCGCAACTTCGTCAAGCTCGCCTACATGTCGCCCTATCTGCACCACTCGGGCGGCACCATCTGCGAGCCGGTCGACCTGCCGGTCAACAAGCGCCATTTCGACATGGTCTACACCCACATGAAGTACAGCGACAAGCCGTACATGGGGTCGGTGACCGCGCCGGAGCGCGCCCAGGATACGGTGGAGATGACCAAGATCCTGTTCGGCGACCAGTACCTCGACCCCGAGACCGGCAAGCCGCGCACCTTCGTCACCAGCCTGATCAACGCCAACTCGCCCATGGTCTTCGACGAGACCATGCTCGGCGCGGCCAAGGTCTACGCCCGCAACAACCAGGCCTGCCTGATCACTCCGTTCATCCTCTCCGGCGCCATGTCGCCGGTGACCGTGGCCGGCACCGCCGCCCAGACCCTGGCCGAGGCCATGGCCGGCATGGCCTTCGTGCAGCTGGTCAACCCCGGCGCTCCGGTGATCTTCGGCAGCTTCGCCAGCTCCCTGTCCATGCAGTCCGGCGCCCCCACCTTCGGCACCCCGGAGCCGGCCCTGGTGCTCTACACCATGGCCGCCCTGGCGCGCCGTCTGGGCGTGCCGTTCCGCTCCGGCGGCGGGCTGTGCGCCTCCAAGATCCCCGACGCCCAGGCCGCCTATGAAGCTGCCAACACCCTGATCCCGACGGCGCTGGCCGGCGTCAACTTCGTGCTGCACACCGCCGGCTGGTTGGAAGGCGGTCTGGCCATGGGCTACGAGAAGTTCATCATGGACTGCGACCAGGCCGGCATGATCCACACCCTGCTGCAGGGCGTGGACCTCAGCGACAACGGCCAGGCCATGGACGCCATCCGCGAGGTCGGCCCGGGCAAGCACTTCCTCGGCTGCGCCCATACCCAGGCCAATTTCGAGACCGCCTTCTACCGCTCCAGCATCGCCGACAACAACAGCTTCGAGCAGTGGGAGGCCGAAGGCAGCCTGGATGCCGCCCAGCGCGCCAACAAGATCTGGAAGAAGATGCTGGCCGAATACGAGGCGCCGGCCCTCGACCCGGCCGTGGACGAGGCGCTGCTCGATTACATCAACCGGCGCAAGGCCTCGTTCCCCGATTCCAACGTCTGATGTCTTGAGCGAGCCCACCCCCTAGGGCTTAAACCTTACCGCGGGAGCGCGAGCTGCCCGCGGTTTTTTTGGTCAGCGAGAAGGATAGCGCTGCCTACCGCCGCATCCTTTCCCGCTACGACGACGATCCAAGCCGCGCCGTCATAGTGGGCAATTCGGTGTGTTCCGACGTCCTGCCCATGCTCTACGCCGGCGGCTGGGCCGTACACGTGCCCTACCATCTGACCTGGGGTCACGAGCGCGCCGAGGCGCCGATGGAGCACCCGCGCTAATGGTGGCTGTCGCTGCACGGCGTCTTTCACGCCGTCCGCCCGCTCGAGTGAGCGTGGGCGCACGCTTATGAAATTTTTAGCGTTCCGCTAGGTATTTTTTAGGATACTCGCAACCGCCTTCTCCGTTAGTCTCCTGAGCAACGCTGAAACCGTCAGGAGATGCCATGAAACGCAGCACGCTTGCCCTGGCCATCCCCCTGCTCCTCTGGGGCACTGTATCCGCCGCCGCAGGCACGAACTCCGGCGCCGAGGAGACGATCGCGCGCGGCCGCTACCTGGTCACCATCGCCGGCTGTAACGACTGCCACACGCCCGGCTACGCCGAGTCCGCCGGCAAGATCCCCGAAGCGCAATGGCTCACGGGCAGCCCGGTCGGCTTCAAAGGGCCCTGGGGCGTGACCTATCCCAGCAACCTGCGGCTGCGGGTGCAGGCGATGAACGAGGAGCAGTGGCTGTATCAGGCCCGCAACGTCCCGCTGCGCCCACCCATGCCCTGGTTCAATCTCCGCGACATGAGTGACACCGATCTCAAGGCCATCTACCACTACCTCAGGCACCTCGGGCCGGCGGGCGCAGCGGCACCGGCCTACACGCCGCCCGGCGTGGCGGCGGCAACACCGTTCATCCTGTTCGTGCCGCAGCAGGAGTGAACGGCCCGGCGCCGCCTCAGCCCCACAGCCCATACAGCAGCCCGACCGCGGCGCAGGCGCCGATCAGCGGAATCACCCCCATCCGGAAGCGGAACAGCGCCACGGCCGCGGCCAGGCCGAGCACGGCAGAGAACCACTCGAAGCGCCCGGCAAAGCCCTCCGGCCAGAGCACGTGGTAGGCGAAGAACAAAGCGAGGTTGAGGATCACCCCCACCACCGCCGCGGTGATGGCGATGAGCGGGGCCGTGAACTTGAGGTCGCCGCGGGTGGCCTCCACCAGCGGGCCGCCGACCAGGATGAACAGGAACGAGGGCAGAAAAGTGTAGAAGGCCGCCACCCCGGCGCCGAGCACCCCGGCCACGGCCAAGGCGTCCGGGCCGAGCAGCGCCTTGCCCCAGCTGCCGACGAAGCCGACAAAGGCGACGATCATGATCAGCGGCCCCGGCGTGGTCTCGCCCAGGGCCAGGCCATCGATCATCTGCGGGGCGGTGAGCCACTGATAGTGCTCCACCGCGCCTTGGTAGACGTAGGGCAGCACCGCGTAGGCGCCGCCGAAGGTGAGCAGCGCCGCCTTGGTGAAGAACCAGCCCATCTGGGTGAAGTCGCCGCGCCAGCCAAACAGCAGCGCCAGGGTCAGCAGCGTGGTCAGCCACAGCCCCAGCCCGACCGCCAGGTAGCGCAGCAGCCGGCCGTAGCTGAAGCGGGCATGCGCCGGCACCGGAGTGTGGTCATCGATCAGGGCCGGACCGTAGTGATGCACGGGTGCCCCGCCGTGCCCGCCGCCGTTGCCGAACCAGCGCGGCGCCAGCCGGCCGCCGGCCAGGCCAGCGAGCGCCGCGCCCAGGACGATGGCCGGAAACGGCAGCCGGAAGGCGAAGATGGCGACGAAGGCCGCCGCCGCCAGCGCCCACAGCACGCCGTTGCGTAGCGCCCGCGAGCCGATGCGCCAGGCGGCATGGACGACGATGGCGGTGACCGCCGGCTTGATGCCGTACAGCACCCCCGCCACCGCCGGCACCTGGCCGAAGGCCACGTAGATCCAGCTAAGCGTCATGAGGATGAACACCGAGGGCAGTACGAACAGCACGCCGGCGGCGATGCCGCCCTTGACCCCGTGCAGCAGCCAGCCGATGTAGGTGGCGAGCTGGGTAGCCTCGGGGCCGGGCAGCAGCATGCAGTAGTTGAGGGCATGCAGGAAGCGCTGCTCGGAGATCCAGCGGCGCCGCTCCACCAGCTCCTGGTGCATGATAGCGATCTGTCCGGCGGGACCGCCGAAGCCGATGAAGCCCTGGCGCAGCCAGTAGCGCAGCAGCTCGGCAAAGCTCGGGGCGGCCGGGAGCGTGGTGGCGGAGGTGAGCACAGGGGATAGGGACATGGGATTCCTCAGCAAGTCTCCCGGTACAGGTCGTCCAGGAGGGCGATTCCTGATGTCGGCGAAGGGTCAAATCTTGGTGTCGCTCGATACGGAGGATACCCCATGTCCATCGAACCTCGCATCGAGACCGAGGCCGACGGCTGCATCACCGAGGTCTGGCCTCTGCCCTGCGACGAGGCCTATCTGCAGGAACTGCTGACCTTCGTCTTCCAGCAGTACTGGCGCGACTTGGTGTTCGGCCCCATCCTGCCCGGCGCCGCCTTCGAGATCCGCTGCCCCAACCCGCCCACCCGCATCAGCCTGCTGGACGGCTACCTCACCGTGCACTTCGGCGGGACCCATTTCCATCTCTGTATCGGCGAGTTCAGCGGCGTGCCCGAGCCCGAGCGCACCCACCGGCGCACCGCCCGCGCCGAGGCCTTCCGCGCCTTCGACCGCCACCGGCATCCCACCAGTTGGGGCCTGCGCTTCTACAACGGCGCCGGCGAGCCGCAGCTCAGCGTGTTCTTCCCCAACCCGTTCCTGGCCGACGATCGTCTGCTGGAGCAGCCCGACTGGTCGAAGCTGGAGGCCTGGGAGACCTTTGGCCGCCGCTACCTGGGCCGGGAACCGGACGGGCTGGATCGGCTGGGCAAGGGCTTCGGCCGGGACTGATGCCCGTTGCTTCAGGCGGCGGATTCGGCCTGCCGTCGCAGTAGCGCCCAGGCAAAGCCCGGATCGCTCACCAGCACCGCTACCAGGCCGCCGCGCAGGGCGGCCAGCACCGCCTCCACCCGGCGCGGCTGCGCTCCGGCCAGCAGCACCGCCCCGCCGTCGGCCGCCAGCCGGCGCAGCTGGCGGTAGCCGAGGCCGACGCGGATGACGGCCTCGGGCAGGGACTCCGCACCGTCGGCGGCCAGGCACAGGCCGCCGATCTCCC
>DATLYF010000002.1:0-17741 GCA_035575095.1 Candidatus Competibacteraceae bacterium
CTACCCGCCTCTCCTCGACCTGATCGGCTCGCCTCGGAAGGCTCGACGGCGCCGAGCAAACCATGCGCATCCTCGCCCTCCTCCTTGTTCTCCTGCCCCTTGTCGCGGGGGCTGCCGATTTCGCGGCCGCCAGAGAGGCGATGCTGCGCGAGATCGCGGCGGATGTGCGCGAGACCGCTAGCCACCTGGACAAGGAGGCCCTGGATTCACGGGTGATGGCGGCGCTGGCCAGGGTGCCGCGGCATGAATTCGTCCCTGCCGACCTGCAGTCGCTGGCCTATGCCAACCGACCCTTGCCGATCGGCCACGGTCAGACCATCTCCCAGCCCACCATCGTCGCCATCATGACCGACCTGCTGCGCCTGGAACCCCAGCACCGAGTGCTGGAGGTGGGGACCGGCTCGGGCTATCAGGCGGCGGTCCTCGCCGAACTTGCCGCTGCGGTGTACACCCTCGAGATCATCCGTCCCCTGGGGGAGTCGGCGCGGGCGCGCCTGCAGCGCCTCGGCTACGACAACGTGACGGTGCGGGTGGGAGACGGCTACTACGGCTGGGAAGAGCACGCCCCCTTCGATGCCATCGTCGTCACCGCTGCCGCCAGCCACGTTCCCCCGCCCCTCATCCGCCAGCTGAAGCCGGGCGGGCGCATGGTCATCCCAGTAGGCAGCCGCTTCACCGTGCAGGAGCTGGTGCTGGTGGAAAAGGACGCGACGGGCGAGCTCAGGCTGCGGCAGATCCTTCCCGTCGCCTTCGTGCCCCTGACCGGCGGGCATTGAGCACGACCCCCACAGTCCTGCGGCGGATCGACATGCGTTCGGCGTAGCCGATTGGTCAGGCAGCGCTACAGTACTAATAACACCAGAACCAACAACCGTTCATCGACAGACCGAAGGAGGCATTCATGAGCAGACTCCACGGGGACAAAAAGCCCGGGCTCTCCCGTCGCCATTTCCTGCAATCCACCGCTGCCGCCACGGTCGGGGCGACCACGTTGGGCTTTCCGATGATCGCCAAGGCCCAGCAGACGATCACGCTGAAATTCCAGAGCACCTGGCCGACCAAGGATATCTTCCATGAGTACGCGCTGGACATGGACGCCAACATGCTGCTCGCCTGGGTCGAGTACGGCGGGGGCAAGAGGGAGTCGCACCGCCGCATGTGACGCTGAACCAGATCTTCGCCGGGATGATCCCATTTATGGTGATTCAGGTCGTCGCCATGCTCCTGCTCTACCTGTTCCCGGCCATCGGCTTGTGGCTGCCGCAGTATCTTTACCGATGATCGAGAGAAGCCCTACCAACAAGCCGGCTCTGCGTGATCTCGGCGACTGAAACCGCGCGGATCCCCCGCCTCGCCATCCTCCTCACCTCGGCCGCCGCCCTAGGCTACGAGGTGCTGCTGATGCGCCTCTTCTCCATCATCCAGTGGCACCACTTCGCCTACATGGTGATCAGTCTGGCCCTGCTCGGCTACGGCGCGGCAGGGACCTTTCTCACCCTCGCCAGAGGGTTCCTGCTCGGGCGCTTCCCGCTCGCCTTCACGGGCAGCCTGCTGCTGTTCGGCCTGAGCGCGGTGGGCGGCTTCCTGCTCGCCCAGGAACTGCCCTTCAACCCCGAGGAACTCCCCTGGGATCCGCAGCAGCCTCTCTACCTGCTCGCCCTTTACCTGTTGCTCGCCCTGCCGTTCTTCTGCGCCGCGAGTGCCATCGCCCTGGCCCTGGCCCGCTTCGGCGAGGCGGTGCCCAGGGTCTATGCCGCCGATCTCCTCGGGGCGGGGCTCGGCAGCCTGGGCATCATCGCCCTGCTCTTCCTCGCCCACCCCATGACCGCCCTCAGCCTGGTGGGCCTGCTGGCGCTGGCTGCCGCTGCCGCGGGCTGGTGGGAGAGCGGGATGCGGCCGCGCAGCATTGCCCTCGCTTTCCTGCTGCCGGGGCTGCTGCTGCCGCTCCTGCCGCGGGAACTCATCCTGTCGCCTTACAAGGCCCTGAGCCAGGCCCTGCTGGTCGAGGGCACACGGGTGCTCGCCGAGCGCTCCAGCCCTCTGGGCCTGCTCACCGTGGTGGAGAGCCCCCACATCCCCTTCCGCCACGCCCCCGGGCTCGCGCTGGCCGCCGGCAGCGAGCCCCCACCCCAGCTCGGCGTGTTCACCGACGGCGAGGGCATGACCGCCATCACCCGCTATAGCGGCGAGCGTGCCGCTCTCGCCTACCTCGACCAGCTCACCTCGGCCCTGCCCTACCACCTGGCGCGGCCTCAGACCGTGCTGATCCTCGGCGCCGGCGGCGGGGCTGAGGTGCTGCAGGCCCTCTACCATGATGCAGAAAAGGTGGATGCGGTGGAGCTGAATCCGCAGCTGGTGCGGCTGGTGCGGGAGGACTATGCGGACTTCGCGGGCGGGCTCTATGCGCTGGCCCAGGTCCGCGTGCACGTGGCCGAGGCGCGTGGTTTCGTGGCCGGCAGCACCGAGCACTGGGATCTGATCCAGCTCGCCCTGCTCGACTCCTTCGCCGCCACCTCGGCGGGGCTGTATGCCCTGGCGGAGAGCTACCTGTACACGATCGAGGCCTTTGCGGACTATCTGGATCGTCTCGCGCCCGACGGGATGCTGGCCATCACGCGCTGGGTCAGGCTGCCGCCGCGGGACGCCCTGCGCCTGTTCGTCACCGCCGCGGCAGCCCTGGAGCGGCGGGGGGTAGTGGAAGCGGGCCGGCAGCTCGTCCTCATCCGTGGCTGGCAGACCAGCACCCTGCTGGTGAAGAACGGCGTCTTCACGGCGAGCGAAATCGAAGCCTTGCGGGCCTTCTGCCGCGAGCGCGCCTTCGACCCTGCCTGGTATCCGGGGATGAGCGAAACGGAGGCGAACCGCCACAACATCCTCGACCGCCCCTGGTTCTTCGAGGGGGCCAGGGCCCTGCTGGGCGCGGAGCGGGAAGCCTTCATCGGCCGCTACAAATTCGACATCGCGCCCACCACCGACGACCGCCCCTATTTCTTCCAGTTCTTCAAGTGGCAGGCTCTGCCCGAGATCCTTGCCCTGGGCGGACGGCGCGGGATGCCGCTGCTGGAATGGGGTTACCTGGTGCTGGTAGCCACCCTGGTGCAGGCGGTCCTGGCGAGCCTGCTGCTCATCCTCCTGCCGCTGCGACTCACCGCAGGACAGGGTATCGGCCGGGGGCGGGTCGTGATCTATTTCGCCGCCATCGGCCTAGGCTTCATGTTCCTGGAGATGGCCTTCATCCAGCGCTTCATCCAGTTCCTGCACCACCCCCTGTACGCGGCGGCGGTGGTGCTCACCGCCTTCCTGCTGTTCGCCGGCCTGGGCAGCGCCTGCTCCGGCCGTCTGCCGGCGGGCAAGGGTATCCCCCTGGCGGTCGGCGGCATCCTGGCCCTCGGCTTCCTCTATCTGTTCGCCCTCGGCCCCCTCTTTGCCGCCCTCGCCGGCCTGCCAGTGGCGCTCAAGGTCGTCCTGTCGCTGGCTCTGATCGCTCCGCTCGCCTTCTGCATGGGCATGCCTTTCCCGCTCGCCCTGACGCGGCTCGGGACCGCGGCCCCGAGCCTCATGCCCTGGGCCTATGGGGTGAATGGCTGCAGCTCGGTGATCGCCGCCGTGCTCGCGCCGCTGCTCGCCATCCATTTCGGCTTCGGCCTGGTGGTGCTGACAGCCCTCGGCCTCTACGCCCTGGCGGCGACGATCGGCCGGGCGTGATCCATCGAATCTGTATATCCCGAACCTCAAGCCCTCTACCCAGGCCATCTCCTTGCGCCTGCTGGTGAGTCTCAATCTTCCCTCGCGGCTACAGCCCACGGGGCAGGTTCAGGTTGCGCTCAGCCCTGGCAACGCATAAATGCGTTTCTAACGACTTGATAACCGCCGCCAAAACCAAATGCGATGAAGCCCTTGCTCACGACCCTCGGCCTGCTGGGGGCTGTTCTGGCCTGTGCGGCCGGCGCCGCCCCAGCCGCCGCTGCCGGCGCTGAACCACTGGCCGGCGGCCGCTACCAGGCAGCGAGCGTGCCGCCACCGCTGCCGCCACGGGACAATCGGGCGGTGACCGGGCTTCTGGAAAGCGCCGCCAATGACCTCGACAACGGCCGCCTGGACCAGGCCGCCGCCACGCTGGAACGTGCCCTGCGTATCGAGCCCGGCAATGCCACCACCTGGCATTACCTGGGACAGACCCGTCTGCAGCAGGGGCAATATGAACAGGCCGAGGCCATGGCCCTCAAGTCCGACAACCTGGCCGGCGCCGATGCGGCCTTGCGCGCACGCAACGCCTGGCTGATCGCGGCTGCGCGCCGGGGCGACGGTGCCGCCGCGCCGGCGGCTCCCAATCTGCAGGCGCAACTGGCAGCGGAGGTCGAGCGCCGGCGGCAAGCGCAGGCGCAAGCCGACACCCTGCGCCAGCCGCTGGAACAGCGGCCAGCCCAACAACAGCCGATGGAGCCAGCGGCCGGGCCGCAGCGGCAGCTCGCGGAACAGCTCCAGGCGCGCGTCGATGCGCCAGGCACGGCGCTGCGTACGCAGCCGCTGGTGGAGGCACCAGAGGCTGTCGAGCCGCAGCGCGACGACTTCCAGCCACCGCCGGGCATGGAACGATACCGCATCGTGCCCGGCAGCCCCGACAAGGAGAGGAAGAAAAAGGGGAAGCGCAAGGCGGACGCTCATGCGCAGCGGGTCATCGACGTGCCCCCTGGCCACTGGCCCCCGCCGGGCCTGTGCCGTGTCTGGTTACCCGACCGTCCGCCGGGGCACCAGCCCCCGCCGGGCGACTGCCACGGGCTCGCGCGGCAGGTGCCGCCCGGGGCCTGGCTCCTGCGTACCCGCTAACGCCTCAACGCACCGGCCAGTCCTTGTCGCGCAGCTGCTTCAGGCTCAGCCAGACCAGCCGCCCGTTCTCGAACTTGAGACTGGCATAAGCGCGCTGGGCCGGAAAATAGTAACGCCACTCCTCTACGTCCACCTGGCGGACGATGGCAAGCTGCGCGCTGCCGGCCACCGGCAGCGCGCGCCGCTCGATCAGCCGGCGCTCGTCGGGCGGCCCGCAGAACAGCACCACCTCGGGCGCCCAGGTCCCCGGCTGCGGGCCGAAGCTCGGGCTCTCACAGGCCTCTCGGTGCCCTCCGTACTCGCGCCCGCGGCGGCCATGTTCGATGCGCACCACCTCGCCATCTTCGATCGTCACCACCTGCACGAAATCGCTCGAGCCCGGCACGTAAAGCCAGATTTCCTGATCGATGTATTGCTCGCGGGCGAACGGCGGCTGCTCGATCCGAAACACGATGGTCTGCCGCCACCTGAGCCGCGGCTCGCCGCAGACAGCGAACAACTCGGCGATGGTATCGCCCTCCTGTATCAGATTGGTGCCGCAGCGCAGGGCATGCGCGGGCAGCGCGCCGAGCAGGACGAGCAGGACGAGCAGGACGAGCAGATAGCGGGCGGACATGGCGTCGGTCGCTGAGGCTTTGTATTCAGCATAGTCCAGCGCCGCACTACGGCTCAGGCCAGGTTGTTCGATGCGCTATCCCTCACCCCAGGAGCATGGATGCTCTCAATGCGATGTAGGCGCTCGACGGCAGGCTCGGCCGCCCCGTTCACTCCAGGTGCAGCTTGGTCTTCGTGGCGATGGCGTGCTTGTCACTCCCTGGGCGGCAAGACGAGATGACGATGGAAATGCGATGGGCTGCGGCGATCCCCTCCGCCGAAGCCCATCCAAGCAAGCGAACCTGGGATAACCTGTACGAGACGGTTCTCGGACATACCGTCGTCCTCCTCTTGTCACACCGCCAGACACGGCTCCCAGTAATCAAAAAGGCCCGTTCCGTTGCGGAAGGGCCTCGACCATGGAAGACGGAGACACACGCTTGCGAGTGAGTATAGGCGGGGCTGGAAGGACTTCTACGGAATGTGCGGAATTCACAGCCCTGGCGCCCAGCGGACCGCGCGATTCTTGCCCTGCCGTTTGGCGGCGTACATCGCTTGATCGGCCAGGGTGAGCAGTGCTTCCGCATCCCGCTCGTCATCTGGCGCCATGGCGATACCGATGCTGGCGGTAACCGATACGCTCTCATCGTCGATGCGGTAGGGCTCTGTCACCACCCCGATCAGCTTGCCGGCAAGGCCGATCAGGGCCGCCTCGGTGGTCCGGCCGGCCACCAACATGGCGAACTCATCCCCGCCCAGCCGGGCTACCGTGTCGGACTCGCGCAGCGCCGCGCGCAGGCGCGTCGCGACCTGCTTCAGCAAGGCATCCCCAGCGTCATGGCCCAGGCGATCGTTCACCGCCTTGAAGCCGTCCAGGTCCATGAACAGCAGCCCCACGGCCCCGCCTTCCCGCCCCAGCCGGCTGAGCGCCACTTTCAGGCGATCCATCAGCAAGCGTCGATTGGGCAGCTCGGTCAGGGGATCCTGGCTCGCCTGCTGCACCAGCTGCATCTCCGCTTCGACGCGATCGGTGACGTCGTGAATGATGGCGAACAGGACCCGGTGACCGTCCATCTCCACCGCAGCGGTATGCACCTCCACGATGCGGATCTCGCCCGAGGCCAGACGATGCGGCACGACGAACGTGTTCTGCTGCCCGCGGATGGCGAGCAACCAGATGCGGCGGAAGTCCTCCCTGGAGAGCGCGGTGATATCGCCGAGAGGCAGACCGATCATGCGCTCCCGCGGAAGCCCATGAAACACCTCGGCGGCATGATTGACTTCGAGAATCTTGCCAGTATCGGCATCGATCTGGAGCATCATGGCACTGTGCCGCTCGAACAGCGAGCGCAAGCGGTTCTCGCTGTCCGTCAGCGCCGCCTTGGCCGCCTTGGTCCGCGCCACCTCCTGCCGGAGGCGAATATTGGCCTGGATCAACAACAGCGTGATCATCAGCACCAACAGAATGATGAACGGTATCGCCACGTTTGCGATCTGCCCGCTCACCAGCTCCTGTACCTTGGCCCAGATCGATGCGGGCAACGGCGCGCCAGGCTGCGACGCTGCCTCGGCTCGTGTCCCGATGGCGAGTCCCTGACAGCCGATGAGTGCCAGTGCCAGCAGGATACGCGGAGAAAAGCAGGCGATGATTGTCATGATTGGCGGCCCTGTGCGCCGGGGCCGCTAGCCTTGTCGCACGCCCGCGGATACGGACGACGGCGGCTGTGAGTTGCACGGACCTGTGACGGCACAGCTCTAATCGTTTGCTGTAATTCTCAGCGAATTCCGCCGCCTTTTGTTGGGCGCCCACCGGCGGTCACAAAACTTGACAATCCCGACCTGGCGCCTGGATTTTTCCGATAGGTTTGCTATGTTTTTATTAGACTCCGTGTCTTGGCGAACGGAGTCGGAAATGTCCGCTGCTGGCGTGGGAGTTGACCGGTGATTCGCAGTTAGACACCGAGTCCACCATGATCCGTGGCGGGCATTTCTTTTTCCAACCACGCCGTACCTTTCCTGCTGCGCGCATGCGCCTCTCCCGGCCCAGCCCCCGCCGGTCGCGCGGTTCGCCCGCGCCGTCAGGCGTCAGTGGCGGGCGCTCAGGGGCATGTGCGGCAGTCGCTCGTCCGGCGCTAGCTCGCAGTGGCGCCGCACCCACTCCCAGCCCGCGCGCCAGATCGTCCATTCCAAACTTCCGGTCCGGTAGGGATTGGCCTCCAGCGGCGCGCCCTCGAGGGCCTGGTCGATGCCGATGGTCCAAGGATCGTGCAGATATGACGTCATCATTGGGTCTTGCTCACAATAAAAGAGCCCGCCACGGAGGGCGGGCGAAGGTGGGGTGGCGAGTGGCCCCTACCACCCACGGAGGAGGCGGGGAGGGTTCCCACTCCCTGGGGCAAGCGGAGTGCTCTGCTCCTAGCTCGGGATCATATCGGCTCGATAGACGGGCGGCTGTGAAATATCACCGTTTCGGGGCACCGGAAAGCGACACCGCTCTGCTACTTTTGAGGTAGGACCGGCTTGGAGGAGCATCGCGAGGAGACGAGTCAGGAGGGTGCCGATGGGAGATGAATTCCGCTTCGCCGACGAACTGGGGCCGGCCAAGATCGTGCATGTTCATGAGCCTGCGCGCGGGCTGAAAGCCGTGCTGGTGGTGGACAACGTTGCCTGCGGCCCGTCCATCGGCGGGCTGCGCATGGCGCCCGATGTTAGCACCGAGGAGTGCTTTCGCCTGGCCCGCGCCATGACCTTGAAGAACGCGGCGGCGGGGCTGCCCCATGGCGGCGGCAAATCCGTGCTATACGGCGATCCGCGCCTGCCGCGGCCGCACAAGGAGGCCCTGATCCGCGCCCTTGCCCACGCACTGCGTAACGAAGCCGACTATATCTTCGGCCCGGACATGGGCACCGACGAAGGCTGCATGGCCTGGATCAAAGACGAGATCGGCCGGGCCGTGGGACTGCCCGCCGCTCTCGGCGGCATTCCCCTCGACGAGATCGGTGCCACCGGCTGGGGCCTGCTGCACGCCGCCGAGATCGCGGTGCGTCACTGCGGTCTCCAGCTCCAGGGCGCGCGGATCGTGATCCAGGGTTTCGGCGCCGTCGGCCGCCATGCGGCCCGTTTCCTGGCCGCCAAGGGGGCGGTCTTGGTGGCCGCCTCCGACAGCCAGGGCACGATCCACAATGCGCAGGGTATCGACGTGCAAGCACTGATACAGCTCAAAGCCCTGGGCAAGAGCGTATGCGACTACGCCGATGGGGCAAAGCTCGAGCGCGACGCGGTGATCGACGTCGACAGCGACATCTGGATCCCGGCGGCCCGCCCCGACGTCATCCACGAGGACAACGTGCAGCGGCTGAAGACCCGGCTCGTGCTCCAGGGCGCCAACATTCCTTTCACCCCCGGCGCAGAGCGGATCCTGCACGAGCGGGGCGTGCTGGTCGTACCCGATTTCGTCGCCAATGCCGGCGGTGTGATCTGCGCGGCCATGGAATACCGCGGCGCCACCCAGTCCGCGGCCCTGCAGGCGATCGCGGAAAAGGTGCGCGAAAACACCGAGGCGATGCTCATGCAGGTGAAAGACAAGGGTGTCCTGCCCCGTCAAGCGGCGCTGGATCTCGCCCTGCAACGGGTACGGCGGGCGATGGACTATCGGCGCTTCAATATCATGTGATGTGGCGGCGGGGAGGATGTCAATGCAACCGAGAGCAGAGGAGCCATAGCCATGTCCGTAGGCGAATACTGCAATCGTGAGGTCGTGATCGCGCAGAGGAATACCGATATCCGGGAAGCCGCAAAGCTGATGCGTGCCCACCATGTGGGGGATCTGGTGATCGTGGAGCAGCGCGGCGAGGACAGGGTGCCCGTGGGGATCGTCACCGACCGCGACCTGGTCATCGAGGTGCTTGCCCAGGAGGTGGCACCCGAGAGCATCACCGTCGGCGACATCATGGCCGCTGAGCTTGCCGTTGCCCGGGAAGGGGATGGTCTGTGGGATACCTTGAACCGCATGCGCAGCCTGGGGGTGCGGCGCATGCCGGTGGTCAGCGCCTCAGGCAGCCTGGTGGGGATTCTCACCGTCGATGACGTCCTTGAACTGCTGGCCGAGGGGCTAGGGGATCTGGCTGGGCTGATCAGGCGGGAAATGCGCCGGGAGAGCAGCAGCCGGCCCTAGTCATCTTTGATATCGATGCTCATGCCCGGTGCCGGCTGCTCTGCCCCAGAGTGATACCGGCAGCGATCAAATGCGCCGTGCGCAGCGGCTCGGGCAAGGCGCTATTGACCGCGAGCCCACGGATCAGGGCTTCGCTCTCCTCCCGCGTGAGGCCGGCCCGCTGCACGAATAACCCGGCGACCGCTTCCATCGGCCCCAGTCGCTCGATCAGCGCCCATTTGCGCCGTCCGCCCGGTATGCGTCCGTGCAGCGCCCGCTGGATCGCGGCAAGATCCGGCTGGCGCCGGGCGATGGCGAGCACCGGCCGCTGCAAGAGCCGATGCAGGGCGTGCAGGTCGATGACGTTGAAGCCGGCCATAGCGATACCCTGCAGCAGCACCACCTGGATGTGGGCAGCGAAACGCGAGCGACCAACCAGCTCGGCCAGCACTCGGGTCGCATTGGCGCCGTCGCGGCGCACCCTGCCACTGAGCACGCCCTCGAGCCGCAGTCCAGAGAACACCGCACCCACCACCGGCACATCGCCGCGATGGCCGGGCGCGAACGGGGCGTCGTCGAAGCCGACGCTGTGCGACAAGTGACGTGGCAGCGGCGTTCTCGCCGCTGTGGCCCGGACGCATTCCACCATGGCGTTATACCCCATGACTGCGGCGACTGGCCCGCGTGGTTCTTACCCCAAAAGGGATACCCGAAAAAGGGAAATGTTTCCCGAGGTGTAGTGCATTGACTTTATAAGGCCAGCACTTATCCTGACAATAAACAATGTTTCCCTGCAATAAATAACGCCGATCCTCGGCAACAAGACCGTGGTGTTCGACTGCTGAAGGAGCCCCTGCCATGCCCCATCGACTGCTGCGCTTTGCGCTGCGCAAGGAGTATCGCGAGCCGCGCTTCTTCACCGCGCACGACCGGCTCAAGGACAGCTACGACGTGGTGATCATCGGCGGCGGCGGCCACGGCCTGGCCTGCGCCTACTATCTGGCGCGCGACCATGGCATCACCGACGTCGCGGTGCTCGAGCAGGGCTACATCGGCGGCGGCAATACCGGCCGCAACACGACCATCGTACGCTCCAACTACCTGACCCCCGAGGGTGTGCGCTTCTACGACGAGAGCGTGCGCCTGTTCCAGGACCTGGCCGCGGACTTCGACCTCAACATCTTCTACTCCGAGCGCGGCCACTTCACTCTGGCGCACTCCGACAGCGCGCTGCGTACTGCGCGCTGGCGCGCCGAGGTCAACAAGCATTACGGCATCGCCAGCGAGCTCGTCGACCGCCAGGCCATCCGGGAGGCCTGCCCCGCGCTCGACCTCGACTGCGGCGGTCAGCACCCGGTGCTCGGCGCGCTCTACCACGCCCCCGGCGCGGTGGCGCGCCACGATGCGGTGGCCTGGGGCTACGGCCGCGGCGCCGACCGCCGCGGCGTCGAGATCCACCAGCAGACCCGCGTCACCGGCATCCGCCTCGAAGGCGGCCGCGTCGCCGGCGTGGAGACCGAGCGCGGCTTCATCGCCACGCGCAAAGTGGTGTCGATGGTCGCCGGCTCGACGCCGCGCATCACCGCCATGGTGGGGCTGGACACACCGATCGTGATCCACCCGCTGCAGGCCTGCGTCACCGAGCCGATGAAGCCGTGGCTGGACACCATCATCGTCTCCGGCAGCCTGCATGTGTATGTCAGCCAGTCCTCGCGCGGCGAGTTGGTGATGGGCGCTGCGCTCGACCAGGCCGAGCTGCACTCGACGCGTTCGACCTTCGACTTCACCGAGGGACTGGCCGACAAGATGCTCGACCTCTTTCCCTTCGTCTGCGGCATCAAGGTAGTGCGGCAATGGGCCGGCATGGCCGACATGACTCCGGACTTCGCGCCGATCATGGGTACCACCCCGATCGCGGGTTTCTACCTCGATGCCGGCTGGGGCACCTGGGGCTTCAAGGCGACCCCGGTCAGTGGCAAGACCATGGCCTGGACCGTGGCCCACGACCGCGACCACGAGCTGATCGAACCCTTCAACCTGGCGCGCTTCGAGCGCTTCCGTCTGGTCGGCGAGAAAGGCGCCGCTTCCGTGGGGCATTGAACATGAAACTGATCGACTGTCCGCACATCGGTCCCCGTCCTGCCAGTGAGTTCGTCTACGGCGGTCCGTACCGCCGCATGCCGGACCCCGACGCCGTCGACGACAAGACCTGGACCGAGTACGTCTTCAACCGCGCCGGCAGTCCCGGCGTCAAGCTCGAGTGGTGGTACCACACGCCGAGCGGTAGCTGGTTCATCGCCGAGCGCGACACGCTGCGCGACCTCTTCCTGCGCACCCTGACCGTCAGCGAGGTGCACCATGGCCACGGATAAGCGGCTGCCCCCGCAACCGCGCGAATGGATCGACCGCAACCGCCCGCTGCGCTTCAGCTTCGAGGGGCGCGAGTACACCGGCTTCGCCGGCGATACCGTCACCAGCGCACTGCTCGCCAACGGCCAGATGCTGCTCGGCCGCAGCTTCAAGTACCATCGCCCGCGCGGCGTGCTGTCGGCGGCCAATCACGACGTCAACGCCATGCTGCAGACAGCGGATGCCACCAACATCCGCGGCGACGTCACGCGCATCGCCGACGGCCAGGCCTACAGCGCGACCAACACTCGCGGCGGGCTGGCGCGCGACCGCTGGCGCTTCCTGCAGCACCTGGCACCGCTGCTGCCGGTGGGCTTCTACTACAAGGCCTTCCATACGCCGAAGCGGCTGTTCCCGTTCTGGGAGAAGCAGATCCGCGCGTTGGCCGGCCTGGGCACCCTCGACACCCGCTGGCCGCGCGAGATCGCGCCAAAGCGTTACGGCTTCTGCGACGTGCTGGTGATCGGTGCCGGTCCCTCGGGCCTGGCCGCGGCGATCGCCGCCGCCGAGGCCGGCGCCCAGGTGGTGCTGGTCGATGAGAATCCGCGCGCCGGCGGCAGTCTGGATTACCAGTTCGCGCGCGACACCGCGGCCGATGCCTTCCGCCGCGAGGCACTGGCCAAGCTCGAGCGACTGGAAAACCTGGAGTGGTGGCCCGAAACCGTGGCGATCGGCTATTACGCCGACCACTGGGTGCCGCTGCTGCGCCCTGCCGGCATCGTCAAGATGCGCGCCAGAGCGGTGATCGTCGCCGGCGGCGTGTTCGAGCAGCCAGCGGTGTTCCGCAACAACGATCTGCCCGGCGTGATGCTGGCCACGGCCGCGCAGCGCCTGCTGCACCGCTACGCGGTCAAGCCCTGCGAACGCGCGGTGCTGCTCGCTGGCAACGAGGACGGCTACCGGGCGGCGCTCGACCTGCACAGCGCCGGCATCGCCATCGCCGCGCTCGTCGACCTCGAAAGCGCCGAGCCGCGCGGCGCGCTTGCCGCCAGGGTCAAGGCCGCCGGTATCACGCTACACGGCCGCCACACGGTATACGAGGCACTGGCCAAGGACCAGCGGCTGGCCGGAGTGCGCATCTGCGCGCTCGATGCCGAGGGCCGCCCGCGGCCGGACAGCGCGCAGACCATCGCCTGTGACGGGCTGCTGATGAGCGTCGGCTGGGCGCCGGCCGCGGCGCTGCTGTACCAGGCCGGCGCGCGCTTCGGCTATGCCGCGCCGCCGGGTCAGTTCGTGCCGCTCGAACTGCCCGCCGGGGTATACGCCGCAGGCCGCGTCAACGGCGTGTTCGCGCTCGCAGAGCGCATCCTCGATGGCCGCGCCGCCGGGCTCGAGGCCGCCGCCTTTCTGGGCCTGGCCGCACCGCCGGCGGCCCGCCCGGCGCGCGCCGCGCAGGCGCACTCGCATCCCTATCCGATCTTCTCCCATCCCAAGGGCAAGAATTTCGTCGATTTCGACGAAGACCTGCAGCTCGCCGATCTGGAGAATGCCGCCCGCGAGGGCTTCGACAACATCGAGCTGCTCAAGCGCTACTCGACCGTCGGCATGGGACCGAGCCAGGGCAAGCATTCCAACATGAATGCGATCCGCATCCTGGCCCGCGCCACCGGGCGCAGCATCGACGCCACCGGCACCACCACCGCCCGCCCCTTCTTCCATCCGGTGCCGCTCAAGCATCTGGCCGGGCGCCGCTTCCGCCCCGAGCGCCGCAGCCCGCTGCATGCCTGGCACCAGGAGTACGGCGTGCATTTCATGGAGGCCGGCGACTGGCTGCGCCCGCAGTACTACGGCTGGGACGGGCTGAGCGCGGCGCTGCGCCGCGAGGTCGAGGCGGTGCGCCAGCGCGTCGGCCTGATCGACGTCTCGACGCTGGGCAAGATCGAGGTCTTCGGCCGCGATGCCGCCGAGTTTCTCGACCGGCTCTACACGCTGCGCATCGGCAACCTCAAGGAGGGCATGACCCGCTACACGCTGATGGTCGACGAATCCGGCGTGGTGATCGACGATGGCATCGCCGCGCGCCTCGGCCCGCAGCGCTTCTACGTCACCACCACCAGCGGCAACGCCGGGGCGATGCTGCGCGAAATGCAGCGCCACCTCGCCGAATGGGGGCTGGAGGTGGACCTGATCGACCGCACCGGCCGCCTCGGCGCCATGAATCTGGCCGGTCCCAGGGCCCGCGAAGTGCTCGCCGCGCTCACCGAGCTCGACCTGGCGCCGGATGCCTTTCCCTTCCTCGGCGTGCGTCGCGGCCACGTCGCCGGGGTGCCGGCGCTGTTGATGCGCGTCGGTTTCGTCGGCGAGCTCGGCTACGAGATCCACGTCCCGGCGAGCCAGGCGCGCCACGTCTGGGAGCAGCTGATGAAGGCCGGCAGCGCGCATGGCATCGCCCCATTCGGCGTCGAGGCGCAGCGCGTGCTGCGCCTGGAGAAGGGTCACATCATCGTCGGCCAGGACACCGATGGTCTCACCACCCCGTTCGAGGCCGCGCTGGACTGGGCAGTGCATGCCAAGAAACCGTTCTTCGTCGGCAAGCGCAGCCTGCAGATCCTCAAGGAGCGCACCGCCCGCCGGCTGGTCGGCTTCGCGCTGCCAGCGCACCACGTCGGGCCGCTGCCCAAGGAGTGTCACCTGGTGATCGACGGCGGCAACATCGCCGGGCGCGTCACTAGCAGCGCCTTCAGCCCGACGCTGGGCTGCCACATCGGCCTGGCGATGGTCGAGCAGCACCTCGCCGCCGCCGGCGGCAGCTTCACCATCCGCGTCGACGGCGGCGTGCTGCTGCCGGTCAGCGTGGTCCCGGTGCCGTTCTACGACCCGCAGAACGAGCGCCAGCAGTTCGCCGCCAGCCTCAAGGAGGTCGCTGCATGAACCGCCAATCGCCCGCCCACCACCTGCTGCTGAAGCAGCCGCTGCCCTGGGGCACGATCCACGGCATGCCGCTGCCGCTGAGCGCGCCGGCGCTACCTGCCACCTTCATCGTCGACCTGAGCGCGCTGCCGCGGCGGCTGGTGCGCGGCGCCCGCGCCGCCGCGTGGCTGGCCGCGCACGGCATCGCCGTGCCCGAGCGCTATTTCGGTTGCCGCGAGCTCGACGGCGGCGCCTTCATCGCCCGCACCGGCGCGCGCGAGTTCCTGTTGGTCGACGGCCCCGAGGGCCGCACCACGGCTGCGCTGCCCGAGGAGGCCGACGGCGTGCTGGCGCTGCCCCGCGACGACCAGGAGCTGGCCCTCGGCGGCGCGGCGCTGCGCGACGTGCTGTTGCAGACCTGTTCCTTCGACTTCACCAAGGCCGGCCCCGACGACATCGTCTACGCCAACATGATCGGCGTCGGCTGCTGGCTCCGCCCGGGTGGCGGCCGCATCCCGTATCTGCGCATCGGCTGCGATCCCAGTTACGGCGAATACCTGTTCGAGACGCTGCTCGGCATCGTCGCCGAGGCCGGCGGCGGCGTGATCGGCTTCAAGGACTTCTGGGCGCTGCGGCAGAGCGCCTGAGCGAGCCCCCGACACGAGAGCCTTACCACCCCTTCCCCGCGGGCGGGGAACCACCAGGAGGCACCAATGAAACTGAACATCATCGACGAAGGTAACCTGGGCGGAGCCGTGGATCAGCCGACCACGCTCGGCGAAGCCAAGGCGTTCCTGAAGCAGGCTGGGGTCAAGTACCTGCTCGCTCAGTTCGTGGACATCCATGGCGCGGCCAAGACCAAGGCGGTTCCGGTACAGCACCTCGACATGGTGGTCGAGGACGGCGCCGGCTTCGCCGGCTTCGCCGTGTGGGGTCTGGGGATGGAGCCGAACGGTCCCGACTACATGGCGCGCGGCGATCTGTCGACGCTGTCGCTGGTGCCGTGGCAGCCGGGCTATGCCCGCATCGTCTGCAACGGTTACGTCAACGGCGAGCCCTACCCCTATTGCACGCGCAACATCCTGGCCGGGCAGATCGAGCGCTTGAGCGCGCGCGGCTGGACGCTAAACACCGGGCTCGAGCCCGAGTTCAGCCTGCTGCGGCGCACCGACAGCGGCGAGATCAAACCTGCCGACGGCAGCGACGTGCTCGACAAGCCCTGCTACGACTACAAGGGCCTGTCACGCAGTCGCCAATTTCTCGAACGCTTCACCGAGGTGCTGCAAGCCTCCGGCTTCGACGTCTACCAGATCGACCACGAGGACGCCAACGGCCAGTTCGAGATCAATTACACCTACTCGGATGCAATGAACTCGGCCGACCGCTTCGTGTTCGTGCGCATGGCCGGCGGCGAGGTCGCCAACCAGCTCGGCCTGATCTGCTCGTTCATGCCCAAGCCCTTCGCCAATCGCGCCGGCAACGGCATGCACATCCACATGTCGCTCGCCAGCGCCCAGAGCAAGAACCTGTTCCTCGATCACAACGATCGCCACGGCATGGGTCTGTCGAAGCTGGCCTATCACTTCCTCGGCGGTCTGCTGCACCACGCCCGGGCGATGTGCGCGCTGATGGCGCCGACTGTCAATTCCTACAAGCGCCTGGTGGTGGGCCGCTCGCTGTCGGGCGCGGCCTGGGCGCCGGCCTATATCTCCTATGGCAACAACAATCGCACCTCGATGGTGCGCGTACCCTACGGGCGTATCGAACTGCGCCTGCCCGACACCGGCTGCAACCCGTACCTGGCCATCGCCGCGGCGATCGTCGCCGGCCTCGACGGCATCGAGCGCGAGCTCGACCCGGGCCGGCCGCACAATTTCAACCACTACGAGCAGACGCCGGCCGAGCTCGAGGCGCTGGGCATCGGCACGCTGCCGCAAAGCCTGCTGCAGGCGATCGAGGCGCTCGAGGCCGACTCGCTGTTCGCCGAGCAGCTCGGCGCCGAGTTCATCGCCGAGTTCATCAAGCTCAAGCGCATGGAATGGATCGAGTACCAGCGCCACGTCTCCGACTGGGAGCTGCAGCGCTACCTGGAGTTCTTCTGATCGCGAAAGGAGCCGAAGCAATGTGCGGAATCGTCGGATTACTGATCAAAAACCCGGCGCTCAGGCCCCGGCTCGGTCACCTGGTGGTGCCGATGCTGGAGAGCATGACCGAGCGCGGCCCGGACTCGGCGGGGCTCGCCGTGTTCGCCGAGCGCGACGCGGGGCGCAAATTCAACCTATTCGCCAACGCCCACGATTATGCCTGGCGGGCGCTGGTCGAGTCGCTCGCCATGGCCTTCGGTCCGGTGCGCGACCTCGAGATCCAGGGCCGCCACGCCCGGCTGTACCTCGATGCCGAGCCCGGCGAGCTGAAGGCGTGGCTGCGCGAGCAGGCGCCGGGCGTGTACCTGCTGTCGGCCGGCCAGCGCATCGACATCTACAAGGACACCGGCCGGCCGGCGGCGATCGCCGAGCGCTACGGCTTCGCCGGGCTCCAAGGCAGCCATGCCATCGGCCATACGCGCATGGCAACCGAATCGGCCATCACCCCGGCCCATGCCCATCCGTTTACCGCCGGCGAGGACTTCTGCCTGGTGCACAACGGCTCGCTGTCCAACCCCCGCAGCCTGCGCCGCAGCCTGCAGCGCAAGGGCATCGCCTTCGAGACCGACAATGACACCGAGGCCGCCTGCCGCTACATCGAGTGGCGCATGCGCGACGGCGACACGCTGGAGACGGCGCTGACCTCGGGCTTTGCGGTGCTGGATGGCTTCTACACGCTGCTGATCGGCACCGGCGACAAGCTGGCGCTGGTCCGCGATGCCTTCGCCTGCAAGCCCGCCCTGGTCGCCGAGACCGATGACTAT
>DATLYF010000003.1:0-17440 GCA_035575095.1 Candidatus Competibacteraceae bacterium
ATTCCAGCGCCGCCTCCCGCACCGGCAGTCGCAGCGCCCGCCGCTCTTGCTCCAAACCGGCGGCCGCCAGACCCGCGGCGAATAGCGGCAGCTCCGCCGCCACAGCCCGTTCCAGAGCCAGCACCTCGTCCCGGGTGGCCGGTTCGCCCCGACCCCAGAGCGGACCGCTGGGATGGAGGTCCATCTCCAGCAGACGCCGCTGCAGCTCGTCGTCGGCGTGTTCCACCAGGAACACGCTACGGCTGCCGTCGAGCATGGCCAGCTCGCCCGGCAGCAGGCGATCCCAGCTACCCTGCTCCACCCGCCGCGCCAGCACGCGATTGAATAGCTCCGCACGGGCTGCCGACAGATAAAGGCCGCGTTGGTGGCGGTCGCACACCTGCAATTCCCCACGAAACAGCGCCGCCGCCCGTTGCAGGTTGGCGTGACCGAAGCGCTGCTCACCGAAATAGTTCGGCACCCCGCGCTGCGCCGCTTGCGCCAAGCGGCCGGGGAGCGCGTCGCGCGGGCCTTCGAATTCGCGCACCACGAGGCGGAAGCGGTTGCCGGCCAGCGCACCGCGCTTGAGCTTGCGGCGATGGCGGGTGGCGCGCAGCACCGCTACACCCTCCAGCGCCAGCGCCGACCAGTCGGGATCGGGGCGGCCGGGCAGGTGCACCGAAAACCACTGCTCGGTGACGGCGTGGCGGTCCTTGAGTCCGGCGTAGCTCACCGCGCTGGGCGGCACCCCGGCGTAGGCCGCCAGTTGCCGCGCCACCCAGTCGGTGTTGGCGCTGCGCTTGCGCACCCACAGCCAGGCGTGCTCGCCTTCCCCTGCGGGCTCGAAGCCGAGCTCCTCGATGACTTGGAAATCCTCCGCTTGGACACGGATACGGCCGCGCAATGGCGGTGCGCCGAAGGCGCGCGGTGGTTCCAGGGGCCTCGTCATGACGGTAGCAGCAGTGCCACGGCGTGCACCGCGATGCCCTCGCCGCGGCCGATGTAGCCCAGGCGCTCGGTGGTGGTGGCCTTGACATTGACCGCCCCGAGCTCGACTCGCAGATCGTCCGCCAGATTGGCGCGCATGGCCTCGACATGGGGCGCCATCTTGGGTGCCTGGGCAATGATGGTGGCATCGACGTTGCCTACCCGCAGCCTCTTGCCCTCGAGCAGGGTCACCACATGGCGCAGCAGCACGCGGCTGTCGGCGCCCTGGTACGTGGCATCACTATCCGGAAAATGACGGCCGATATCGCCCAGCGCCGCCGCCCCGAGCAGGGCATCGCACAGGGCATGGATCAGCACGTCGCCGTCGGAATGAGCCAGCAGCCCCTGGGCATGGGGAATGCGCACCCCGCCCAGGGTGATGAACTCACCGGGGCCGAAGGCGTGCACGTCGAAACCGTGACCGATACGCATGGTTGACTCGTTTCGCTCGTCGGGATCGGCTTTGGCCATGAAAAACTCGGCCAACGCCAGATCCTCGGGCCGGGTGATCTTGAGGTTGTCGGCTCGCCCCTCCACTAGTCTGGGCGCCAGGCCCAGGGCCTCGACGGCGGCGGCCTCGTCGGTAACCAGAATGCCTGCCGCCAGCGCGCTGTCCAGGGCGCGGCGCAGCAGGCCGTAGCGGAACATCTGCGGGGTCAGGGCATGCCACAGACGGCTGCGGTCCACGGTGGCGGTCACCCGCTCCGCCGCATCGGCCTGTTTCAGGGTATCGCGCACCGGCACCGCCAACAGGCCCCCCACCGCGTCGTCGGCCAGGGTATCCAGCAGGCGGTCCAGGTCCTCGTGGCGCAGACAGGGCCGCGCAGCGTCGTGCACCAGCACCCAGTCGTCGGCCGCGGCCAGCCCGGCCAGCCGGGCCAGAGCGTTGGCCACCGAATGACAGCGCTCCGTCCCCCCGGGCGCGGTGAGCAGCGGCTTGCCGGCGGCAAGCCGCTGCGCCGGCCAGTACGGGTCGTCCGCGGCCACTGCCACCACCACACCGGCGATGCGCGGATGGGCCAGCAGCGTGTGCAGCGTGTGCTCGATCACCGTCCGTCCGGCCAGCCGTAAGTATTGCTTGGGTCGGGCAGCTTGCATGCGCTTGCCGACCCCGGCGGCGGGCACCACTGCCCAGTGGCGGGGTCGGCTCATGGCGTCGGCGCCCTGGACGGTGCAGCGCCGGCGGGAGCGGCGGACGGCGCCAGCGCCGGCGGCGGAGATTCGGGCAGCGGCGCGGCCACCCCCTGCTCCAGGATGTGGTAGAAGGTCTCGTCCTGGCGGATCATGCCCAGTTCGACACGCGCGCGCTCCTCGATGGCGTCCAGGTCTTCTTTGAGGCTCTTCACTTCGGCCTCGAGCGCCCGGTTGCGCTCCTCCAGGCGCGCGTTCTCGGCTTGCTGGGCCTTGATCTGCCGCTCCAGACCCCGCACCTGCTCGAGGCCGGTATTCGGATTGAACCACAGCAGATAGCCGAGGAAGGCCAGAAGAGCGAGCAGGGCCACGAGCAGGACACGCATCTCGGCTGCGCCCTCATGGCCTCTTGGGAGCGGTGGGTCTGCCGTGGCGGCTCACTTGGCGAGCCGCGGGAAGGCGCCGCGCCCGGCGTAGCGGGCGGCCGTACCCAGTTCCTCCTCGATCACCAGCAGGCGGTTGTACTTGGCCACGCGATCGGAGCGGCTCAGCGAACCGGTCTTGATCTGGTTGGCGCGAGTGGCCACGGCCAGGTCGGCGATGGTGGTGTCCTCGGTCTCGCCGGAGCGGTGCGAGACCACGGCGCTGTAGCCGGCATCCACCGCCATGTCGATGGCCTCCAGGGTCTCGCTCAGGGTGCCGATCTGGTTGAATTTGATGAGAATGGAATTAGCGATCCCCTTCTCGATGCCTTCGCGCAGGATGCTGGTATTGGTGACGAATAGGTCGTCGCCGACCAGCTGCACCTTGTTGCCGAGCAGCCGGGTCAGGTGCGCCCAGCCCTCCCAGTCGCCTTCGGCCATGCCGTCCTCGATGGAGATGATGGGGTAGCGGCTCACCCAGTCCGCCAGCCAGCCGGCGAACTCCTCCGAGGAGAAGGACTTGCCCTCGGCCTCGAGATGGTAGCGACCGTCTTTGTAAAACTCGGAGCTGGCCACGTCGAGGGCCAGGAACACATCCTTGCCCGCGCTGTAGCCGGCCTTGGCGATGGCCTCCATGACCACCTCCAGGGCGGCCTCGTTGGAAGGCAAATTGGGGGCGAAGCCGCCCTCGTCGCCCACCGCGGTGGACAAGCCACGGCCCGCCAGCACCTTCTTCAGAGCGTGGAAGATCTCGGTGCCATAGCGCAGCGCCTCGGCGAAGGTGGGGGCGCCCACCGGCATCACCATGAACTCCTGCAGGTCCACGGAGTTGTCGGCGTGGGCACCGCCGTTGAGGATGTTCATCATCGGCACCGGCAGCTCGAACGGGCCGTTGGGATTGAGGTGCCGGTACAGCGGCAGACCGGCCTCGGCGGCGGCGGCGCGGGCAGCGGCCAGGGACACGCCGAGAATGGCGTTGGCACCCAGGCGGCCCTTGTTGGGAGTGCCGTCCAGCTCGATCATGCGCCGGTCCAGTGCCTTCAGATCGGCAGCATCCATGCCTTTGAGCGCCCGGAGGATCTCGCCGTTGACGTTGGCCACGGCTTTGAGCACGCCCTTGCCGAGGTAACGCTTGGGATCGCCGTCGCGCAGCTCCACCGCTTCACGGGTGCCGGTGGAGGCACCCGAGGGCACCGCCGCATAGCCACTGGCGCCGGACTCCAGCACCACCTCCACAGCCACCGTGGGGTTGCCGCGGGAGTCCAGGATCTCCCGGCCGTGAATCGACTTGATCGCAGACATCGCGTATTCGCTCCTCGTAGTGAAGTGCCTCAGAGATCGTGCTCCAGCAGGGCCGAGCGCTTGACCACCGCATCCAGGGCCTGGAGCGTCTCCAGCAACTCGGCCATGCGCCCCAGCGGCCAGGCATTGGGGCCGTCGGACAGTGCCTTGTCCGGTTCGGGGTGGGTTTCCATGAACAGTCCGGCCACGCCGGCGGCCACCGCGGCGCGGGCCAGCACCGGCACGAACTCGCGCTGCCCCCCGGAGGCGTGACCCTGCCCGCCCGGCAGTTGCACCGAGTGGGTGGCATCGAACACCACCGGGCAGCCGGTGGCGCGCATCACCGCCAGCGCGCGCATGTCGGAGACCAGGTTGTTGTAGCCGAAGGAGACGCCGCGCTCGCAGACCATGATCTGCTCGTTGCCCACGGCGCGGGCCTTGTCCACCACGTTGGCCATATCCCAGGGGGCGAGGAACTGGCCCTTCTTGATGTTCACCGGCCGGCCCTGGCGGGCCACGTTCTGGATGAAATTGGTCTGGCGACAGAGGAAAGCCGGTGTCTGCAGCACGTCCACCACCTCGGCCACCTCCTCCAAGGGGGTGTCCTCGTGCACGTCGGTGAGTACCGGCACGCCGATCTGGCGCTTGACCTCGGCCAGGATGCGCAGCCCCTCCTCCAGCCCCAGGCCGCGGAAGCTCTGCAACGAGGAGCGGTTGGCCTTGTCGAAGCTGGATTTGTAGATGAAGGGCATGCCCAGGCGAGCGGTCATCTCCTTGAGCTGCCCGGCGCTATCCAGGGCCAGTTGCTCGGACTCGATCACGCAGGGACCGGCGATCAGAAACAGGGGCCGCTCCAGCCCCACCTCGAAACCGCAGAGCCGCATCACAGCCGTCCCTCCCGATAGCCCAGGGCGGCCTGCACGAAGGCCTTGAACAGGGGATGGCCGTCGCGCGGCGTGGAGGTGAACTCGGGGTGGCACTGGCAGGCCAGAAACCAGGGATGGCCGGGCAGTTCGATGAACTCCACCAGCTCGCCGTCCAGGGACCAGCCGGAGAAGCGCAGCCCGGCCTGGCGCAGCACATTGAGATAGCCGTTGTTGAACTCGTAGCGGTGACGGTGGCGCTCGCTGATCACCTGGGTGCCGTATACCTTGTGCGCCAGCGAGCCCGGCTCCAGCCGGCACGACTGGGCGCCGAGGCGCATGGTGCCGCCCAGATCGGAGCTCTCGCTGCGCTTCTCCACCTTGCCCTCGCCGGTGGTCCATTCGGTGATCAGTGCGATCACCGGATGTGGGGTATCACGGCGGAACTCGGTGCTGTTGGCTCCTTCCAGGTGGGCCACGTTGCGGGCGAACTCGATGGTGGCCACCTGCATCCCCAGGCAGATGCCGAGATACGGCACCTTGCGCTCGCGGGCGAAGCGGACCGCGGCGATCTTGCCCTCCACGCCGCGCTCGCCGAAGCCGCCCGGTACCAGGATGGCATCCATTCCCTCCAGGCAGTGGATGCCCTCGCGCTCGATCTCCTCGGAGTCGATATAGTGGATATGGACCTTGGTGCGGGTATGGATGCCGGCGTGCAGCAGCGCCTCGTTGAGCGACTTGTAGGCGTCGGTGAGATCCACGTACTTGCCGACCATGGCGATGTGGACCTCGTGCTCGGGATGCTCGATGGCCTCCACCACCCGCTGCCACTCCGACAAATCGGCCGGCGGCGCCGCGATGCCGAGCTTGCGGCAGACAATCTCGTCGAGCCCCTGGGTGTGCAGCAGCATGGGGATGCGGTAGATGGTGTCGGCGTCCGGGGCGGCGATCACCGCGCTCGGCTCGACGTTGGTGAACAGCGCGATCTTGCGCCGTTCCTCCGGCGGAATCTCGCGCTCGCAGCGGCACACCAGGATATCCGGCTGGATGCCGATGGAGCGCAACTCCTTGACCGAATGCTGGGTGGGCTTGGTCTTGAGTTCGCCGGCAGACTTGATGTAAGGCACCAGGGTCAGGTGCATGAACAGGGAACGGTCATGGCCGAGTTCCACGCCGAGCTGGCGGATCGCTTCGAGGAAAGGCAGCGACTCGATGTCGCCCACCGTGCCGCCGATCTCCACCATGGCGATGTCGGCATCCCCGGCGCCGAGGCGGATGCAGCGCTTGATCTCGTCGGTGATGTGGGGAATCACCTGTACCGTGCCGCCCAGGTAGTCGCCGCGGCGTTCCTTGCGGATGACGTTCTCGTAGATGCGCCCGGCGGTGAAGTTGTTGCGCTTCGATGCGGTCATGCGCACGAAACGCTCGTAATGACCCAGGTCCAGGTCGGTCTCGGCACCGTCCTCGGTGACGAACACCTCGCCGTGTTGGAACGGGCTCATGGTGCCCGGATCGACGTTGATGTAGGGATCGAGCTTGATCATGGTGACCTTGAGCCCGCGCGCTTCCAGAATCGCGGCCAAGGAGGCGGCGGCGATGCCTTTGCCCAACGAGGACACGACACCGCCGGTGATGAAGATGAATCGGGTCATGGAGAGAGAATGAGTCGGGTGGTTCTGGAAGGCACTAGAAGTTACCAGATGGCGACTCTTTTTGCCATGCCGCGAGCCACCCTGCCTCGCCCGCCGCGGCCGTCCAGCCGGCGGCCGGCCCCAGGCCGCTGACCCACACCAGCTCGCCATCGGCCCACAGCAGCGGCAGCCGCTCGCGCTGCCAGGGTGGGATCGCGGCCTCTTGCAGCAACTTCTTCAGCTCCTGGCCATGGGCGCGCCCGACCGGGCGGAAGCGCTCCCCACCCTGGCGGAAAGCGACGCTGAGCGCCCGGCCAGCCAACCGCCTGACGCTCAGCCCCTGCCCCACGACGGGCTCCAGACACAGCCTTCCCAGCCCGGGCAGGAGCAGGGGCTGGCGCGGATCGCTCCAGGACCAGCGCCGGCCGGGGTCATGGGGCGGTAGGGGCGCGCTGGCATAGAGCCGGTCGCGATAACGGCGCACCTCGGCGCCCGGCCAGTGGATCAGCGGCTCGCGGTCGCGGGGGGATTCCAGGGCATCGCACAGTAGCCGCTGCAACTGCGCCTCGGAAGGCGGCGGCAGGCCGCGGGTCTTCAGCCAGTGACGCAGCAGGTTGCGCCGGCGCGGCGCGCTCAGGGCGAGCAGCGCCGGAATCGGCAGGCTATCGGGTGCGGCGCCGGCGATGCCGGCCAGGTCGGCGGCCGCCAGCTCCTCCAGAGCCGCGGCGGCTTCGGCACAGAGTCGGGCGCTGCGGGCCAGAGTCGCCCCCGCCTCGGGCCAGCGCTGCCGCAGCCGGGGCAGGATCTCATGGCGCAAGCGGTTGCGGTCGAGATGCAGGCTGGCATTGCTCGGATCGTCCACCCAGGTCAGGCCGTGACGGCGGGCATAGTCGAGAATGGCGGCGCGCCGCACCCCCAGCAGCGGGCGCAGCAGCAGCCCCGCTCCCAGCGGCGCTACCTCGGGCATGGCCGCCAGCCCGGCCGGGCCGGCACCGCGCAGCAGGGCGAGCAGCACGGTCTCGGCCTGGTCGTCCTGGTGATGGGCGGTGAGCAGAGCATCGCCCGGCTCCAGCAGGCCGCGCAACGCCCCGTACCGGGCCTGCCGCGCCACCGCCTCGGGGCTGGCGCCGGGCAGCGGACGGGCGTCCACATAGCGGACGGTCAGCGCTACGCCAAGCTGGCTGCAGACTGCGGTGCAGTGCTCGACCCAGGCGTCGGCGGCGGCTTGCAGGCCGTGATGGACGTGGACGGCGCGCAACTCGCGCCCCGTCAGTTCATGACGGTGCTGGGCCAGCAGGTGCAGCAGCGCGTGGGAATCGACGCCGCCGCTGTAGGCCACCCAGAGGCGGCGGACCTCGGGGTGGCGAGTGAGCAGGGTCTGAAGAGCATCGAGGAAGCTGGTCATACCGCGGCAGAATTACACCCTCTTCCCCCGCGAGCGCAGCATGCCCTACTCCTTGAACATCCCATAGCCCAGCAGCCGTTCGTAGCGCCGCTCCAGCAGCACCTCCAGGGGCAGGGCGTCGAGTTCGGCGAGATGGGCCAGCAGCGCCGTCTTCAGGCGCTCGGCCAGTTGCGCCGCGTCACGGTGGGCGCCGCCCAGGGGTTCCTGGATGACCTCATCGATCAGCCCCAGCTTCTTCAGCCGGTCGGAGGTGATGCCCATGGCCTCGGCAGCCTCGGCCGCCTTGTCGGCGCTCTTCCAGAGAATGGAGGCGCAACCCTCCGGGGAGATCACCGAGTAGGTGCTGTACTGGAGCATGAGGATACGGTCGCCGACGCCGATGGCCAGTGCCCCGCCGGAGCCGCCCTCGCCGATTACCGTACACACGACCGGCACCTTGAGCTGGGACATCTCCAGCAGGTTGCGGGCGATGGCCTCGCTCTGGCCGCGCTCCTCGGCGCCGATGCCGGGGTAGGCGCCGGGGGTGTCGATGAAGGTCAGCACCGGCATCTTGAAGCGCTCGGCCAGTTTCATCAGACGCAGCGCCTTGCGATAGCCCTCGGGACGCGGCATGCCGAAGTTGCGCCTGAGCTTCTCCTTGGTGTCGCGCCCCTTCTGGTGGCCGATCACCATCACCGCCCGCCCTTCCAGCCGCGCCGGACCGCCGACGATGGCCGGATCGTCGGCGAAGGCACGGTCGCCGTGCAGTTCCTGGAAGTCGCTGAAGATGCGCTCCACGTAGTCCAGGGTATAGGGGCGCTGGGGATGACGGGCGATCTGGGAGATCTGCCAGGAGGTGAGCTTGGAGAAGATGCTTTCGGTCAGTTCCTTGCTCTTGGCCTCCAGCCGCGCCATCTCCTCGCTGATGTTGATGTCCTTGTCGTCACAGAGCTTGCGCAGCTCGTCCAGCTTGGCCTCCAGCTCGGCGATGGGTTTCTCGAAATCCAGGAAGTTGGGGATCATGAGCGGGTCCGTTCGATCGGCCGTGAAAAATGGTGGAAAGGTACATGGGGACGTGCCGAGCGGCAAGCGAGACGGTGAGCGCGTTGTGACCAACCCCATCAGGACACCCAACGTTCCTGCCACATATTGTAGATTTGAGATAGCCACAACGAGCGGAGCAACGGGTCGGAAGCTTTCTCCGTCCGAAGGTAATGTGCTTCACCAATGGGCGCTGCATGGAAGAACAAGCATGAGTCACGCGAGTCGCCTGCTTGTCGTCGATGACGAGGCCGATATCGGCAAACTGATCCGCAGCTACTTCAGCCAGCAGGGGTATATGGTCGATGCCGTTCTGGATGGCGAGGCCATGCGCCGTTTCCTGGCGCAGCATCCGGTCGATCTGGTGCTGCTGGATCTGGGCCTGCCCGGTGAGGATGGCCTGTCCCTGGCCCGCTACCTGCGCGAGCATCATGCGCTCGGCATCATCATCCTCACCGGCCGAGGCAAGACCGTGGACCGCATCGTCGGCCTGGAGGTGGGGGCCGACGATTACGTGGTCAAGCCCTTCGATCTACGCGAGTTGCTGGCCCGGGTGCGCAGCGTGCTGCGCCGCCTGCACGCCGTACCGGCCAATGCCACCCATGCCGCCCCCCCGGCACTGAGCTTCGCCGGCTGGCGCGTCCACCTGGGCAGCCGCCAGGTGTTGGCCGCCGACGGCCGGCCGGTGACCCTGACCAGCGGGGAATTCGACCTGCTCAGCATCTTTCTGCACAACCCCCAGCGGGTGCTGAGCCGCGACCATCTGATGACGCTCATCCACCATCGCCAGGCCACGCCCTTCGATCGCAGCATCGATGTGCAGATCAGCCGGCTGCGGCACAAGCTGGAGGCCGACCCCAACCAGCCGCAGTTGATCAAGACGGTGCGCGGCGTGGGCTATCTGTTCGCCGCGCCGGTGGAACGGATCCCGACTTGATCCCGCCCAGAGCCGTCATCGGATCGCCCGCGAACAGGACGCTCTCTCCGCCTCTGCCGAGACCGCTACCGACAACCTGCTCACCATGTGCGCCTGGACCCGCAAGATCCGTTTCAACGGCGAGTGGGTATCGTTCGAGACCTTCCGCTGGGAACGCTTTGGCCTGTGCGTCGGTCATGGCCTCTCCGAGGAGGCGCTGCTGACCCTGACCGTCAGGCGCACGCAGTGAGCCGCTCCCGGTCCGGGCCGACCGTTGCTTTTGCCCGTACCGCTCTATAAGTTTCTTAAGCCATACCGATCACGACACAGCACTGCACGACGCACAGGACGACGTGGCTCGCAACAGCGTATCCCTGCCCACCTCAGCGGATGGTTGGCTGCCACCCTGGCCCCACCCTCTCATCAGTACCAAGCTGGGGCCGCCCCACTACGCCGGGCCGTTGGTGCCCCGCGATCGTTTGTATCCGCTGCTGGAGCTAGGTCTGCAGCGCCGTCTGACCCTGCTGCGGGCGGCGGCCGGCTTCGGCAAGACCACGCTGCTTGCCCAATGGCGGCAGGTCCTGCTGGAACGCGGCATCCCGGTCGCCTGGCTGAGCTTGGACGAGGAGGACGACGAGCCCAGCCAATTCCTGGCCTACGTAGCGGCGACGCTGGGTGAGGCCGCGAGAGGTGCACTCGGCGCGCCCCGCCTGTTCCAGGAACCGGGCACGCCGGTGCCGGTCAAGGCCGTCATTGCCAGCCTGATCAACGATCTAGCCACTCTGGGGCGGCAGATCGTACTGATCCTGGATGATTATCAACGCCTCGCCAATCCGGCCATTCACGAGGCCGTGAGCCGGCTGCTGCTGCACGCTCCGGCCAATCTGCAGCTGATCATCGCCAGCCGCGGCGAACCGCCGCTGCCCCTGAGCCGGCTGCGCGCCGAGGATCAGCTGGTGGTGCTGGATGCTGCCGAGCTGCGTTTCGTCCCCGCGGAGGGCGAACATTTCCTGCGCCATCATGCCCCCTGCTCCCTCACCCCGGCGCAGGTGCAGCAGGTGCATGCCGCTACCGAGGGCTGGGTGGCGGGCCTGCAGCTGTTCGCCATCTCGCTGCGCGGACAGGCCGACGCCAGCGGCTTCAGCCGCGCCTTCTCCGGGCGCAGCCGGGCGATCAGCGCCTATCTGGAGCAGACCGTGTTCACCCGTCTGTCACAGCCGACGGTGGAGTTCCTCATGCGCACTGCCCTGCTGGAACGGCTATGCGCACCGCTGTGCGAGACGGTGACCGGGGTCAGCGACGGCCAGGCCATGCTGGAATCCCTGGAGGCGCAGCAACTGTTCCTGCAACCCCTGGACGAGGAAGGACGCTGGTTCCGCTATCACCGCCTGTTCGCCGAATTCCTGCAGTTCCGACTGCAGCGCGAACACCCCACCGAGATCCCCCTGCTGCACCAGCGCGCCTGTGACTGGTTCAGCGCCCAAGGGCTATGGGCCGAAGCGGTGCGCCACGCCTTGGCCGCAGGCAACGAGAGCCGCGCCATCGAGCTGGTGCAGCGCTGCGCCCGGCGCCTCGTCGAGGGCGGCGGCATCCCTCTGCTGCTGGGCTGGCTCAACCGCCTGCCGCCCGAGGCGCTGCACGGAGAACCGCGGCTGCGCCTGGATCTCGCCTGGGCACTGACGCTGAGCTACCGCCTGGACGAGGCGCGCCGGCTGCTCGACGAGCTGGCCGCCGACGCCGCGCTGGCGGCGGAGCTGCGCGCCGACCTGCATGCCGCCCAGGCCCTGCACGCCGCCTTCAGCGACGACAGCGCCCAGGCGCTGGCCCAGGGCTATGCCTGCCTCGCCAGCCAGCCGCCAGCCGGAGCCTGGGCGCGCGGCGTGACCGGCAATGTGCTGCGTTACGCCTGCGTCCACGCTGGCCGTTTCGCGGAGCTGGGGAGCCTCCCCAGTCCCGGTCCGGCCCAGGAGGGCACTCGTTCGGACGCCTTCCAAGCGGTGTATTGCCAGGTGCTGCTGGGCCAAGGGGAATGGAAGCAGGGCCGCCTCGGCGAGGCCGCCAAGCACTACCGCGGCGCCTTCCGCCTCGCTGCGGAGGCGTTAGGCGCGCACTCCACGGCCGCGGCCCTGGCCGCCTGCTTCGTCGCCGACTTGTGTTACGAGTGGAACGAGACCGAGCGCGTCCGCCCGCTGCTGGAGCAGCGTTTCGAGGTAATCGACGAGGCCTGCCCGGTGGACGCGGTGCTACGTGCCTATCGCGCCCTGGCCCGGACCCTGGCTCTGGCCGGCGAGCCGGGCGATGCCCACAGCCTGCTCAGTCGCGCCCAGCAACTGGGGCAATCGCGGCGCTGGCCGCGGCTGGAGGCCGTCTGTCTGGCCGAACGCCTGCGTCTGAGCGTGGAACGGGACGAGATCGCCGAGGCCGAGCGGCTGCTGTTCCGCCTGCAGTCGGTGCAGCTCAGGCCGGCGGCGGAGCGCTGCGCTGCCAGCGAGATCCAGCAACACTACGAACTGGGCAAGGCGCGGCTGCTGCTGGCCAAGGGCGAGTACACCCTGGCCGTGCGCCTGATCGAGAGTCAGCTCGAGCAACTGCACGGTAGCGGTTTCCGCTACCAAGCGCTGCGCCACCGCATCCTACTGGCCCGCGCCCTGGACAGCGCCGGCCTGCGCGACAAGGCCCTGCGCTGTCTGGAGCGAGCGCTGAGTGCGAGCGCTCCGGCCGGTCTGGTGCGCAGCTTCGTCGACGAGGGCGGACGCATCCGCCTGCTGCTGGAGGAACTGCAATCCTTCCTGCGGCGTCGGCCGCACTCACTGATCCCGCTGACCTATCTGGACCATCTGCTCGCCGCCTTCGCTCGCACGGCACCGGCCGCCGCTCCCGCCGCGGGAGCGCTGCTAGAGGCCCTCAGCCTGCGCGAGCACGACATCCTGTCGTTGATCGCCAGGGGGCTGTCCAATAAGGAGATTGCCCGAGTGCTGGACATCAGCCTGGAAACGGTGAAGTGGCACCTCAAGAACCTGTACGGCAAGCTCGGCGTGGCCAGTCGCACCCAGGCGGTGCACCGGGCGCGCAGCCTGGGGTTGCTGGGCTGATCCATTCCTTCTTTAGTTCAAGCCGGCGGATAGCCGCCGACCCTGACTTTTACCGATTCGGCCAGAGCATACTCCAGATACTCCAGCCGCCGCAGCGAGATCTCCATCTTCTCTGCCAACCAGGGATCGGGTTCGCCGCAGCGCTCCAACATGTCGGTGTAGAAGAATACGTTGAAGCTGTCGATGTAGCGGACCTCCAGGTGCATATCCAGCACCAAGTTGTCCAGGCCGTAGAGGTCGATGAGCTTGCCGGCCGCATACCAGTGGCGGGCGGCCTTGACGAAGCGCTGCAACTGGGCGCGGGCTCGGTGCAGGCGACGCAGCAGCAGGATGCCGTCCTCGGCGATGGCTGGATTGGCCAGGTTGAACCAGGGCTGTACCGCCTCGGCGATGGCGATGACGTTGTGCGCGCCGTCGATGGTGGTGGCCACATACAGCGTTTCCGGCACCATGCTGTCCAGACAGCGTCGCAGTTCCCGGTAATCACGGGCGAGGATGCGGATCTCTGCCAGATCGCAGGGCAGGCGGTGGCACTTGATGACCAGATCCACCAGCTCGCTGTCCCTGCCCTCGTGCATCACCACCCGGGTGGTGCGCCATACCTCGCAGTGGTTGCCGATGGTGGAGACCAGCGTGGCCAGCATGCTGCCACTGTCGAGACAGCCTATGCTGTCGGGCAGGCGCAGGTTTTCCTTGCTCATCCCGCCGCCGCCACTCGCTCGGCGTGATGGCAGGCCACTAGTCGCTCCGCCACCGGTCGCAGCGCCGGCCGCAGTTGGGCGCATTCGGCGGTGGCATAGGGACAGCGGGTATGGAAGGCGCAGCCCGAGGGCGGATTGAGCGGCGACGGCAGCTCGCCCTTGAGCGGCGGCGCTGCTGCGCGGCCCCCTGCCTCCAGGCGCGGCGCCGAGGCCAGCAGCGCCCGCGTGTAGGGATGCAGCGGATGCTCGAAGATGGCGCGCTTGGCGCCGTGCTCCACCGCCCGGCCCAGGTACATCACCAGCACCTCGTCGGCGATGTGGCGCACCACCGCCAGGTCATGGGAGATGAACACGTAGGCCATGCCCAGCTCATCTTGCAGGTCCATCATCAAGTTGAGCACCTGGGCCTGGATGGAAACGTCCAGAGCGGAGACCGGCTCGTCGGCCACCACCACCTGGGGCTTGAGCATCAGCGCCCGGGCAATCGCGATGCGCTGACGCTGGCCGCCGGAGAACATGTGCGGGTAGCGCTGGTAGAACTCCGGGCGCAGGCCGACCTTGGCCATCATCTCGCGCACCGCCGCCTCCCGCGCCCTGGCATCGAAATCAGTATTGATGACCAGTGGTTCCTGCAGGATGGTGCCGATCTTCTTGCGCGGATTGAGGGAGGCGTAGGGGTTCTGGAATACCATCTGCACCTGGCGCCGCGCTCGCTTGCGGGTGGCCGCGTCGGCCGTGGCCACATCCTGGCCGCCGAGGATCAAGGCACCGGCGGTGGGCTCCTCGATCAGAGTGAGCTGGCGCGCCAGGGTGGACTTGCCGCAGCCGGACTCGCCCACCACCGCCAGGGTGCAGCGCGGCGCCAGGATGAAGGACACCCCGTCTAGGGCGCGCACCGTGGCCCTGGGTTTGAACAGCCCGCGCGATACCTGGTAGTAGCGGCTCAGCTCGCGGGCTTCCATCACGTTCTGCTGCTCAGCCATGGGTAGGCTTTCCTTCGTCGTTCAGCGGGGTGTGGCAGCGCACCTGGCGCCCGTGGTCGACGGCGCGCAGCATTGGCGCCTCGCGCGCGCAGCGCTCAGCGCGGTAGGGGCAGCGCGGATTGAGCAGACAGCCGCTGGGGCGATCGTACTGCCCCGGCACCACGCCGCCGATGGCGTTGAGCCGGGCCTTGTCGGCGCTGCGCTCGGGCAGGGCGTTGAGCAGGGCCTGGGTATAGGGATGGCGCGGCGTGTGGAACACCTGCTCCACCGGCCCGGTCTCCACTACCTGCCCGGCGTACATCACCACCACCCGCCGGCAGTTCTCCGCCACCACGGCCAGATCGTGGGTGATGAGCAGCAGCGCCATGCCGCGGCTGCGCTGCAGTTCGCGCAGCAGACCCATGATCTGCGCCTGGATGGTCACGTCCAGCGCCGTGGTCGGCTCGTCGGCGATCAGCAGGCGGGGATTGCAGGCGATGGCGATGGCGATCATGACGCGCTGGCTCATGCCGCCAGAGAGCTGGTGGGGATAGGTAGAAAGCCGGCTCTGCGGGTCGGGGATGCCCACCTGGGTGAGCAGCTCCAGGGCACGACGCTTGCGCTCGGCACGCGAGCCGCCCTGGTGCACCTTGAGCGTCTCCATGATCTGGAAGCCCACGGTGTAGCAGGGGTTGAGGCTGGTCATGGGGTCCTGGAAGATCATGGCGATGTCCTTGCCCAGGATCTTGCGCCGCTCCTTGGGGCTCATGGCCAGCAGGTCGCGGCCGGCGAAGCCCATGCGTCTGGCCTTGACTCGGCCCGGGTAGTCGATCAGCCCCATCAGAGCCAGCGAAGAGACCGATTTGCCGGAGCCGGACTCGCCGACGATACCCACCACCTCGCCCTGCTCCAGGCTCAGGCTCACGCCGTCCACGGCGCGAAACGGCGCGTCCTCGCGACCGAACTCCACGGTCATATTGTCGATTTCGAGTAAGGCGGTCATCGGGTTCAGCGTTTCAGCTTCGGGTCCAGGGCGTCGCGCAGACCGTCGCCCATGAGGTTGAAGGCCAGCACCGTGATCAGGATGGCGAGCCCGGGGAAGGTTACCACCCACCAGGCGCGCTGGATGTATTGCCGGGCATCGGCCAGCATGGTGCCCCACTCCGGCAGTGGCGGCTGGGCCCCCAAGCCGAGGAAACCCAGCGCGGCAGCGTCGAGGATGGCCGAGGACAGCCCCAGGGTGGCCTGGACGATGAGCGGCGCCATGCAATTGGGCAGGACGTTGATGAACATCTGCCGGGCCAGGCCGGCGCCGGCCACGCGGCTGGCTGTGACGTAGTCCTTATTGATCTCCACGATCACCGCAGCGCGGGTCAGACGCACGAAGGACGGCAGGTTGACCACGGCGATGGCGATCATGGCATTGACCAGGCCGGGGCCGAGGATGGCCACCACGGCGATGGCCAGCAGCAAGCTGGGCAGCGACAGCATGATGTCCATCAGGCGCATGATCACCGTCTCCACCGCACCGCGGAAAAAGCCGGCCACCAGCCCCAGCGCCACGCCTGCGGTGAGCGACAGGCCCACCACGGCGATGCCGATCAGCAATGACAAGCGCGCACCGTGCATCAGGCGCGAGAGGATGTCGCGGCCGACGTCGTCGGTGCCGAGCGGGAAGCTCGGTTGCCCGCCTTCGGCCCAGAACGGCGGCAGCAGCAGCGCATCACGGTACTGCTCGCTGGGCGGATGGGAGGCGAGCCAGGGCGCGAACAGGGCCAGCAGCACCATGACCACGATCACCACCAGGCCGATCACCGCCCCGGTGTTCTGCCGGTAGTGCTGCCAGAACTCGCGCAGCGGGCCGGGTGGCGCCGGCGGAGCGCCGACGGCGGCCGGCAGGGCCGACGAGTCGTCCAGACGGTTGTTGACGCTATTCATGGACCTTCCCTTTCAGCGAGCGTGGCGGATACGCGGATTGATCAGCCCATAGAGTAGATCGACGATCAGATTGACCAGCATCACCACACTGGCCACCAGCAGGATGCCGCCCTGCACCGAGGGGTAGTCGCGGCGCTGGATGGAGTCGACCAGCCACTTGCCGATGCCCGGCCAGGAGAAGATGGTCTCGGTGAGGATGGCGCCGGCCAGCAAGGTACTGACCTGCAGACCGATCACCGTCACCACCGGGATCAGGGCGTTGCGCAGGGCGTGCACCAGAATCACCCGCAGCGGCCCGAGGCCCTTGGCCCGCGCCACCCTGATATAGTCCTCGCGGATCACCTCCATCATGGAGGAGCGGGTCATGCGCGCGATCACCGCCAGCGGGATGGTGCCGAGCACGATGGCCGGCAGGATCAGGTGCCGTAGTGCCGAGCCGAAGGCTTCCATATCGCCGGCCAGCCAGGTGTCGATGAGCAGGAAGCCGGTCACCGGCTCGATGAAGAAAACCACATCGATGCGCCCCGATACTGGGGTCCAGCCCAGGTTGACCGAGAACAGCAGGATCAGCAGCAGCGCCCACCAGAAGATGGGCATGGAATAGCCGGTCAGGGACAGCCCCATCACCGCGTGGTCGAACAGCGTGCCGCGCTTGACCGCCGCCAGGATGCCCGCCGGCAGGCCGATGATCACGGCGAAAAGGATGGCGCAGACCGACAGTTCTATGGTGGCCGGGAACAGGGTCAGGAACTCCTTGAGCACCGGCTCGCGAGTCACCAGGGAGCGCCCCAGATCGCCCTGGAACACGCCGTAGATATAGTGCAGGTATTGCTGCCAGAGCGGCCGCTCCAGGCCGAACTCGGCCATCAGTTGCGCTTTGCGTGCGGGATCGATGCCGCGCTCACCCGCCAGCAGGTCGATGGGATCGCCCGGAATCAGATGGATCAGGGCAAACGCGATCAGCGTCACCCCGATGAATGTCGGAATCAGCAATCCCAGTCTTTTGAACAGGAAACTGAACATGGTCGGAAGACTCCGCCGAGAAAAAGGCGCGGATTTTACTCTAAAGTGTAGCCCCCAAAACGATTCCCCCCCTTGCGGGGGGGGGGGGG
>DATLYF010000004.1:0-34304 GCA_035575095.1 Candidatus Competibacteraceae bacterium
AGGCGGCGGTGCAAGGCCGCGAGCGCGGGAGGCAGCGGCTGAAAGACGTGCCCACTGCGGTCGCCACCGCGGAACAAGGTGGCGTGCCCGCCGGCTTGCTCCGCAGCGCGAAAGATCGTGTCGGCCGGTACGCTGGAGCGCAGCCAGCGCTGCGCCCCACCCCAGTCGATCAGCCAGCGCCCGGGCAGGTCCACGGCGGCGGCCGGCGGCAGGGACAGTCGCCACAGCGGTAGCGCGGCGTCGGTGCTGAAGAAGGGCAGGCGCAGTTCACGCAGGTCACGCCAGAACGCCTCTGCGGCGCCCGCCTCCAGGGTCTCGCCGCCGACGCTGCGGCGCGCTGCCGCCACGGCGCTGCCGGCGCCGGACAGCCGGATATGCAATACCCCATCGACGTGGGCGGCGGCGGAGATGGGCAAGGGCTGCCCGGCCCACTGGTTACACAGGTCGATCGCCTCCGCGGCCCGGCATTCCCGCGCCACGGTCAGCTCCTCGGCCGGACGTGGCACTACCTTGAGGGAGGCTTCCAGGATCACCCCCAAGGTGCCCAGACTGCCGGTGAACAGCCGCGCTACGTCGTAGCCGGCCACGTTCTTCATCACCTGGCCGCCGAAGCGCAGCACTTCGCCCTTGCCGTTGAGCACCTTCATCCCCAGGACGAAGTCGCGGGCAGCGCCGGCATAGGGACGGCGCGGGCCGGACAGGGCGCAGGCCAGGGTGCCGCCCAGGGTAGCGGCGTCGCCGAACCAGGGAGGCTCGAAGCCGAGCATCTGCCCGCGCTCGGCCAGCGTCGCCTCCAGTTCGGCCAGGGTGGTGCCGGCGCGGGCGGTGATCACCAGTTCGCTCGGCTGATAATCGACGATGCCATGGTGACCGGCTACCGTCAGGGGCTCGCCCTGTATGGTGCGTCCGTACCAGGATTTGCTGCCGCCGCCGCAGATGGCGAGCGCCTGGCCTGCAGCGGCAGCGGCGCGCACCGTCTCGGCCAGGGTGCCGCTCAGATCGTATTCGCTCGCCATCAGAAACGCTCCAGCTCGGGGAAGGGGAGTTGACCGTGGTGCACGTGCATGGCGTTGTACTCGGCGCAGCGTGCCAGGGTGGGCACGGCCTTGCCGGGGTTGAGCAGGCCCTGGGGATCAAAGGCGCGCTTCAGCGCATGGAACTGCTCCAGTTCGGCGGGGCTGAACTGCACGCACATCTGGTTGATCTTCTCCACCCCCACGCCGTGCTCGCCGGTGATGGTGCCGCCCACCGCCACGCACAGCTCCAGGATCTCGGCGGCCAGGGCCTCGGTGCGCTCCAGATCGCCGGCCCGGTTGGCGTCGAACAGGATCAGCGGGTGCAAGTTGCCGTCGCCGGCGTGAAAGACATTGAGCACCGGCAGGCCGTAAGCTTGCGCCAGCTCACCGATACGGCTCAGCACCCGGGCCAGTTCGCGTCGCGGGATGGTGCCGTCGATGCAGTAGTAGTCGGGCGAGATGCGCCCGGCGGCGGGAAAGGCGGCCTTGCGCCCGGCCCAGAACAACAGCCGTTCCCGCTCGTCGCGGGAGACGCGGATGTCGTAGGCGCCGGCCTGCTGCATCAGCTCCCGCACCGCCGCCATCTGCTCGGCCACCTCCTCGGCAGTGCCGTCCAGCTCGCACAGCAGGATGGCCACGGCATCCAGGGGATAGCCGGCGTGGACGTAGGCCTCCACGGCGTGGGTGATGCCCTGGTCCATCATCTCCAGGCCGCCGGGGATGATGCCGGCGGCGATGATGTCAGCCACCGCCCGTCCGGCCTGCTCCAGGGTGTGGAAGGCGGCCATCAGGACCTGGGCGCTGACCGGCTTGGGCAGGAGTTTCACGGTGATCTCGACGATCACCCCGAGCAAACCCTCAGAACCGGTGATCAGCGCCAGCAAGTCGTAGCCGGGGCTGTCCAGGGCCGCGCCGCCCAGGGTGAGCCGCTCGCCGTCCATGGTGACGATGTCCACCGCCAGGATGTTGTGCACGGTAAGACCGTATTTCAGGCAGTGCACGCCGCCGGCGTTCTCCGCCACGTTGCCGCCGATCGAGCAGGCGATCTGCGAGGACGGATCCGGGGCGTAGTAGAGACCGTAGCCGGCGACGGCCTGGGAGATGGCCAGGTTGCGCACCCCGGGCTCGACCCGCGCGCTGCGGTTGGCCGGATCGATGCCGAGGATGCGGTTGAACTTGGCCATGGACAGCAGCACGCCATCGGCGAGCGGCAGCGCCCCGCCGGACAGGCCGGTGCCGGCGCCGCGCGCTACCACCGGCACCTCCAGCGCGGAGCAGGTGCGCAGCACGTGCTGCACCTGTTCGACGGTCTCCGGCAGCACCACCATGAGCGGTAACTGTCGATAAGCGGAGAGGCCGTCGCATTCGAACGGGCGCAGATCCTCGGGATCATCCAGGATCAGCGCCGCGGGCAGGCCGCGCTCCAGCGCCGCGCGCAGGGCGGCGCGGCGGTGCGCGGGCACGGCGGGACGGGAGGGCAGGGCAATGCTCATGGGCGCACCTCGCAGGCTGGCGGAGCGATCTCGGCGAAGCGGATGGCAAAGATGTTACACCTTGATAGAGGTGTTTGGCGACAATTGGATAAGAGGTCAGACCAGTGATTTTGGAGAAGCGAAGCACTGGCATTGGGTTGTGCGATGCAATATCATGATTTCACGATACAGAATTTTATTCGTATGAAGAGAAACCCGATTTCACTATCGCTATGACGACGTCATCCATCCAGGTCATCGACCGCATGGTCCAGTTGCTGGACGCCATCGCCACCAAGAACGAGCCGGCTAGCCTCAAGATGCTGGCCAGCGAAACCGGTCTGCATCCCTCCACCGCGTTTCGCATCCTGGCATCGCTGGCCGATCACGATCTAGTGGAACGGTCCGGTTCCGGTCACTATCAGCTCGGGCTGAAGCTTTTGCAGCTCGGCAGCCGTGTGCAGGGACGGCTGGATCTGCGGCGTGAGGCGCGGCCCATCCTGGAATGGCTGCGCAATGAGATCGGCGAGACCGTCAACCTGATCATGCGCGAGGGTGATTTCGTGGTGTACCTGGACCGCGCCATTCCCAACCGCATGATGCGCGTCGAACAGATGATCGGCGGCCACACGCCGCTGCATGTGACCGCCGTGGGCAAGCTGTTCCTCGGCGAGAGCGGCGCCGAGGCCTGTCTGGATTACGCCGAGCGCACCGGCCTCAAGCCCTGCACGCCGTACTCCATTACCGATCCGGCGGCGCTGTGGCGCACCGTGAAGGCAGCGGTGCAACAGGGCTACGCCTTGGACGATCAGGAGGCGGAGCTGGGGGTGGGGTGCATCGGCGTGCCGATCCGCGATTCCTCTGGCTCCATGATCGCCGGCATCTCGGTATCGGCGCCCATCGAGCGGCGCCAGCAGGGCTGGGTGCCGCTGATCAAGCAGGCGGCGGAGAAGCTGTCGGCGCGGTTGGGGTACTACCCTGACAGGGGTTGATCCCCCAATATCTACTCCTCACTCTCCGTCTTCTGCTGGGTGAAGGCATCCCAGAACAGCTTTTGCCACTGCTCCACGGTCTGCAGTTGCGGAGTCAGCAGCGGCTTGAGCAGGCTCTGGGGATCGAAGCCGGCCATGCCCTTGTGCAGGTTCTCGCGCAACTGCTCCAGGATCTCCTCCTGCAACGGCTGAATGTTGGGCAGGCCGAGGAATTCCCGCATCTCCTGGGCGCTGGCTTCGACGGTGATGTGGATCTTCATGGGACGCGTTCACTGGGGGCCTATCGGCTAGCATAGCCAAGCCGCGGCCCGCTCACAGCTCGACCTGCGCCCCCAGCTCCACTACCCGATTGGTGGGCAGACGGAAGAAGTCCATGGCACGCTGGGCGTTGAGCGACATGGTGACGAACAGCTTCTCGCGCCACAGCGCCATGCCCGGGCGCCGGGTGGCGATCAAGGTCTCGCGGCCGAGGAAGAAGGTGGTATCGGCCAGATCGAAGCTTAAGCCATGCGCGGCGCACAGCTCGAGTTCGCGCGGCAGGTTGGGGTCCTCGAAGAAGCCGTAGCGCACCGTCAGGCGATAGAACTCGTGGCCGATGGCCTCGATGGCGATGCGTTCGGCCTCGGCCACGCGTGGGATATCCTCGGTCTCCACGGTGAGCAGCACCACCCGCTCGTGCAGCACCTTGTTGTGCTTGAGGTTGTGCAGCAGGGCGTGGGGGACTTCCTGAGCACTCGAGGTGAGGAATACCGCCGTGCCCGGTACGCGGTGGATGCTGCCACGTTCCACGCCGGCCAGCAGCACCGACAGCGGCATGCTCTCCTCGCGCAGCCGCTTGGCCAGCAGCTCGCGGCCTTCCTTCCAGGTCGACATCAGGGTGAACACCAGGGCGGCGATGAGCAACGGGAACCAACCGCCATCGGGAATCTTCAGTGCATTGGCGGTGAAGAACGACAGATCGATGCACAGGAACAGCGCAAACAGCGGCAGGCAGCGCCACAGCGGCCAGTTCCACAGGGTGTAGGCGACCACGCCGGTGAGCGTAGTGGTGAGCACCATGGTCACCGTCACCGAGATGCCGTAGGCAGCGGCCAGGGCGCTGGAGGAGCCGAAGCCGACTACCAGCACGATCACCGCCGCCAGCATCGCCCAGTTGGCGCGGGGGATGTAGATCTGGCCGATCTCCTCACTGGAAGTGTGGACGATGGTGAAGCGCGGCAGGTAGCCAAGCTGCACCGCCTGACGGGTGAGCGAGAACACGCCGGAGATCACCGCCTGGGAGGCGATCACCGTGGCCAGGGTGGCCAGTATCACCAAAGGATAGAGCAACCACGCGGGAGCGAGCAGGAAGAAGGGGTTGCGTACCGTCTCCGGGTTCTCCAGGATCAATGCGCCCTGGCCGAAGTAGTTGAGGGCGATGCCGGGCAGCACCAGGCTGAACCAGGCCACGCGAATGGGGGTGCGGCCGAAGTGGCCCATGTCCACGTACAGCGCCTCGCCACCGGTGATCACCAGGAATACCGAACCTAGCACCAGGAAGCCGGTCCAGCCGTTGTGCAGGAAGAAGTTCACGGCGTGGAGGGGGTTGATGGCAGCCAGCACCGCGGGGTGCTGCACCAGGTTGTAAAGCCCGAGCAGCCCCAGGGTGGCGAACCAGCCGCACATGACCGGGCCGAACAGGGCGCCGACGGTAGCCGTGCCGCGATGCTGGAAGGCGAACAGCAGGATCAGCACGGTCAGCGCCAGCGGCACCACGAAATGTTCCAGCTGTGGTGCCGCCACCTCCAGGCCCTCCACCGCGCTCAGCACCGAGATGGCCGGGGTGATGACGCCATCGCCATAGAACATGGCCGCTCCGAACAGCCCCAGCGCCACCACCCACCAGCGCGTGCGCGGCTTGCGGAACAGGCCGCGCAGGGTCAGCGCCATCAGCGCCAGGATGCCGCCCTCGCCGCGGTTGTCGGCACGCATCACCACCAGGATGTACTCGCCGCAGATGACCAGGGTCAGCGCCCAGAACATCAGCGAGACGATGCCGAGCACGTTCTCGGGCGTGGGCGTCAGGCCGTAATGGGGGCTGAAGCACTCGCGCAAGGCATAGAGGGGACTGGTACCGATATCGCCGAACACCACGCCGAAGGCGGCCACCACCAGGGGAGCGAGGTTGGCGCCGGCCGGAGCGTGGCCGGCGGCGGCCGAAGCGGACGGGGAGGTTGTATTCATGGTTCTTGGTTGTGTTCTGGTTGAGGCACAGGGAAGCGGGGCATGCCGTGGCGGCGGTCGCGCAGCACAGCGCTTACGCGCTGCGCCGCTCGCCGCCGCGCTTGAGGTGCACCAGCAGCAAGGCGATGGCCGCTGGGGTGATGCCGGGAATGCGGCTGGCCTGCCCCAGGTTGGCAGGGCGATGGCGGTTGAGTTTCTCCTGCACCTCGGCCGAGAGGCCGCGCACCTGGCGGTAGTCGAGATCGGCGGGCAGCTGCGTCTCCTCGTGGCGGCGGGTGCGCTCGATCTCTTCTTGCTGGCGCTCGATATAGCCGGCGTACTTGGCCTGGATCTCCACCTGCTCGGCCACCGCCGCATCGGCCACGCCCGGCCCTAGCCCGGGCAGGCTCATCAGCGCCGAGTAGCTCACCTCGGGCCGGCGTAGCAACTCGCTAGCCCGCGCCTCGCGGCTCAAGGGGACGCCTAGCAACGCCGCCAGCTCCGCATCCAGGCCGGCGCCGGGGCGCAGCCAGATGTCTTCGAGGCGCGCGCGCTCGCGCTCGATGGCCTCGCGCTTCTCGCAGTAAGCGCGCCAGCGCTGGTCGTCGACCAGCCCCAGCGTGCGGCCGATCTCGCTCAGGCGCAGGTCGGCGTTGTCCTCGCGCAGCAGCAGCCGGTGCTCGGCACGGCTGGTAAACATGCGATAGGGCTCGTTGGTGCCCTGGGTGATGAGATCGTCGATGAGCACGCCCAGATAGGCCTGGTCGCGGCGCGGATACCAGGGCTCGCGCCCCTGCACGGCGAGTGCGGCGTTGAGCCCGGCCAGCAGGCCCTGGGCGGCGGCCTCCTCATAGCCGGTGGTGCCATTGATCTGGCCGGCGAAGTACAGCCCGGGGAGGTGCCGCGTCTCCAGAGTGTATTGCAGGTCGCGCGGGTCGAAGAAATCGTACTCGATGGCGTAGCCGGGGCGGGTGAGGTGGGCCCGCTCCAGGCCGCGGATGGAGCGCACCAGCTCGAGCTGCACATCGAACGGCAGACTGGTGGAGATGCCGTTGGGATAGACCTCGAAAGTGTTCAGCCCCTCCGGCTCGAGGAATACCTGGTGCGCGCTCTTGTCGGCGAAGCGCACGATCTTGTCCTCCACCGACGGGCAGTAGCGCGGACCGATGCCCTCGATCACCCCGGAGTACATGGGCGAGCGGGAAAGCCCGGCGCGGATGATGTCGTGGGTACGCTCGTTGGTATGAGTGATCCAGCAGGAAATCTGACGCGGATGCTCGTCTCGCGAGCCGAGATAGGAGAACACCGGGGTGGGGGTATCGCCGGGCTGTTCCTGGAGCTTGGAGTAATCGATGGTCTTGCCGTCGAGGCGCGGCGGCGTGCCGGTCTTGAGCCGGCCGACGCGTGGCACCAGCTCGCGCAGCCGGGCGGCCAGGGCGTTGGCGGGGGGATCGCCAGCGCGGCCGCCCTCGTAGTGGGTGAGGCCGATGTGGATGCGTCCGGCCAGAAAGGTGCCGGTGGTGAGCACCACCGTGGGGGCGCGGAACTGGATGCCGGACTGGGTCAGCACCCCGGCCACCCGCCCACCCTCGACCACCAGGTCGGTGACCGCCTGTTGGAAGATCTGCAGATGCGGCTGGTGCTCCACCAGGGTGCGCACCGCTGCCTTGTACAGCACGCGGTCGGCCTGGGCGCGGGTGGCGCGCACCGCCGGACCCTTGCGCGAGTTGAGGATGCGGAACTGGATGCCGCCGCGGTCGGCGGCGCGCGCCATCACCCCGCCCAGGGCGTCGATCTCCTTGACCAGATGACCCTTACCGATGCCGCCGATGGCGGGGTTGCAACTCATCTGGCCGATGGTCTCGACGTTATGGGTGAGCAGCAGGGTGCGCACGCCCATGCGCGCTGCCGCCATGGCTGCCTCGGTGCCGGCGTGGCCGCCGCCGACGACGATCACATCGAACGGATCGGGATAGCGCATCGCGTTGAATCCCCTGAGATTCGGGATGAGGGCGCATTCTAGTCCCAGTCCTGGCGGGATTCCAGGGCAGGTGCGGAAATCGGCACGGCGCGGGCCGTGCTCACTCCCAATCCTGCACCGCGGCGAAATGACTTGCCAGATAATCCAGGAACACTTGGGTCTTGGCCGGCAGCCGGCTGCCCGAAGGGTAGACGGCGTAGATGCCCATGCTCTGCCGGCAATAGGGCTCGAGCACGGCCACCAGCCGCCCGGCGCGCAGCTCGGGGCCGACGATGAAAGTAGGTAGATAGACCAGCCCCAGACCGGCCAGGGCGGCTTGGAGCAGAGCGCTGCCGTTGTCGCTGCGCAGGTTGCTCGATACCTTGACCGCCACGGTATCGTCCTCTACCTGGAAGGTCCACATGTCGCTGCGCTCCAGGGGATGGCGGTAGGTGAGGCAGTTGTGACGGGCCAGGTCACCGGGCTGCCGCGGCACGCCGTGGCGCTGCAGGTACTCGGGAGCGGCGCACACCAGCAGCCGGGTGCGGCCCAGGCGGCGGGCGATCAGGCTGGAGTCCTCCAACTGGCCGATGCGGATGGCCAGATCGTAGCCGGCCTCCACCAGGTCGACGAAGCGCTCGTCCAGGTTGAGGTCGACCTGGATCTCCGGATAGCGGCCCAGGAAGTCGGCCAGCAGCCGCGCCAGGGAACGCTCCCCCAGCGACACCGGCACGGTGAGCTTGAGCCGTCCACGCGGGGTCTGGCCGAGGCTGCTGATCTGCGCCTCAGCGCTCTCCATCAGCTCGCGCAGCCGCCGGCTGTGGCGGTAGAGCAGCTCACCCGGTTCGGTCAGGCTCAGGGTGCGGGTAGTGCGGTTCAGCAGTCGCACGCCGAGGTGCTGCTCCAGTCCCTTGAGGCGCTTGCTCACCAGCGAGCGCGAGCTATCGCGAGACTGGGCCACTGCCGTGAGGCTGCCTTGTTCGACGATCTCGGCGAACAGCAGCATGTCCTCGAGCGAAGTGTTCATGCCTACCTCATTGTTGAATCTGTTTTGACAATGTTTTCATGCACAAGTGGATTATTTCACCAACTGCGGCTGCTAGTCTGCATCGCCATGTTTCCCCGGAGCGATGCGACGAGATAGGCCATGCTGAAGAACACCGAACAGGGCTACGGCCTGGTGGCGCGCGTGTTGCACTGGCTGCTGGCGCTGCTACTCACCGGCCTGTTCGCCCTCGGCTGGTATATGACCGAGCTCGACTACTATCACCCCTGGTACCATGCGGCGCCCGAATGGCACCGCTCTGTGGGGGTAGTGACGTTTCTGCTGATCCTGGTGCGGCTGGGCTGGACCCTGGCTAACCCCAAGCCGCGTCTGCCCGCCAGCATGAGGCCATGGCAGCGGGTCGCCGCCACCGGCGGCCACCATCTGCTCTATCTGTTGATGATCCTGGTGCCGCTCAGCGGCTACCTGATCTCCACTGCCGACGGGCATGCGCTCGATGTGTTGGGCCTGTTCGAGATTCCCGCTCTGTTCGGTCCGGTACAGGGCATGGAAGCGATGGCCGGCTGGGTGCACTACCTGCTGGCCTTCGGCGCTGCCTGGCTGGTGCTGGTGCACGCCCTGGCCGCGCTCAAGCACCAGTTCATCGACCGCGACCGTACCCTGACGCGCATGATCCGCGGTCAATAGATCCTTTTTCCACCACTGTTGCCATTCGACCAATCAGGAGCGATGTCATGAACCTGAAGCTCAAGCACACTCTGTTCGCCGCCGGCCTGCTGGCTGTTGCCGCCAGCCCCGCGGCCCTGGCCGAGACCTACCAGATCGACCCCGCCCATTCCTTCGTCGAGTTCGGCGTCTCCCACATCGGCTTCGGCCTGCTCAAGGGCCGCTTCAATGAGGTCGCCGGCCGCTTCGACTACGATCCGGCCAAGCCCGAGGCGGCCAAGGTCGAGGTCACGGTGCAGACCGCCAGCCTCGACACCAATCATGCCGAGCGCGACAAGCACCTGAAGAGCAAGGACTTCTTCAACGTTGCCAGGAACCCCGAGGCGAAGTTCGTATCCACTGCCTTCAAGCCCAATGGCGACAAGAGTGGCGTGCTGGAGGGTCAGCTCACCCTGAACGGCGTCACCAAGCCCATCCAGGTGGCGGTCACCACGCTCGGCGCCGGCCAGGATCCATGGGGCGGCTACCGCCAGGGCTTTGCCGGCACTGCCAAGATCAAGCGCAGCGAGTTCGGCATCAGCTACGATCTCGGTCCGGCGGTCGAGGAAGTGGAGCTGCAGCTCTTCATCGAGGGCGTGCGCCAGAAGTGAGGCGCGGGTGTACAGTGCCTGCCTGGGCCGGTATGAACCAAGCAGGGTCCAGTGAAAATGATGGGTGCGGCCATGCGTGACATTCTGATCGGCGGCTACTACCGCCAACGTGGCGCAGATGGGCTGTACCGGGTGCTGGACCTGGTCGGCGGCGGCGTGGCGCAGGTGCTGTACCGGCCGGTCGGCGCGGAGGAGGCCGCGCCAGGCACTGAAGCTGGAGATGATGCTGGAGCAGACAGCCATCGACCGCACCTTGCGGCCTGGTTGAGGGAGGGCGCGGCGCCGTTGCGCCCTGAGCCGCGGCGCGGTGCCGCCGCGGGCAGCTTATTCCCCCGACTGCAGCAGCGATCCGCGCTCCCGTGCCAGGCGGAAGGCGGCGAGGAAGGTCCACACCCCTAGCCCCAGATAGAGCGCGTTCAGGCCCACGGCGTAGAGCATATGGTCCCAGCGCACGGTGTGTTCGAGCAGCACCGCACGCATGCCCTCGAACACGTGACTGGCGGGGATGAGCCAGGCCAGCGGCTGCAGCCAGGCCGGCAGGGTGGCGATGGGGTAATAGATGCCACTCACCGGGGCCAGGGCGAAGATGGCGGCCCAAGCAATGCTCTCCGCGCCCAGACCGTGGCGCAGCACCAGGGCCGCGACCTGCAGGCCGATGGCCCAGCCCAGCACCAGTAGGTTGGCGAAGAACAGCAGCAACGGCCAGCCCAGGTCGGTGAGCCGGTAGCCGTAGAAAGGCAGGGCCAGCAGCGCCGCCACCCCTACCCCGATCAGGGTGCGCACCAGGCTGATGGTCATCAGCGATAGGATCAGCTCGTAGGGGCGCAGCGGACTGACGAAGAGCTGCGCCAGGTTGCGCGAATACAGCTCCTCGAAGAACACCACCGACACCCCGAGCTGGCTGCGGAACAGCACGTCCCACAGCAGCACCCCGGAGATGAGCAGCCCTGCCGCCTGGCCGAGCAAGGTGCTGTCCTGCATGAAGAAGCGCGAGATGAAGCCCCACAGGATCATCTGCACCGTCGGCCAGTAGGCCAGCTCCAGCACGCGCAGCCAGGAGCCCTGCAGCAAATAGGCATAGCGCAGTGCCATGGCGCCGACGCGGGTCAGCGAGAAGCTCATCACGCCCGCGCTCGCCACTCCTGCGCCTCCCCCTCGCCCTGGGCCTGGCCGCGGGCGATGGCCAGAAACACCTCCTCCAGGTCGCGCCGGCCGTAGCGAACGATGAGCTCGGCCGGGCTGCCGCGGTCGACGATCCTGCCGCCCTTCATCATCAGCACCTGGTCGCACAGCCGCTCCACCTCGATCATGTTATGCGAGGCCAGCAGCAGAGTGGCGCCGCTGGCCCGCTGATAGTCGGTCAGGTAGCGGCGCATGCGGTCGGCGGTATCCGGGTCGAGGCTGGCGGTGGGTTCGTCCAGCAGCAGCAACTCCGGCCGGTTGAGCAGCGCCTTGGCCAGGGACACCCGGGTCTTCTGTCCGGCCGACAGGCTGCCGTAGGGGCGATCGAAGAAACGGCCAATGTCCAGGGCCTCGCCGAGCTCGGCCAGGCGCGCCCGCAGCCGTGGCACGCCGTAGAGGCGGCCGTAGACCATGAGGTTCTGGCGTACCGTCAGGCGCTGCGGCAGGTCGACGTAAGGCGAGGAGAAGTTGAGCCGCGCCAGCACTCGGTAGCGATGGCGCAACATGTCCTCGCCGAGCACATGGATGCTGCCGGCCGAGGGCAGCAGTAGTCCCAGCAGCATGGCGATGGTGGTAGTCTTGCCGGCACCGTTGCCGCCCAGCAGGGCACAGACGCCGCCGCGCACCACGGTGAAATCGATGCCGTCCACCGCCCGCACCGTGCCGAAATGCTTGACCAGCCCCGCCACTTGGATCACCGCCTCGCTCATGCCGAGGTCTCCAGGGGACCGAGCAGCCGTTCGCCGGACATGGGGATCAGGGTCGGGCCAGCCGCGGCAGGTCGCCGCTCAGGCCCATGGCGTGCCGGGCCAGCAGATGCTTGACCGGGGCGATGGCGTCGGTGAGGTTGAGGCCCAGGTTGCGCAGCAGCTTCACCGGCCCTAGGGTGCTGCCGAACAAGCGCTTGAAGCCGTCCATCACCCCCAGCGTCAGCAGGTTGTGGCCTTTGCGCCAGCGCTCGTAGCGGCGCAGCAGCGCCAGTTCGCCCGGGTCGCGGCCGGCGGCGCTGGCCTCCAGCAGCACCTCGGCCAGGGCGGCGGCGTCGAGCAAGCCCAGGTTGACCCCCTGGCCGGCCAGGGGATGGACCACATGGGCGGCATCGCCGACCAGGGCCACCCGCGGCCGTACGTACTGCTGGGCGTGCTGCAGGCGCAAGGGGAAGGCGGTGCGCGGCCCGACCCGGGTGATCGCACCCAGGGTCCAGTCGAAGGCCTCAGATAGGGTCAGGGCGAAGCTGCGCTCGTCCAGGGCCAGGAGCTGGGCCGAATGCGGCGTAGACCAGACGATGGAGCACTGGCCGTCGAACAGCGGCAAAAAGGCCAGCGGGCCGGTGGGCAGAAAGCGCTGCCAGGCGGTGTCTTGATGGGGTTTCTCGGTGCTCACCGTAGCCACCAGCCCGGCCTGCTCGTATTCCCAGCCGGCGCTGGCGATGCCGGTCAGACGCCGCACCCGCGACTGCGCCCCATCGGCGCCCACTAGCAGCCGAGTGCGCAGGCCGCGGCCGTCATGCAGTTGCAGGTGCAGGTACTGGCCGGCCTCGCGCTCGCCGAGCAGATGTAGCTCGGCCGGGCAGAACAGGCTCAGATTGTCATGGCCGGCGGCGGTCTCCCACAGCGCGTATTGCAGCACCCGGTTCTCGATGATCCAGCCCAGCTCCGGCTCGCCCAGTTCGGCGGCATCGAACTGGATGCGCCCGGGCCCGGCGGCGTCCCACACCCGCATGTGACGATAGGGGGCGAGGCGGGCGCTGGCGGCAATGGGGTCCCAGGCACCGACGGCGGCGAGAATACGCTGCGAGGCGCGGCTGATGGCGGAGACGCGCAAATCCGGTTCGGTGCCGGCGGGCAGGGGGCGCGGCGGCGCGCTCTCCAGCAGCGCCACGCGCAGCGGGCTGCCGCCCAGGGCGCAGGCTAGGGCGGTACCCACCATGCCGCCGCCGGCGATGACCACGTCGTAAGGTTCGGTCATGAGGCGACCTCGCGCAGCAGGGGCAGACCCTGGGCCAGTCGCGGCAGGCGCCCGTCCAGGCCCATGCTGCGCCGCGCCAGCCAGTGCTTGGCGCCGGGCAGCAGATCGAAGGCGATCAGCCCCAGGTTGCGGGCGATGCGCAGCGGCGGCACGGGCAGGCCGAACAGCCGGGTCAGGACATCGGTGAAGGCGATGGTGTGGCGCTGGTCCCAGCGCCGCCAATCGGCGTAGCGGGCCAGCGCTTCGGCAGCCCCGGGGTCGGTGCGCCGTGCCTGGGCCTCACTCACCACCTCGGCCAGGGCTGCGGCGTCGCGCAGGCCGAGGTTGAAGCCCTGGCCGGCGATGGGGTGCAGGGTGTGGGCGGCGTTGCCGATCAACGCCAGACGCGGGCGATCGTGCTCGCGCGCCTTGATCAGGGCCAGCGGCCAGGTCTGCCGCCGGCCGCAGTCGAGGAAGCGGCCGAGGCGCTCGCCGAAACGGGTGCGGACCAGCTCCAGGAAACCGTCATCGCTCAAGGCCAGCACCGCCTCGATCTGCTCCCGGGCGACGGTGCAGACCACCGCCATACGCCGCTCGCCCAGAGGCAGCAGGGCCAGGGGACCGTCCTCGGTGAAGCGCTCGTAGGCGATGTGCTGGTGGGGTAGCTCGGTGACGATGTTGGCGATCACCGCGCTCTGTCCATAGTCCCAGTGCAGGGCGGGGATACCGAGTTGCTCGCGTACCCTGGACCTGGCGCCGTCGGCGGCCACCAGTAGCCGCGCTTCGAGCTGGCGGTGCCGCCCGTCCTGCTCCAACACCACCGTGGCAGCGGCGTCGGTTACGCTTACCGTCTCCACCCGGGCGGGACAGCACAGTTCCACGTCCGGCAGCTCGGCCAGGCGTTGTGCCAGCTTAGCCGCCAGATGGCGCGCTTCGATGACATAGCCCAGGGCTTCCACGCCCGCGTCGCGGTGCTCGAGCCAGGCCACGCCGGGACCGCCGCGCTCGGAGATGTGGATGCGGCGGATGGAGCAGGCATGAGGGGCGAGGCGCGGCCACAGTCCCAGGCCATCGAAGATGCGGCGGCTGCCGTAGGCCAGGGCGATGGCGCGCTCGTCGTCCTCGGCGCCGGCGCTCAGCGGGCGCGCCTCGATCAGGGCCAGACGCAGCCCCTGGCCGCTCAGGGCGATGGCCAGACTCGCCCCCACCAGACCGCCGCCGACGATGAGCAGATCGTACATGGGACGCGGCGGGCTCAGCGGGCGGCGCGCATCAGCGCCTCGATATCGTCCACCGCCTTGGGCACGCCGGCGGTGAGGATCTCGTGGCCGTCGGCGGTGACCAGAACGTCGTCCTCGATGCGTATCCCTAAGCCCCACCAGCGCTCGTCCACGCCCTGGTTGCCGCTGGCGATGTACAGCCCCGGCTCCACGGTCAGCACCATGCCCGGCTGCAGCGCCCGCCACTGGCCGTCGGGGTCGCGGTAGTCGCCCACATCGTGCACGTCCAGGCCCAGCCAGTGGCCGGTACGGTGCATGTAGAAGCGGCGGTAGCTCTCATCGGCGATGCGTTCGGCCGGATCGCCCTGGAGGATGCCCAGCTCCACCAACCCCTCGCTGAGGACCTTGACCGCGGCGTCGTGGAACGCCTGCCAGGGACGGCCGGGCCGGACCTCGGCCAGGGCCGCGTGCTGGGCTGCCAGCACTACCTCATACAGCGCCCGCTGCTCGCCGCTGAAACGGCCGTTGACCGGAAAGGTACGGGTGATGTCGGCGCAATAGCCGTCCACTTCGCAGCCGGCGTCGATCAGGACCAGCTCGCCGTCGCGCAAGGGGGCGTTGTTCTCCACGTAGTGGAGAATGGTGGCGTTGTCGCCGCCGCCGACGATAGAGGGATAGGCCCAGCCGGCGCCGGAACGGGTGAAGGTGTAGAGCAGTTCGGCTTCGAGCTGGTATTCGTACAGCCCCGGCCGGCACGCTTGCATGGCGCGGCAGTGACCTTCGGCGGTGATGGTCGCAGCACGGCGCAGCAGCTCCACTTCGGCCGGGCGCTTGAACAGGCGTAACTCGTGCAGCAAGGTGCCCAGCTCGCACAGCTCCACCGGGGCGCGCACGCCCTGGCGGCTACGCGCACGCACGCGCTCCAGCCAGCCCAGCACGCGGCGGTCGAACTCCGGGTTACGCCCCAAGGCGTAGTAGATGCGCTTGCGGTTGGCGAGCAGCTCGGGCAGGCGCTCATCGAGCGCGGCCAGCGTGTGGGCGCGGCCAGCGCCGTAGCGGGCCACCGCACCCTCGGGACCGGCGCGGCGGCCGTTCCAGGTTTCCATCTCCGGGTTGCGTTCGCGCACAAACAGCTCGTATTCGGCCTCGGCGCCAGGGGCGAGCACGGCCAAGGCGTCCGGCTCGGGAAAACCGGTGAGGTACTGGAAATCGCTGTCCTGGCGGAACGGATGGTGGGTGTCGCGGTTGCGCAGGGTCTCGCCGGCGGCGGGCACCAGGGCGACGGCGTCCGCACCCAGGCGCTCCAGCAGGGTGCGGCGGCGCACGGCGTATTCCTCGGCGGGCAGGATGGCGACGGGCTGCATGGCGACGATGGCTTCCTATAATAACTTGGCGGTGATTCAGTGCAGGCGATCGGAGCGGTGGGCGGACGGCGGTTCTGGCAGCAGCTCCTGGCGGACCAGCAGCACGCCCATGCGCACATATTCGACGATCTCGGCATAGGCGAGTTCGTCGGCGTCGTCGGTCTCGTCGGTGTCGAAACCGATCTGGGCGATCTTGTTGAGATCGCCGAGGAACTCCCGGGCCTCGGCATCCAGCGGCTGGGACAGCGCTCCGCCCAGGCCGAGCCCGAACAGGAAACCCTGGCACCAGCCCCCCAGGCAGTCGGCGCGCTCGCGCAGGTGCACGCTGTCGGCCGGCAGCAGGAGCTGGAAGCCGAGCTCTTCATCGGCGAGCTGGGCGCAGGTGGCGGCAAACAGCTCCAGCAGGGGCGGGCGCTCCAGGGCCGCGGCTGCGCTGCATTCCTGCTGCAGCTGCTGAAGCCAGGTAGCGCTATCGGTGGTCGGCTGGCGACACAGCATCCCGCACAGCAGGCCGTGCGCCTCGGCGGCGTTGATCCCTCCCGCAGCACGCTGGACGGCATCGAAATCGGGCAGTTGGACAAGGTCGCTCATGGGCGGTCGGTGCTCCGCGCGGCAGGATAGCGATTGACAAGAAACTATCGTAACACCCGCGACCGGGCGGCGACAGCGACGTTGACCCCGGCAGCGCGCGCGCTCTATAGTGCATCCGATGGAAACCGAGACCCCTAGCCAGAAGATCGAATGCTACCTGGTGGCCCTGGAGGCGCGGACAGAGGAGCTCTTGCTGCTCTGCGAGCGCCTGCGGAAGGAGAACCAGATGCTGCAGGCACGCCACGCCAATCTGCAGGTGGAGCGCGACCAGCTCGCCGCGCAGAATGAGCAGTTGCACGCGCGCATCGCTGCCATGGTGGCACGGCTCAAGGGGCTGGAGCCTTCTGCCTCATGAAGACTGCGAGCGAGAGCGTTCCCGTCAGCATCAGCATCATGGACAGCGAGTACCGTATCTCCTGCCCGGAGTCGGAGCGCGCGGCGCTGCTCGAGGCGGCGCGGCTGCTCGATGGCAAGATGCAGGAGATTCGCGACAGCGGTCGCATCCTCGGGGCGGAACGGATCGCGGTGATGGCTGCGCTCAACATCAGCTACGAGCTGCTCAAGTGCCGTCAGGGCAGCGAGCAACTGCACGAAGGGACGGTCGCCCGGGTGCAGCGGCTGCTGGGTCGACTGGAAATCGCCCTTAGCAAAGCCGCGAAAAAAGACGTATAGTGTCGCTGTGGGCATCCTCTGCAGTGTTCGTGTCCACGGGCCGGGTAAACCCCTTGATCCTAATGCAGCTTACCCGGGTGACCTGGTTGTCGGTGTTGTTGAGCAAGTCCGCGGTGCAGCGGAAAGCCTGAAGCACCCTCCGGTCGCCCACTTGAACCTGGCGGTTCAAGGGTAAAGGCCCTCAAAACGGCACAGGCGGAGGATGCCCTTTTTCGTGCCTTTTTTCAGACGTCCGCCATGTTCGATCTCGATGACCTGCGCCAGCAGATCCGCGCTCGGCGCCGCGCCCTGAGCAGCGCCGAGCGCCACCATGCCGCTCAGCAACTAGCCAAACGAGTGGCGAGCCTGCGCCTCTTCACCCATGCCCACCACATTGCCGCCTATCTGGCCTTCGATGGCGAGATGGACCCGGCGCCGCTGGTGGAGCGGGCCTGGGCCATGGGCAAGCGCGTCTACCTGCCCATCCTGCGGCGCAAGCAGGCACTCAAGTTCGCCCTCTACCGCCCCGACAGCCACATGCGCGAGAACTATTACGGCATCCCCGAACCGGTGGTGGCGGAGGAGGAGATGATAGGAGCGCACCAATTGGATCTGGTGCTGGCTCCGCTGGTGGCGTTCGATGAGCGCGGCACCCGCATGGGTATGGGCGGCGGCTTCTACGACCGCAGTTTCGCCTTCCGCGCCCATCCCGGGCACATCCCCAAGCCGCGCCTCCTGGGGCTGGCCTACGAGCTGCAGAAACATCCCGAACTGCCGCGGCGCGAGTGGGACGTGCCCCTGGACGGCATCGCCACCGAGGCGGCCCTGTACCTGGGGGATAGCGGTCATCCACTGGACTAGGCGCAAGCGTCGTGGGCTACTGGCTGCTGAAATCCGAACCCGAGGTGTTCGGCATCGATGATCTGGCCAGCCGGCCCGGGCAGAGCGAGCCCTGGGACGGGGTGCGCAACTACCAGGCGCGCAACATGCTGCGCGACCAGATGCGGCTCGGCGATCTCGCCTTTTTCTATCATTCCAACACCGCGCTGCCGGGCATCGTCGGCATCGTCGAGATCGTCCGCGAGGGTTATCCCGACGACACTGCCTTTGATCCGCTGCACCAATACTACGATCCCGCCAGCTCCCGCGACCAGCCGCGCTGGTACCGAGTGGACGTGAAGCTGGTGCGACGCCTCGGCCGCACCATCAGCCTCGCCGAGCTCAGGGAACACGCTGCGGCGCTGGGGGACTTCCCGCTGCTCAAGCGCGGTAACCGGCTGTCGGTGATGCCGGTCAGTGCCGCCCAGTGGGCGTACATCCTCAGTCTGGAGTAGCCAGTCCGCGCCTGCGCCAGGAGATCACTGGGAATTGCCGTCCAGAAACAGGCGGTAGGCGGGATTGTCGGTCTCTTCCCAGTACTGGTAGCCGAGGTCATTCAGGAAGCGCTGGAACTGGGCACTCTCCCGTGGCGGCACCTGGATGCCGCAGAGGATGCGGCCATAGTCGGCGCCGTGGTTGCGGTAGTGGAACAGGCTGATGTTCCAGCTCGGATTCATGCTGTTGAGGAACTTGAGCAGCGCTCCCGGCCGCTCCGGGAACTGGAAGCGGAACAGCCGCTCGTGCTCCAGGCCGTGCACCCGGCCGCCCACCATGTAGCGCACGTGCAGCTTGGCCAGCTCGTTGTCGCTCATGTCCAGCACCGGATAGCCCAGCTCGCGCAGCATCTCGATGATCTGCCGCTTTTCCTCCAGGCCCTCGTGGAGCTGCACGCCGACGAAGATCTGCGCTTCGGGACCGGGAGCGTAACGGTAGTTGAACTCGGTGATCGAGCGCCGGCCGATGGACTGGATGAACTTGCGGTAGCTGCCCGGCCGCTCGGGGATGGTAACCGCCAGCAGCGCCTCGCGCTGTTCGCCGATCTCGGCGCGCTCGGCGACGTGGCGTAGGCGGTCAAAATTGATATTGGCGCCGCAGTTGATGGCGATCAGGCTGCGGCCGCTGATGCCCTCTCGCGCCACGTACTTCTTCAGCCCGGCGGTGCCCACTGCGCCGGCCGGCTCGGCGATGGCGCGGGTGTCGTCGAAGATATCCTTGATCGCCGCGCAGATCTCGTCGGTAGAGACCAGGATCACCTCGTCCACCAGCTCACGGCACAGACGGAAGGTCTCGGAGCCCACCTGTTTGACGGCGACGCCGTCGGCGAAGATGCCCACCTGCTCCAGCGCCACCCGCTCGTCCTGCTTGAGTGCCTGGTACATGGAGGCGGCGTCGTCCGGCTCCACGCCGATGATCTTGATCTCCGGGCGCAGGAACTTGACGTAGGCGGCGATACCGGCGATCAGCCCGCCGCCGCCGACGGCCACGAAGATGGCCTCGATCGGGTCGGGATGCTGGCGCAGGATCTCCATGCCGATAGTGCCCTGGCCGGCGATGACATCGGGATCGTCGAAGGGATGGATGAAAGTATAGCCGCGCTCAGCCTCCAGTTGGCGGGCGTACTGGTACGCCTCGTCGAAGTTGTCGCCGTGCAGCACTACCTTGCCGCCGCGGTTCTTCACCGCCTGCACCTTGATGCCGGGGGTGGTGCGCGGCATGACGATGGTGGCGCGGATGCCCATCTTCTGCGCCGCCAGAGCTACGCCCTGGGCATGGTTGCCGGCGGAGGCGCAGATGACGCCGCGCTCCAGGGCCTCGCGGGGCAGGGCGGCCATCTTGTTGTAGGCACCGCGCAGCTTGAAGGAGAACACCGGCTGTAGGTCTTCACGCTTGAGCAGGACACGGTTGCCGAAGCGCTCCGACAGGCGCGGCATGGGGTCCAGCGGGCTTTCGATGGCCACGTCGTAGACCCGGGCGGTAAGGATCTTGCGGATGTAGTCGTGCATAGTGGCGATACAGTAGCAGCAGCCGTCGCTCCGCAGCAACGGCAAGCCCGGCGCGCTTCCGCTACAATCCCGGCACTGCCAGTCACGGGGAGTTCCGCCAGCATGTCCAACGATGAACTGAAGCGGCGCGCCGCCGAGGCCGCCCTGCAATACGTGGAAGACGATACCGTGGTCGGGGTGGGTACCGGCTCCACGGTCAACTTCTTCATCGAGGCTCTGGGGCGCATCAGGCACCGCATCGAGGGCGCGGTGTCCAGCTCCGAAGCCAGCACCCAGCGGCTCAAGGCGCTGGGCATCCCGGTGCTGGACCTCAACGCGGCGGGACCGCTGGAACTGTACGTGGACGGCGCCGACGAGGCCAACCGCCAGTTGCAGCTGATCAAGGGCGGCGGTGGTGCACTGACCCGGGAGAAGATCGTGGCGGCGGCCAGCCGAACCTTCGTCTGCATCGCCGACCAGTCCAAGCTGGTGGATGTGCTGGGAGCCTTCCCACTGCCCATCGAGGTCATCCCCATGGCGCGCAGCTACGTGGCGCGGGAACTGCTCAAGCGCGGCGGCCAGCCGGTGCTGCGCGAGAACTTCGTCACCGACAACGGCAATCTCATCCTCGACGTCTACAACCTCTCCATCACCGAGCCGGCCAAGCTGGAAGCGGAACTCAACAACATCGCCGGAGTGGTGACGGTGGGCATCTTCGCCCTGCGCCCGGCGGATATCCTGCTGCTGGGCACGCCGGAGGGGGTGCAGACCCTCAAGGTCTGAGATGGGGCAGGGGATCGACGCGGGCGTGGCCGGCTCCGTCCGTTATCAGATCCCAGGGCATTGTGCAAAAAAACGGGCGCCATGTGGCGCCCGTTGGGAAAAGATATCCAGTCCAGACCGGATCAGAAGTCGTGACGGATACCGATGGACAGGTTGTTGGCATCGTCGAAGGTGCCGACCACCTGGTTGTTGTCGGTGATGACGGGGGCGGCGCCGAGCAGGCCCGGATCCTCGGTGTTGCCGTACTCGACCCAGACGCGGGTGCGCTTGCTCAGGTTGTGCTGGAAGCCGACGATCCAGGTGTCGGCCTCCTCGCCTTGGTCGGGATCGGCACGACCCCAAGTGGCGCGCACGATGTTGTTGCCGAAGGTATAGCGGGCCAGGATGTCGTAGGCGTCGACCTCGGTGTCGTCGTTGCTGAGGTAGGTGCCGGCCACGTAGAAGCCGGCGAACTGATAACCCGCGTACAGACCCCAGACGCTCTGGTCGGTGGCCTGGTTGTCGCTGTAGCCGGCCCCCAGGGTCAGGCCGGCGTTGATGTAGTTCGCGCCGACCTGCACCAGATCGACATCCTCGTTGTCCGGGTCGGAGCCGTCGACCACCAGACCGAGCTGGCCCTTGAAGCCGCCGAAGTCGGGGCTGCTGTAGATCAGCTGGTTGCCCAGGCGCACCGTGCCGCCGATACCGGAAGCATAATAGGCGACGCCGGAGAGACGGCCGTTGAACTCGTCGTTCAGCGCCAGAGCGTTGTAGAAGGGCGTCCACTGCCGGCCGATGGTGAATTCACCCCAGCCACCCTGCAGACCGACGTAAGCCAGTCGGCCGGTGAAATTGCCGGAGTCGGAGGCATCCACGCCAAACTCGTAGCGGTACACCGCCTTGAGGCCGCCGCCGAGATCCTCGGTGCCACGCACACCCAAGCGGGAGGCGTTGTTGACCACGTCCCAGATCTCCTCGGGCTCGGCGAAGCCGGGGGCCATGTCGTAGCTGGGATCGAAATAATTGACCGAGAGACGAACCGAGCCATACAGCGTCGTATCGGCCTGGGCGGCGGACATGCCCAATGCAATGGCGATGCCCAATGCGAAGGCGGACTTTCTCATGGCGAACACTCCTCGTTGTTTATGAAAGGTCTCAGCAACGAGCCGACCCCTCGACCTTGCTGCGCGGACGGGCGAAGCCTGTTACTCTGGGCCATGGGGGAATTAGAGCAGCTGACAACAAAAGCGGGTAGGTACTCGAAAGTACCTACCCGCCAGATCACAACCGGCCTATATCCTTAATCCTTAGAAGTCGTGACGGATACCGATGGACAGGTTGTTGGCGTCGTCGAACACGCCCACCACGTTGCCGGCGGTGTTGGTGATCACCGGATCGGCGCCGATCAGGCCCGGATCCTCGGTGTTGCCGTACTCGGCCCAGACGCGGGTGCGCTTGCTCAGGTTGTACTGGTAGCCGACGATCCAGGTGTCGGCCTCCTCGCCCTCATCGGGATCGACCCGGCCCCAGGAGGCGCGCAGGACATTGCCGCCGAAGGTGTACTTGGCCAACAGGTCATAGGACTGGACGTCGGTGTCCTCGTTGGACATATACAGGCCGCCCAGGTAGAGGCCGAAATCGAAGTCGTAGCCAGCGCCGACACCCCAGGTGTCCTGCTCGGCGCGCTCGTCGGCCTGGTAGCCGGCGCCGACGAACAGACCGCCGTTCTGGTAGACGCCGTTGATCATCCAGATATCGGCATCCTCGTTGTCCGGACCGGTGTCGGAGCCGTCCACCACCAAACCCACCTGTGCCGTGAAGCCAGCGAAGTCGGGGGTGGTGTAGATCAGCTGGTTGCCGACGCGGCCGGTGCCGTTGATGCCGGAGGCATTGTAGGCGGCGCCGGACAGGGTGCCGTTGAAGTCGTCGGTGACGCTGTCCAGGGCGTTGTTCAGCGGAGTCCACTGCCGGCCGATGGTGAATTCACCGAAACCGCCGCGCAGACCGACGTAGGCCAGACGGCCGCCGATGTTACCGGAATCGGCGGCGTCCACGCCGAACTCGTAGTGATAGATGGCGGACAGACCGCCACCGAGATCCTCGGAGCCCTTCACGCCCAGACGAGAGGCCTGGTTCACCACGTCCCAGGTCTCCTCGGGCTCGGCGAAGCCGGGGGCCATGTCGTAGCTGGGATCATAATAGTCGACGGAGACACGGACGGAGCCGTACAGAGTGGTATCAGCCTGGGCGGCGGCGGACATGCCCAGAGCGGCGGCTACGGCCAGCGCGATGACGGACTTGTTCATGGCGTAACTCCTAGGTTTATGTTGTGATACAACAACAAATGAGTCGTTTAGACTTCGTTGTGTAATTTATACTTACCACGGAGTAAAAACGCAACTGCTTTTTTCAAAAAAAACACAAATTCTTGGTTTGGTTGCAACAACACAACAAGTGTGTCATTGAGCGACAACCTTGCCAAGAGGAGGCTAAAAAATAACGAGAAACAGAGAAAAAGCAAGCCCGCCAGAAGGCGGGCTCGGGAGGGGTTGGCTGGGGGACTAGGATTCGAACCTAGGTTGACGGAGTCAGAGTCCGTAGTCCTACCGCTAGACGATCCCCCAAGAAACCTTGACTTAGCGCTTGGAGTACTGGGTAGCGCGACGGGCCTTACGCAGACCCACCTTCTTGCGCTCCACGGCACGGGCATCGCGGGTCACGAAGCCAGCTTTGCGCAGCGCCGGCCGCAGACTCTCATCGTACTCCATCAGGGCGCGCGTGATGCCGTGACGAATCGCCCCGGCTTGACCACTGATGCCACCACCGCTGACGGTGACGTAGAGATCGAATTTGGAAGCCGCATCCACCAGCTCCAGCGGCTGCCGCACCACCATGCGCGAAGTCTCGCGACCGAAATACTGCTCCAGAGAGCAGCCGTTGATCACGATATTGCCGCTGCCTGGGCGAATGAACACTCGCGCCGAGGAGGTCTTGCGCCGGCCAGTACCGTAATACTGATTGTCTGCCATTGTCAACCGTCCGTAATCTAGCCGAATCTGCGGCGATCGCTCAGATTTCCAGCGCCTTGGGCTGCTGGGCGGCGTGGTTATGACTGGGGCCCGCGTACACCTTCAGCTTGCGGAACATGGCCCGGCCCAACGGATTCTTGGGCAGCATGCCCTTGACCGCGGTCTCGATGACCCGTTCCGGCGCCTTGGCGAGCAGCTTCTCCAGGGTGATGGATTTCATATTGCCGATGTAGCCGGTGTGCTGGTAGTACACCTTGTCGGACAGCTTGCTGCCGGTGGCACGGATCTTCTCGGCGTTGACCACGATGATGTAATCGCCGGTATCCACGTGCGGAGTGTACTCTGGCTTGTGCTTGCCGCGCAGGCGCCGGGCGATCTCGGACGACAGCCGGCCCAGGGTTTTGCCCGTGGCATCCACCACGTACCAGTCGCGCTTCACTTCGGCCGGCTTGGCGCTGAACGTTTTCATTGTGAATCTGCTCCGCAGGAGAACTCGTCTCGCTTCAAAGGCGCGCTATCCTACCCGAGGGTTTCGCATTTGACAAGAGCCTCACCCCGCCACAACGTGGCCGGCGTGCAATCCGCCGCAGGGGCGGTTTATCATACGAAGCCGCGAATGCTGCCAGTTTCCCCCGGTTTGAGAAGCCTATGCCGCAAGCCCGCCGCTATACCTCCGTCGATCGCCTGCTGATGGGCGTGGATCAGGCCGTACGCACCCTGACCGGACGCCCCCAGGGTACTGAGCGGCCCGATCCGGCCGCGGCGCTGGAGGAGGGGGAGCTGAGCGCTGCCGAGCGACGACTGGCGGCGCGGTTGATGCGCATTAACCACACCGGCGAGGTGTGCGCCCAGGCCCTCTACCAGGGCCAGGCTCTGACCGCCCGGCTGGAGGCCGTGCGCGGCAAGATGGAGCGCGCCGCTGCCGAGGAGAACGACCACCTGCTCTGGTGCGAGCAGCGCATCCACGAACTGGGTGGCCACACCAGCCTGCTCAATCCGCTGTTCTATGCCGGTTCCCTGGCCATCGGCGCCCTGGCCGGGGCTGCGGGTGACAAGTGGAGTCTGGGCTTTGTAGTGGAGACCGAGCGCCAGGTGATGCAGCACCTGGATGGCCATCTGGCGCGCCTGCCCGAGCGTGACCGCAAGAGCCGGGCGATCCTGGCGCAGATGAAGGAGGACGAGGGTCGGCATGCCGCGAATGCCAAGGCGGCCGGTGGCGCCGAGCTGCCGCTGCCGGCGCGGCTGGCGATGAAGCTCACCTCCAAGCTGATGACCGGCAGCACCTACTGGATCTGAGGGAGTGCTGCCTCCCCCGGGAGGGGGAGGGGTGTCAAATCTTCAGCCCCTTGCGCAGGTTCTTGCCATAGAAGATCTCCGCCATCTCGCGTCGCAGCCGGCGCTCGATCACCTCCTGCTCGCGCGGCGGGATGTCGATCTTGTCCACGCCGAACAGGTAGTTGTTCAGATCGAAGTCTTTCAGGAGCATCTTGGTGTGGAAGATATTCTCCTGATAGACGTTGACGTCGATCATCTGGTAGCGGTCCTTGGTCTCCTGGGGAATGTAGTTTTGGATCGAGTTGATCTTGTGATCGATGAAGACCTTCTTCCCCTCGATGTCCCGGGTGAAGCCGCGTACCCGGTAGTCGATGTAGACGATATCGGACTCGAAGCTATGGATCAGGTAATTCAGCGCCTTCAGCGGCGAGATGCGGCCGCAGGTGGAGACGTCGATGTCGGCGCGGAAGGTACTGATGCCATTGTCCGGATGGGACTCCGGGTAGGTGTGGACGGTGATGTGGCTCTTGTCCAGATGGCAGACCACGGCATCTGGCAGCGGTCCCGGCGCCTCGGTGTTGGAGAGCATCTCGGAGGCCACCGGCTCCTCGGAGATCAGCATGGTCACGCTGGCGCCCTGGGGCTCGTAGTCCTGGCGGGCAATATTGAGAATGTTGGCGCCGATGATGTTGGAAACATTGGTCAGGATCTGCGTCAGCCGCTCGGCGTTGTAGACCTCGTCGATATAGGCGATATAGCGCGCCTGCTCTTCGGGCGTGGCCGTATAGCAGATGTCGTAGATATTGAAGCTGAGCGACTTGGTGAGGTTGTTGAAACCCTGCAGCTTCAGCCGGGGGACCGGTATCGGCTTCACGGGTGCCGTTTTCATCACTCTTGCCACGTCGAACCCCTCGCAACACCACGCCAACGGGCGGGATTCATGGCCAAAAACAAATCCCCCAGCCTCGCCGACTGGGGGAACCGGGCTTGCCCTGCCGGGCAAGGCGTCTAAGTATAACGACAAAATGTTGGAAGAAAAGGGTTTTTTCCACCTTTTCTAGTCGCTCTCGCGGATCTCGTAGCTGTGCTCGATGACCGCGGTCTTGCCCAGCATGATCGAGGCCGAGCAGTACTTCTCGGCCGACAGCTCGATCGCGCGCTTGACGTGGTGCTCGGCCAGGCCCTTGCCGGTGACCACGAAGTGCGCCTTGATGCGAGTGAACACCTTGGGTTCGCTGGCGGCGCGTTCGGCGTCTAGTTCCACCACGCAGTCGCGCACGTCCTGGCGCGCCTTCTTCAGGATGCCGACCACGTCCACGGTGGTGCAGCCGCCCATGCCGACCAGCAGCATCTCCATGGGACGCAGACCCAGGTTGCGGCCGCCCGCCTCGGGGGCGCCGTCCATCACCACGCCATGACCGCTGCCGGATTCGCCCAGCATGGTCATGCCCTCGATCCATTTCACGCGTGCTTTCATGTCGCTCTCTCTCAGGCGAACAGTTCGGCCAGCTTTTCGCCGGGTTCGGCAGCGCGCATGAAGGCCTCACCGACGAGGAAGGCATGCACGCCGTGGGTGCGCAGCAGCGCTACATCGACGGGGGTGTGAATGCCGCTCTCGGTGACCACCAGGATGTCGGCAGGGATGCGCGGCAGCAGCTCGAGGGTGGTCTCCAGCCGGGTGTCGAAGCTGCGCAGATCGCGGTTGTTGATGCCCACCATGGGCAGCTCCAGGACCAGGGCCCGCTCCAGCTCCTCGGCATCGTGCACCTCCACCAGCACGTCCATGCCCAGATGCAGGGCCAGCCCGCTCAGCTCGCGTAGGGCGGCATCGCCCAGGGCGGCGACGATCAGCAGGATGCAGTCGGCACCGATGGCGCGCGCCTCGTAGACCTGATAGGGGTCGATGAGGAAATCCTTGCGCAGCACCGGCAGCGCGCAAGCGGCGCGGGCCTCGACCAGGTAATCCTCGTGGCCCTGGAAGAAGTCGCGATCGGTGAGCACCGACAGGCAGGCGGCGCCATGGGCGGCATAGCTCCTGGCGATCTCGGCCGGATGGAAGGGATCGCGCAGCAGCCCCTTGCTGGGGGAGGCCTTCTTGATCTCGGCGATTACCGCCGGCCGGCCGGCTTGGAGCTCGGCGCTGAGCGCGGCGGCGAAGCCGCGCGGCGGTGGCAGACCCTCGCAGCGGGCGGCCAGCTCGCGCAGCGGCAGCCTGTCGCTGCGCTCGGCGATCTCCGCCACCTTGCGGGCAAGGATCTTCTTGAGGATATCGGGGGTATCGCGCATCGCCATCACTCCCGGCCGTTGGTGAAGGCCACCAGCCGCTCCAGCTTATAGGCGGCGGAGCCATCGGCAAGCGCTGCCAGCGCCTTGTCGATGCCAGCGCGCAGGTCCGGGGCCAGACCGGCGGCGTAGATGGCGGCGCCGGCGTTGAGGGCGACGATGTCGCGGGCCGGGCCGGGCTCGTTGGCCAGCACCCGGCGGATCAGCTGCAGGCTCTCCTGGCTGCCGGCGACGCGGATGGCGGCCAGCGGCGCGCGGTCGACGTCGTATTCCTCCGGCCGGATGGTGTAGCTGCGGATCTGCCCGTCCTTGAGCTCCGCTACTTGGGTGGGAGCGCTGATGCTGATCTCGTCCAGGCCGTCATCGGCGTGCACCACCAGGGCATGGTGGCTGCCCAGGTTCTTCAGCACCTGGGCGATGGGTTCGACCAGTTCGGCGCTGAATACGCCCACCACCTGGTTGCGGGCCTCGGCCGGATTGGTCAGCGGCCCGAGCACGTTGAAGATGGTGCGGATCGCCATCTCCCGGCGCGGGCCGATGGCGTGGCGCATGGCGCCGTGGTGCAGGGGGGCGAAGAGGAAGCCGATGCCGAGTCTGGCGATGCAGGCTTCCAGCCGCTCCAGGGGGATGTCGAGCTTGACCCCGGCGGCCTCCAGCAGGTCAGCCGCGCCGGACTTGCCGCTGACGGCGCGGTTGCCATGCTTGGCCACGGTGGCGCCGGCGGCGGCGGCTACCAAGGCGGCGCAGGTGGAGATGTTGAAGGTGCCGGAGGCATCGCCGCCGGTGCCGACGATGTCTACCACGTGCGCGCCCTCGACCCGCACCCGGCTGGCCAGCTCGCGCATCACCTGGGCGGCGGCGGTGATCTCCTCCACCGTCTCGCCCTTCATGCGCAATCCCACTAGGAAGCCGCCGATCTGCGCCGGGGTGGCCTCGCCGGTCATGATGATGCGCATCACCTGAGTCATCTCCGCGGCCGAGAGATCGCGTCGCTCGACCACGGCACGGATGGCACTGGGCATGTCCATAGCGTATTCCTCCTATCGGCGCAGGAAGTTGGCCAGCAGATCGTAGCCTTGGGGGGTGAGGATGGATTCGGGGTGAAATTGCACGCCCTCCACCGGCAGGGTCTTGTGGCGCACTCCCATGATCTCGTCCAGCTCGCCGTTCGACGTCTCGGTCCAGGCGGTGAGCTCCAGGCACTCGGGCAGGGAGTGCTTTTCGATCACCAGGGAGTGGTAGCGGGTGGCTTGCATGGGGTTGGGTAGCCCCTGGAACACGCCCTGGTCGCGGTGGTGGATCATGGAGGTCTTGCCATGCATGATCTCGCGCGCATGAACGATGCGTCCGCCGTAGACCTGCCCGATGCTCTGGTGGCCCAGGCATACGCCGAGGATGGGAATCTGTCCGCCGAAGCGGCGGATCACGTCCATGGAGATGCCGGCCTCGTTGGGGGTGCAGGGGCCGGGGGAGATGACGATGTGGGAGGGCTTGAGGGCCTCGATCTGATCCAGCCCGATCTGATCGTTGCGATAGACGCGCACCTCGGCGCCCAGCTCGCCCAGGTACTGTACCAGGTTGTAGGTGAAGGAATCGTAGTTGTCGATCATCAGCAGCATGGTGGAATCCTCCTGCGGGCGCGGTCTCACAGCAGCCCACGTTCGGCGAGCGCCACGGCACGGAACAGGGCGCGGCCCTTGTTGAGCGTCTCTTCCCACTCGCGGTGCGGCACCGAATCGGCCACCACCCCGGCACCGGCCTGCACGTGCAGCTGGCCGTCCTTGATCACCGCGGTGCGGATGGCGATGGCAGTGTCCATGTTGCCCGACCAGGAGAGATAACCCACGGCGCCGCCGTAGATGCCGCGCTTGACTGGCTCCAACTCGTCGATGATCTCCATGGCGCGGATCTTGGGGGCGCCGGACAGGGTGCCGGCGGGCAGGGTGGCCTTGAGCACTTCCAGGGCGTCGATGCCCGGTTTCAGCCGCCCGGTGACATTGGAGACGATATGCATGACGTGGGAGTAGCGCTCGATCACCATCTGCTCGGTGACATGTACCCCGCCGATCTCGGAGACACGGCCGACGTCGTTGCGCCCCAGGTCAATGAGCATGAGATGTTCGGCGATCTCCTTGGGATCGGCCAGCAGTTCCCGCTCCAGGGCCTGATCCTCGGCCTCGCTGCGCCCGCGCGGGCGGGTGCCGGCGATGGGCCGTACCGTGACCCGGCCGTGCTCGACCCGCGCCAGGATCTCCGGCGAGGAGCCGACGATGTGGAACTCGCCCAGATCGAAGTAGTACATGTAGGGCGAGGGATTGAGGCTTCTGAGCGCGCGGTAGACGTTCAGCGGGTCGGCCTGGAGCGGGATGGACATGCGTTGCGAGGGTACCACCTGCATGCAGTCGCCCTCGCGGATGTAGTGCTTGATGCGCTCGACTGCCGCCTCGAAGCCGGCTTGGGTGAAGCTGGAGACGAAGTCGCGCTCCTCCACCTGGCGCAGCGGCGCCGACTCGTGATAGGCGGGGCGGGCGTTGCGCAACCGCTCGACGATCTCGTCCAGGCGCCGCTGGCCTTTCTCGTAGGCGCGCTCCACCGCCGGATCGACCAGGGTGACGATGTAGAGCTTGCCGTAGAGGTTGTCGAACACCACCACATCCTCGGAGACCAGCAGCAGGATGTCCGGGGTGCCGAGCGGATCGGGATTGGGACAGTGAGCCAGACGCGGTTCCACGTAGCGCACCGTGTCGTAGGCGAAATAGCCCACCAGGCCGCCGGCGAAGCGCGGCAGCCCCTCGCCCTGCTCGGCCACCCGGTAGCGCGCCTGGAATTCGCGGATCCAGGCCAGGGGATCGGCCACCGTGGCGCGCTCGACGATCTCGCCGGCGTGCTCGACGGTGATATCGAGGCCGCGCACCCGGATTACCTTGCGGCAGGGCAGGCCGATGATGGAATAGCGGCCCCATTTCTCGCCACCCTGCACCGACTCCAAAAGATAGGAATAGGGGGCGTCGGCCAGCTTGAGGTAGGTGGACAGCGGGGTGTCCAGGTCGGCCAGCACCTCGCGGTGCAGGGGGATGCGATTGTAGCCCTCGCGCAGGCGTTGCTCGAACTGTTGCTGATTCATGCCGATGTCTCGCTGAAAACTGGGGATGAAACCGGGGCAGCGGCGCTGTGGCAAGCACCGGGTGGCAGCGGTTTCAGCGGCGCCATCGGAAATCGGGGTGGGTGCTGCACTCGTAGGCCAGGGTATCGTCCAGAGCGAAGAGCAGGGCGCGGGTGGCGGCGAACACGCTAGCCCTCCGCCCGGCGGACCTTGGCCAGCTCGGCGCGCATGGCGGCGATGGTGGCCTTGTAATCGGGGGTGCCGAAGATGGCCGAACCGGCGACGAAGGTATCGGCTCCGGCCTCGGCGATCTCGCGGATGTTGTCGATCTTGACCCCGCCGTCGATCTCCAGGCGGATGTCGTAGCCGGACTGGTCGATGATCCGCCGCGCCTGGCGCAGCTTGCCGAGGGTGGCGGGAATGAACTTCTGTCCGCCGAAGCCCGGATTGACCGACATGAGCAGAATCATGTCGAGTTTGTCCAGCACATGGTCCAGATAGGTCAGCGGCGTGGCCGGATTGAACACCAGGCCGGCCTTGCAGCCGCAGTCTTTGATGAGCTGCAGGGTGCGGTCGATGTGGTCGCTGGCCTCGGGATGAAAGGTGATGTAGGTGGCACCGGCCTTGGCGAAGTCGGGGATGATGCGGTCCACCGGCTTGACCATCAGGTGCACGTCGATGGGCGCGGTGATGCCGTGCTTGCGCAGCGCCTCGCACACCAGCGGGCCGACGGTCAGATTGGGCACGTAGTGGTTGTCCATCACGTCGAAATGGACGATGTCGGCGCCCGCCGCCAGAACGTTGTCCACCTCCTCGCCCAGCTTGGCGAAGTTCGCCGACAGGATGGACGGGGCGATCAGATAATCCGCCATGCTCGCTCGCTCTCAACCACCTGAGAAAAGGCCCGCCGGACGGCGGGCACAGAGATTGGAACTGTAACCGATTGGCGGCGCCGGGTACACCCTATGCGCGAGCTTCGTGGGCGCTGCGGTAGGCCAGCACCGCAGCCACCAGATCCTCCAGAGACGCGCCCACCGACTTGAACAGGGTGATCTCGTCGTCGCGGCGGCGGCCCGGGTGCTGGCCCCGGCACAGTTCGTGCAAGTCGGCGAGAATACTCGCCGGGGTCAGCACACCGCTGGCGAGCGGCTGGACGATGTCGCCGGCTTCGTGGCCGGCGCCCTGGCGGGTGTCGACGAATACGCTGGCGCGGCGTACGGCCTCGTCATCGGCCTCGCGCATGGCCGGCGTGAAGCCGCCCACCAGGTCGAGGTGGGCGCCGGGCTTGAGCCAGGCGCCCTGGATCAGCGGCTGCTGGGACAGAGTGGCGCAACTGACGATATCGGCCTGCGCCGCGGTCGCTGCCAGGTCGGCGACCGCGGCGGCGGGCAGTCCATCGCCACGCAGCCGCGCCGCCAGGGTCTCGGCTTTGGCCGGGTCGCGACCCCAGACACTGATGCGGGTGATGGGGCGTACGCCGGCATGGGCCGCCGCCAGGTTGGGGGCCAGCGCCCCGGTGCCGACGATCAGCAGATGGCGGGCATCGGCGCGGGCCAAGTAGCCCGCCGCCAGGGCCGAGGCGGCCGCGGTGCGGCGGGCGGTGAGGGCGGCGCCGTCGAGCAGGGCCAGCAACTCGCCGGTGCGAGCGCTGGACAGCAGATAGCTGCCGTGGATGGCAGGCAGCCCGCGGGCCCCGTTGCCGGGGAAGACGCTGACCAGCTTGACGCCGAGGAACGCCCCCGGCTGCCAAGCTGGCATCAGCAGCAGGGTGGCGTCGGGCTCGCCGGGCACCCGGACCGTGTGGTGGTGACGCAACGGCGCCTCGCAGCCGGCGCGAAAGCCCTCGCGCAGGGCTTCCACCAGCGCCGGCCAGGGCAGGTGGCGGGCAACGGCATCGGCATCGAGCTGCAGCATGGGATCTCCCTGTTGTGGCGATGGCTTGCGCGCAGCAGTCTGGCAGGCGCGGGCAGACGCTGTCCAGGACTGGGTCATCCAAGAGTGACAGGGCCGCCGGAAGCGGTTAGTTTCTTGAGAAAACCGGGGGAGGGGATATGCCGATCAAACGCGTGCTGGTGGTGGACGATTCCAAGGCGGCCCGCCTAGTGCTGCGCAAGATGCTGCAGGAGGCCGACCTCAGCGTGGATCTGGCGGAATCCGCCGAGGAGGCCCTGCGCTACCTGGAGGGGCAGCGTCCCGACGCCATCTTCATGGACCACACCATGCCCGGCATGGACGGCCTGCAGGCGGTGCAGGCGATCAAGAGCAACCCGAAGACGCTAGCCATCCCGGTGGCCATGTACACCTCCATGGAGGGCGAACACTATCTGGAGCAGGCCAGGGCCCACGGCGTAGTCAGTGTGCTGCCCAAGCCCGCCAGCGCCGCGGCGCTGGCCCAGGTGCTGCGCCAGCTCGACGAGGCCGCCGAGACGGCGCAGCAGACGGCGGCGTCCAAGGTAGTGCGGTTCAAGCCCGGCCTCCCGGCTGCGGTGCAACCTCCCATCAACGGCGCCTGGGTGGAGGAACTGGTGCGTCAGGTGGCGCGGCCCCTGGTCGCCGATGAGGTGCAGGCGCGCCTGGGCACGCTGCTGGACGAGCGCCTGGCCCGGATGCAGGAGATGCTGCAGGCCAGCAGCCAAGCGACGCTGCTGGAGCTGACCAACAGCTTCTACGAGAGTCGGCTCAAGGCGCTAAGCCACAAGCTGGAACAGAAGCTCAGCGCCCAGGTGGCGGATCTGCGCGCCAACCTCACCTCGGCTGATCCCATCGGCCCCGAACTGATGGAGGAGCTGCAGATCCTGGCCCGCGACAGCGCCCGGCAGCAGGCCGAGACCCTGGCCCGCGAGGTGGCTGGCCAGGTGGCGGTGGAGGCGGCGGCCAAGGTGCTGGAGAGCCAGTTGGAACTGCTCTCCATCCGCCTCAACCAGCGGCTGCAGGAACAGCTGGACGCCCTGGCCGAACCGCGCCGGCTGGCGCCGGAACTGCTCGAGGAGATCCGCGACATGGCGCGCCTGGTGGCGGCCCGGCAGGCCCAGGACGTGGCCCGCGAGGCGGCCGAGAAGATTGCCCGCGGCACGCTGCGCAAGATGCTGGACGAGGAGCGTGCCGGCAGCGACGGCTGGCGCCGGCAGTGGCCGGCCGTGCTGGCCGGCGCGCTCGGGCTAGGGGCGGCGCTGGCGGTGTATCTGTTGCGCTAGCGGCCCGCTCGATACGGCAGCGGGCAGGGACGCTGGCTCCAACAACCAAGAACGGTGCCGCGGCGGCGTAGGGAATCGCAGCCGACGGCAGGGAAGCGAGTCTATCGTCATGAACGAAATCGTCATCGCCGCGGCCGTGGCCGCCGCAGCCGGTCTGCTGCTGGGATGCCTGTTGCTCTACCTGCTCGTGGTCCGCGGCCTGCGTCTGGCTCTGGAACAAGAAAGCGCCCGTGTCACCCAGGCGCAGATAGAGAGCGATGGCATGGAGCGGCAGCTCGGTCAGGAGCGCGAGCAGTGGCGCAAGGAGCGCGCCCAGCTCGGCCAGGAGCTGAGCCAGACCCAGCACAGTCTGCGCGACTGCCAGCGCCAGATCGGCCGGCTGGAGAAGCAGTTGCTGGAACTGCAGAGCCTGCGGCAGAGCGAGCGCGAGCAGGCCGAGGCGCGCATCTGCCAGCTGCAGGCGGAGCTGCATCAGGCCAAGCAGCACGTGGCCAGCGCCGATACCCGGCTGGAGCAGGAGCTGGCGCGTTGGCAGCGGGAGTTCAAGGAGCTGGGGCGGGAGAAGAATCAGCTCCAGGCCCAGTTGCTGCACTTCCAGCAGGAGCGCAAGGCCGAGGTGGCGGCCAAGCTGGAGGAGCAGCGCGACCAGTGGGAGCAGGAGAACATGACGCTGCGCATCCAGCTCGGCCAGTTGCAGGCAGACAAGACCGCCCTGGAGCAGAAGCTGAACCATTTCCACAGCGTCGCCGACCAGGAACGACGCAAGCTGGAAGAGGCCCTGGCTGCCCTCAGGACCAGGGCCGAGCAGGAGAAGCAGGCGCTGGAAGAAGAGATCGGCCAGCTCATGGAGCGGCTGGTACGGCTGCAGCGCCCGGCCT
>DATLYF010000005.1:0-15869 GCA_035575095.1 Candidatus Competibacteraceae bacterium
CTTCCCACGCTTCGCGCCTCTCGCAGAGGCCGCGCATTCTACCGCGCCCGCCTTCCCTGTCAACCCCCGCTACCACCGCCAGGCCTCCCGCCTCGCCGCCCCCCAGCTCATCGCCAGAAAGAGGCGCGAATTATAAGGGTCCTCCAAGAGCGGTCAAGCATTCTGTGAAACTTTCTTTACAACCCTAATAAGATCAAAATTTTATAATTTAGTTCAGTTCACTCTTACCCGAGCGAAGCGGCGCTTGCCCACCTGACAGATCAGCACGCTGCCGGCCTTGAGCTGCAGGCTCTTGTCCTCCACTCGCTCGTTGTCGATGCGCACCGCGCCCTGGTCAATCATGCGCAGGGCCTCAGAGGTGCTGGTAGTAAGCCCGGCCTCCTTGAGCAGATTGGCCACGGCGATCACGCCATCTTGGGACTGCACGTGTATCTCTGGCATATCCTCCGGCAGCGCGCCCTTCTGAAAGCGGGCGATGAAGTTCTCCTTGGCGCGCTGCGCGGCGGCGGCGTCGTGGAAGCGCGCAACCAGTTCCTCGCCGAGCTGGAACTTGACGTCGCGCGGATTCATGCCCTCGTCCACGGCACGCTTCAGCCCCTCGATCTCGCTCATGGAGCGAAAGCTCAGCAGTTCGAAGTAGCGCCACATCAAGGTATCGGAAATGGACATGAGCTTGCCGAACATCTCGTCCGGTGGCTCCTGAATACCGATATAGTTACCCAGGGACTTGGACATCTTCTGCATCCCGTCCACTCCCTCCAGGATGGGCATGGTGAGCACAATCTGTGGCGGCTGACCGTAGTGCTTCTGCAGTTCGCGCCCTACCAGCAGGTTGAACTTCTGGTCGGTACCGCCCAGTTCCACGTCGGCTCGCATCGCCACCGAGTCATAGCCCTGCACCAATGGGTAGAGGAACTCGTGGATAGCAATGGGACGCTGCTCGGCATAGCGCTTGGCGAAGTCATCGCGCTCCAGCATGCGCGCCACCGTGTAACGCGCTGCCAGCCGGATCATGCCCTCGGCGCCCAGGGCCTGACACCACTGGGAGTTGAAACAGACTTCGGTCTTCTCCGGATCGAGGATCTTGAACACCTGATCCCGATAGGTCTGGGCGTTGGCCTGGATTTGTTCGGCTGAGAGCGGCGGCCGTGTAGCATTCTTACCGCTGGGATCACCGATCATGCCGGTGAAATCTCCGATCAAGAACATGACGTGATGCCCCAGCTCCTGGAACTGGCGCAGCTTGTTGATCAGCACGGTGTGCCCGAGGTGCAGATCGGGGGCGGTGGGATCGAAGCCAGCCTTGACCCGCAGCGGCCGGCCCAGCTTGAGGCGCTCCACCAGATCGTCTTCGATCAGCAATTCTTCGGTGCCACGCTTGATCAGGCGCAGCGCTTCTTCGACAGCATTCATATCACCCTCGATCATGCCCATGCTCGACCGCCTGCGGCGAAGATGAAGGATTTTCCGCTAGCATTCCCGCATAACGCAACCGCAATCGACGGAGCCTGCCATGGAGTTATATCTGGGCCTGATGTCGGGCACCAGTCTGGACGCCATCGACGCCGCCCTGGTGGATTTTGCCGGCGCGCAGCCGCGCCTGCTGGCGCACCATTCCAGCCCGATCGAGCCGGGACTGCGGCAGGAATTGCTGGCACTGTGCCAACCCGGCTCCCATGAATTGGACCGCCTGGGGCGACTGGACGGGATCATGGCACGGCGCTTCGCCGCGACCGCTCTGGAACTGCTGGCGCTCGCCGGGATCGGGCCCGGCCGGGTGCATGCTATCGGCAGCCACGGTCAGACCGTGCGCCATGCGCCGGCCGCTCCCGAGCCCTATACCGTGCAGATCGGCAATCCCAGCTTGATCGCCGAACTCACCGGCATCCTCACCGTGGCCGACTTCCGCCGCCGCGACCTGGCCGCCGGCGGGCAGGGCGCACCACTGGCGCCGGGCTTTCACAACGCTTTCTTCCGCCGGACCGGTGAAACCCGGGTAGTGGTCAACATCGGCGGCATTGCCAATATCAGCATCCTGCCCGGCGATGCGGCGCAGCCAGTGAGCGGCTTCGACACCGGGCCTGGCAACACCCTGCTCGACATCTGGGCCGAACGCCACCTGGGCACGCCCCTGGACCGCGATGGCACCTGGGGCGGCAGCGGCCAAGTGATTCCCAAACTGCTAGCGGTATTGCTGGCCGATCCCTATTTCACCCTGCCCGCCCCCAAGAGCACCGGCCGCGAGCACTTCCACCTGGACTGGCTGGCGGCGCAGCTGGCCATCTGGGGCGGGGCGATAGAGCCACGCGACGTGCAGGCCACGCTGGCGGCCCTCACGGTGGAATCCATCGCCGCCTCGGTGCGCGTTGCGGCATCGGACTGCCGGCGACTGTTGGTGTGCGGCGGCGGAGTGCACAATCGGCAGCTCATGACCGGCCTGACGGCCGCATTGCCGGGGGTGGTCGTGGAATCGACGGCCGCTCACGGCATCGATCCGGACTTCCTGGAAGCCATGGGTTTCGCCTGGCTGGCACGGGAGACCTTGGCCGGACGGCCGGGCAACCTGCCCGAGGTCACCGGAGCACGAGGACCGCGGGTGTTGGGGGGGATCTATCCGGCGTGATGACATGCCCCCTCTCCCCTAGGTTAGGAGAGGGGGCAGGGATGAGGGTGAGACATCACACCGAGAACGACGAACCGCAGCCGCAGGTGGTCACGGCATTGGGATTGCGGATGACGAACTGGGCGCCTTCCAGGCCTTCGGTGTAGTCGATCTCGGCACCCACCAGGTATTGGAAGCTCATCGGGTCGATGAGCAGCTTCACCCCCTGGTTCTCCACCAAGGTGTCGCCCTCCTCCATGCTCTCATCGAAGGTGAAGCCGTACTGGAACCCGGAGCAGCCGCCGCCGCTGATGAACACCCGCAGCATCAGGTTGGGGTTGTCCTCTTCCTCGATCAGGGCCTTCACCTTGAGGGCTGCTGCATCGGTGAAGATCAGCGGGGCTTCTTCCATCATCGCACTCATTTCGTCTCTCCGCGCGTAAGTTTCACATCTGCCGGCAATTATCGATTTTTCCTAGCCAGATGGTCAACAATTACCCTCAGGGCAGCAGGGCGATACCGTCCAGCCCCATCGTCTCGGGCAGGTCGAACATCAGGTTCATGTTCTGCACCGCCTGACCGGCAGCGCCCTTCACCAGGTTGTCTTCCACCACCAGGATTACCGCCATATCACCGCCTTGGGGTCGATGCACGGCGATGCGGCAGACGTTGGCACCGCGCACGCTGCGGGTCTCGGGATGACTACCGGGCGGCAGTACGTCGACGAAGGGCTCGTCGTGGTAACGGCGTTCATAGAGCGCCTGCAGATCCACCGCGGTGTCCAGCAGCCGGGCGTAGAGAGTGGCGTGAATACCGCGGATCATCGGCGTGAGGTGCGGCACGAAGGTCAGCTCAACCGTCCGCCCGGCGGCCCGCTCCAGCCCCTGGCGGATCTCCGGCAGGTGACGGTGGCCGGGCACACCGTAGGCTTTGAAGTTGTCGCCGGCCTCGCACAGCAGGGTGTGCACCTCGGCCTTGCGTCCGGCGCCGGAGACTCCGGACTTGGCATCGGCGATGAGATGCTCCAGGTCGACTAGGCCGGCCTCGATCAGCGGCAGGAAACCGAGCTGCACCGCCGTGGGGTAGCAGCCGGGGTTGGCCACCAGCCGCGCCGCGCGAATGCGTTCGCGGTTGACCTCGGGCAGGCCGTAGACCGCCTCCTCCAGCAGCTCAGGGCAGGCGTGCGGCATGCCATACCAGTGCTCCCACACCTGCGCCTCGCGGATACGGAAGTCGGCCGCCAGGTCGATCACCCGCGCGCCCCGCCCCAGCAACTCCGGCACCATTTTCATGGCAGTGCCGTTGGGGGTAGCGAAGAAGACCACGTCGCAGCCGGCCAGCAGGCCCGGGTCGGGCTCGACGAAGGCCAGTTCCACGCGCCCGCGCAGGTTGGGGAACAGTTCGCTGACCTTGAGCCCTTTCTCGGAGCGGGAGGTGATGGCCGCGAGCTGCACCTGGGGATGCCCGGCCAGCAGCCGCAGAAGCTCGACGCCAGTGTAGCCGGTGCCGCCGACGATGCCTGCCTTGATCATGGACGTTTCCGCCGTGTTCGATGAATGGAAAGAATGAAACATCATAAAAGCCGGCTTGGTCGAGGGAAACCCTCGCCGGAGCAGCCTTTATCGCGATGCCGCATCCGCTGCAATGGGGTCTTGTCGGAGCGGGGCATGCGGGCCATGTAGGTGCTGAAGCAGCGGACGCCCTGAGCCCGCCTTCAGGCCCGCCCCAGGGCCCGCGACCACAGCCCGCGGTCGCGCAGCCCGGCCTGCAGCGCCAGGTACTCGGGATGCTCGGGGGCGATGCAGCCGTGGCGGATGAGAAAATCGATCACCACCAGGGCGCAGTTGAACTTGAAGGCGTCGCTATCGCGCACCGTCTCGATGACCTGCTCGATCGGCCAGAGGTAGAACCCCTCCACCTCGCCGTCCACGTTCACCGGCGTGAAGTCCTCGGGCAGCTCCAGATCGAAGCAGTAGATCACATCCGGACGCAGGCCCTGCTCGGTCTCCAGGCAGTAGCCGATCGCCCCCACCGGCCGTACCCGCCGCGCCAGGACCTCGGGGATGCCGGCCTCCTCCTGGCATTCCTTGACCATGTTGTCGAACAGCCCCAGCCCCACCGGCTGGCCGCCCGCCACCACTTGGTCCAGCTTGCCGGGATCGGTGGGCTTGCTCATGGAACGCTTGCCCACCCACAGATACAGCTCATCGCCGCGGCACACGTAGCCGTTTAGGTGCACGCCGTAGCCGGGCACGCCGAACAGCGGCACGGCGGCCCGCTCCAGGGTGAGCAGGGGCGCTTCGTGGAAGGCGGCGTTGATTGGGTATTCCTCATCGCGCCAACCCGGTACCCGGCCCGCGGCGCGCAGTTCCGCCAGCACGGCGCGCAACGCCGCGCTACGCGCCGCCACCGGATCGGGCGCCCGGTCCAGATCCTGGTGCAGCCAGACGCCCTGGCTGTTCACCCGGAACACCTCCGGCCAGCGGCTCAGGGTCTCGGCGAAGCCGTGCTTGACGAAACCGAGATGCTGCCCGGCGACATAGAAGGGACGGAAGTGGGCAGGATCGTGGCGGTTGGCTTCGCGGACGCGATCGAGGAAACTCACGGGCAGAACTCCCTGGCGGATGGCTGCCTCCATGGTAGCAGCCCCACCGCCCGCCACAACGGAGTCGCCCATGGCCATCCTCACCCTGCGCCCGCGCCGCTGGTCGCGGCGCTTGTGCCTAATCTTGCTGCTGTTCTATGGCCTGCCACTGCTCGGCTCCACCGGCTATTGGCTGCTGGCCGACCACCCCCAGGACTGGCGCACGGCGCGGCGCGACAGCACCTCCCAGGCGCCCGACCCGCGCTACACCCGTGAGGCGGTGCTTCAGGTCTACGCCGGGCGCGCCTTCCGCTGGCGCGGCATCTTCGCCGTGCATACCTGGATCGCAGCCAAACCCACCGGCGCTGACCACTACACCCGCTTCGAGGTGATCGGCTTCGGCGTAGCCGAGGGCGCGCCGGCTGTGCGGGTGCGACCAGGTGTGCCGGACGGTTACTGGTTCGGCAGCCGCCCGACGCTATTGCGCGAGCTGCGCGGCCCGCAGGTCGACGGTCTGATCGCGCGTCTGCATGCCGCCGCCGCGCGCTATCCCTACAACCATGAGTACCGCCTCTGGCCCGGCCCCAACAGCAACACCTTCACCGCTTATCTGGCGCGGGAGGTGCCGGAGCTGGGCCTGGATCTGCCGGCCAACGCCATCGGCAAGAACTACATCGCCGGCGGCGGATTGCTGACGACCGCCCCCAGCGGCAGCGGGATGCAATTCTCCCTATACGGCCTGCTCAGCCTGACGCTCGGCTGGGGGGAAGGGGTGGAGCTCGACTTGCTGGGACTGGCTGCAGGTCTGGACTTCAACCGCCCGGCGTTGCGCTTGTCGGGCGTTGGCCGGATCGGCTTCACCGACTGAGGTCGGTCACTCGATTCACAAGGGCCGGATACCGTGCACGTCGGCCAGCACCACGTCGGCGTGGCGGCGCAGCGTCTCCGCCTCGCCGGTGCCGGAGAGTACCGCCACCCGCGCTGCCACGCCGGCATTGCGGCCGGTATCCATGTCGCACACCGAATCGCCCACCATGATCATGCGCCGCGGCTCCACCGCCAACACCCGGCCCAGGTGGTACAGCCCTTCCGGCGAGGGCTTGTTGGGAATGGGATCGTCGCCGCACACCAGCAGATCGACGCAGTCTTCGATGCCGAGAATGGGCAGCGTGGCCCGGGTGGCGGCACGGTCGTCGGAGGTGGCCAGGGCGATGCGCACCCCGGCCTCGCGCAGAGCGCGGCACAGCCCTGCCACATCGCCGATGGGCCGGACCATGTCGTGGGTGGGCAGGGCCGCCAACACGCTGCGGAAGCACTCGCCAGCCAGGCGCTCGGCCTCGTGCCAGCCCACACCGTGCTGATACAGCACCACCGCGGTGACGGTGTTGAGCTTGGGCATGGAGGCTACCGCCAGCGGGCTGTCGGCCCGGGTGCGCGCGCTGTCGAGATCGAAGCCCAGGCTGCGCAGCAGATCGTCGCGCAGACGCAGCGAATCCGCTCCCAGATCGGTGAGGATGGCGTCCACATAGCGCAGCGCCTTGCGCCCCCACAGATAGTGGAAATCGATCAGGGTGCCGTCCTTGTCGAACACCACCAGATCGATGTCCAGCTGCCGTTCTCCCAGACGCACCTTGGCCATGCTCGTACCTGCATCCTCGCGCTGTCGTCAGCGGCACACCGGCCGCGCCAGCACAGGGTAGGCGATCGCGGCGCCGGAGCAATGGGTGAAAACTTAAGCAAAACCCAACGAAATCCTTGGGCACTGGAAATGTCGCGTCGCTGGTGCGACAGTTAGGCACAGGGATTTCATTGCTACAAGGAGGTTGTCATGCGCCGGGCGCTGCTGCTCGCATTACCGCTGCTTCAAGCTTGGCCGGCTTGGGGACAGGTCTACCGCTGGCAGGATGCCGACGGCCGAGTGCACTACGGTGACCGACCACCGACGACGGCGGCGCAGCCCCTGGAGCTGGAGGCTCTGGGCAACGGCGCGTTGATCGACGGCGGCTTGCGCCCCGGCGAGCGCCGCTGGCTGGAGCAGATTCAGCGTGCCGAACGGGAATACCTGCGAGAACGGGACCGCGCGGAGACACGCCGCGCCCGCACAGAACAGCAGGCGGAACAGGAGCGGGAGCGGCAATGCCGGCGTTACAGCGAGTTACTGGAACAGGTGCGGACCCGGTTGCGGCGTGGCTACCGGCCCCAGGAGGATGCCCGCCTGCACGATCAGGAATCGCGCTACGCCGCCGAGCGCTCGCGCTGGTGCCAGCCATCCTGAGTCTGCTGCTGACGCCGACGGCAGAGGCGCAGAGCGCGCCCGCGCCCATCTCGAGCTTCGCCGAGATGCTACGCCCGCCCCATCCCATCAACGAGGCCGGTCGCCGTCGCTACACCCCGCACATCGAGCGCATCGCCCGCAGCCAGCGCATCGACCCGGCGCTGATCCACGCCGTGATCAGCGCCGAGTCCGGCTATGACACTCACGCGGTCTCGCCCAAGGGCGCCATGGGACTGATGCAGATCCTGCCGGAGACCGCCGCCGAGCTGGGGCTGGCCGATCCCTTCGAGCCCCTGGCCAACATCGAGGCCGGGGTACGTCATCTCAAACGCCTGATGCGGCGCTATCCCAACATCCAGATCGCTCTCGCCGCCTACAATGCCGGCGAGGGTGCGGTGGAGCGGCGCACCCGCACCATCCCCCCTTACCCCGAAACCCAGCGCTATGTGGTACGGGTGCTGCATTTCTACATGGTCTACCGGCGCCAGGGGGCTGGTTTCTGATACGAATTCGTCGCGGTGGCCGTCGCGTTTTCCTGACCCAGATCAACCCTATCGCCGGGCACTACCCCTATGCTTGAGGCCATCGGCTCATACCGCATGGGAGCAAGGCCATGGGCAGCGTGATGAAGCAGTTTCTGACGACGGATTATGGCCTGATCAGCCTGGCCGGACTGCTATTCATCTTCGGCATGATGGGCTACCTGATCTGGCTGTTCTGGCGCAAGGCGCACACCCCGCCGCCCGAGGCGTGACTCTTCCCGCACTTAGGCCGGCTGCCGCCGTTCTGCCAGAAGCTGGCGCAGTTCCGGCAGGCAGGAACCGCACTGGGTGCCGGCCTTGAGGGCACAGCCGATGGCTTCGGGGGTAGCGAGTCCCTGCTCGCGGATGGCGGCACGCAGCGTATCCAGGCCGACGCCGTGGCAGACGCAGACGATACGTCCGCCGTCGCGGCGGCCATGCAGCGGCCGTCCGATCAGCAGGCCGGCGCGTTCTTCCGGTCCCAGTTCGGGGCGGACGAACAGCCCGCTCAGCCAGTCGCGCGGCGGCAGGTGGTGATCCGGGGCGATCAACAGGCAGGCCAATAGCCGTCCCCCGGCCAATACCGCGCCACGGTAGCGGCCGGCACCGGGATCGGCGAAGGCCAGCCATTCCCGGCCCTCACCCTCCCCTACCAGCCCTCGCAGCCATTCGCCCCAATCGCCGGCCGGCGTGTCTCCGGCCAGCTCGTAGCGCCAGTGTTCGTGGCCGCGCACCGTCACCCGGTAGGTCAGCTCCATCGGCAGCTGCAAGGGATGGCGGGAGAGCAGAAAGCCTTGCCAGGCCGGACGGAAGGCGCTCACCCGCACCGGCGTGTGCTTGAGCTCGGGCTGCCCCGAGAGCGGATCCACCGCCGGGTTGACCACCGCGCCAACGCGGCCGCGGCTGGCCTGGGGGCTGCCCCAATGCATGGGCACGAAGACGCTGCCAGGGCGCTGGTCGTCGCTGAGCCGGGCACGCACCACCACCTCGCCCCAGCGGCTCTCTACCCGCGCCAGAGCGCCCTCCGCCACCCCCAGGGCCAGGGCGTCCACGGGGTGCAGCTCGACATAGGGTTCCGGCGTGTGGGCGCACAGCCGCGGCGACTTGCCGGTGCGGGTCAGGGTATGCCAGTGGTCGCGCACCCGGCCGCTGTTGAGCACCAGCGGATAGCCATCGTCGGGGGCATGGGCCGGGGCGTGACCGGCGATGGGCAACAGCCGCGCCCGCCCCGTCGGGGTGGTGAAACCACCGGCGGCGAACAGCCGCGTCGGTTCCGCGGCGGCGCCGGCCGGCATCGGCCACTGCACCGGCGCAAGCGCGGCGTAGCCGGCATCGCTCACCCCGGCCAGAGCGGAGATGTCGAACAGCCGACGGCTCTCCCCCCGCAGGGGAAGAGGGGAATAGCCGGTATTCTCGAAGCCCGACAGCGCTGCGTGCTCGCGGAAGATGTCGGCCGCTGACTGGTAGGGGAAGGCAGCGCCGAAGCCCATGCGCCGCGCCACCTGAGCGATGATCCACCAGTCGGCACGGGCCTCGCCGGGGGCGGGCAGGAAGGCGCGCTGGCGCGAGATGCGCCGTTCGGAGTTGGTCACCGTACCGTCCTTCTCGCCCCAGGTCAGGGCCGGCAGGCGGATATGGGCGAGCTTCATCGTATCGGTGTCGGCCACGGCATCGGAGACGATCACCAGCGGGCAGGCGCGCAGCGCCTCACGCACCGCATCGGCATCGGGCATGCTCACCACCGGGTTGGTGCCCATGATCCACAGCGCCTTGATGCGGCCCTCGGCGACGGCGCGGAACAGCTCCACGGCCTTGAGGCCGGGGGCGGCGGCGACCTTGCCCGTCCCCCTGACCCTCCCCCCCTCGGGAGCAGGGGATGTTATCTCATGCCAGAAGCGCCGCACCCGCTCGACGTTGTCCGGGGCGAAATCCATATGCGCGGCGAGCTGGTTGGCCAGCCCGCCCACCTCGCGCCCGCCCATGGCATTGGGCTGGCCAGTGACCGAGAACGGCCCGCAACCGGGACGGCCGATGCGCCCACTGGCGAGATGGCAGTTAAGGATGGCGTTGACCTTGTCGGCGCCGTAGCTGGACTGGTTCACCCCTTGAGAGAATACCGTCACCACCTTCTCGGTGCGGGCGAACAGGGCGTAGAACTCCGCCACCTGCTCCTCGCTCAGCCCACAGCGGCGCGCTACGGCGGGGACCGAAGGGGCATCCTCACGGGCCGCCCGCAACGCGCTCCAGTAGCCCTCGGCATGGGCATCGAGAAAGGCACCGTCCACCCGATCGTGCTGGTGCAGCCAGACCAGCAGGCCGTTGAACAGGGCGGTGTCGCTGCCCGGAGCGAGCGCCAGGTGCAGCTCCGCCCCTTCGGTGCTGGCGGTGCGGCGCGGGTCGATGACCACCAGCTTGGGCTTGCCCTCGCGCACTTGCCGTGCCGCCCGGATGCGCTGGTACAGCACTGGGTGGCACCAGGCCAGGTTGGAGCCCACCAGCACGATCAGGTCGGCCTGCTCCAGATCCTCGTAACAGGTCGGCACCACGTCCTCGCCGAAGGCGCGGGTGTGCCCGGCCACCGCCGAGGACATGCACAGCCGCGAGTTGGTGTCGATGTTGGCGGCGCCGATGAAACCCTTCATCAGCTTGTTGGCCACGTAGTAGTCCTCGGTCAGCAATTGACCGGAGACGTAGAAGGCCACGGCTTCGGGGCCGTGCTCAGCGATGCTGCGGGACAGCCCCTGGGCCACGGCATCCAGGGCATCGGCCCAGCTCACCCGGCGGCCGCGGATCTCGGGATGCAGCAGTCTCCCGTCCAGGCCTACCGTCTCGCCCAGTGCCGAACCCTTGGAGCAGAGCCGGCCGAAGTTGGCCGGGTGTCGCGGATCGCCGCGCACCTCGACCGTGCCGTCGGCGTGCCGCCTGGCGAGGATGCCGCAGCCCACACCGCAGTAGGGGCAGGTGGTGCGCACTCCCGCCTCCGGGTTGACGCTGTCGTCGACCATGGCCCGCCCTCCCCTGCTCTCACGCGACGTCCCGCGCCGGGAACGGGACCACGTTGGCATCGATCTGCAGCCAGATGCGGCCGTCCGCCGTCATCTTCACCGGGTAACGGGCGGCGCAGCCCTGGTCCGGGGCCACCGCCGCACCGCTCTCCAGCTCCAGCACCCAGTTGTGCAGCGGGCAAGTGACGCGGTGGCCGTGGACGATGCCCTGGGACAGCGGGCCGCCCTTGTGCGGGCAGCGATCACGCAGGGCGAACACCTGATCGTCATTGGTGCGGAACACGGCGATGTCGCCCTGAGGGGATTTCACCACCCGCGCGCCCAGGCGCGGGATGTCGTCGAGAGTGCCGATGTCGTGCCAGTCGCTCATGTGCTGATTCCTCCGCTCTTGATTTCCTCGCCCGGACAGGGGAGGAGCTGCGATCTTCACCCCACCCGCCGCAGCGGCTGGAACTCGTGGGCGTCCACGCCAGCGGCGGCGCGCTCGGCCCAGGGGTCGACCTGGGCGTACTTCTGCGACTCCAGAAAGCGCTGGTAGAGCGCCTCGCGGCCCTCGGCATCCTCGACGATGCGGCTCTTCACATAGCTCAGGCCGACCCGCTCCAGCCACGGCGCGGTGCGCTCCAGGTAGCGGGCCTCCTCGCGGTAGAGCTGCATGAAGGCGCAGGCGTACTCCAGCACCTCTTCCTCGGTGGCGACCTTGCACAGCAGATCGGTGGCGCGCACCTTGATGCCACCATTGCCGCCTACGTGCAGCTCGTAGCCGGAGTCGACGCAGACCACGCCGAAGTCCTTGATGGTGGCCTCGGCGCAGTTGCGCGGGCAGCCGGAGACCGCCATCTTGACCTTGTGCGGGGTCCAGGAGCCCCAGGTCATCTTCTCCAACTTGATGCCCAGTCCGGTGGAGTCCTGGGTGCCGAAGCGGCACCACTCGGAGCCGACGCAGGTCTTCACGGTGCGCAGCGCCTTGCCGTAGGCATGCCCCGAGACCATGCCAGCGGCGTTGAGGTCGGCCCAGACCTTGGGCAGGTCTTCCTTCTTCACCCCCAGCAGGTCGATGCGCTGACCGCCGGTGATCTTCACCGTCGGGATGTGGTACTTCTCGGCCACCTCGGCGATGGCGCGCAGCTCCGCCGGATTGGTGACCCCGCCCCACATGCGCGGGATCACCGAGTAGGTGCCGTCCTTCTGGATGTTGGCGTGGACGCGCTCATTGATGAAGCGCGACTGCGACTCGTCGTGCGCCTCTCCCGGCCAGGTGGCGAGCAGGTAGTAGTTGACGGCCGGGCGGCAGGAATGGCAGCCGTCGGGGTTCTTCCACTCCAGGAAGCAGAACACCTGTTCGCGGGAAGTCAGGTGCTGTTCGCGGATGGCCTTGCGCACCTGATCGTGGGAGTAGTCGGTGCAGGGGCACAGCGGCTTCTCCTTGGGCGTCTTGGAGTAGTCGCCGACGGTGGCGGCCAGGATCTGCTCCACCAGGCCGGTGCAGGAGCCGCAGGAGGCCGAGGCCTTGGTGTGGGCGCGCACCTCCTCCAGGGTGAACAGCTTCTTCTCGGTGATGGCCTTGACGATGGTGCCCTTGCACACGCCGTTGCAGCCGCAGATCTCGGCGTTGTCCGGCATGGCCATGACGTTGTTGCCGCCGTGGCCGGAATTGCCCAGGTGGGCCTGGCCGAACAGGATGTGCTCGCGGATATCGGCGATATCGGTACCCTCGCGCAGCAACTGGAAGTACCAGGTGCCGTCGATGGTGTCGCCGTACATCACCGCGCCTTGGATGCGGTTGTCCTTGACCACCAGCTTCTTGTAGACGCCGCGGGCACGGTCGTGCAGCACGATGGCCTCGCTGTCCGGGCCGCCGTTGAAGTTGCCCGCGGAGAACAGGTCAATGCCGGTCACCTTGAGCTTGGTGGAGGTCACTGAGCCCTGGTAGCGGCCGATGCCGTAGCGGGCCAGGTGGTTGGCGCAGACCTTGGCCTGCTCCCACAGCGGTGCCACCAGGCCGTAGCACTGGCCACGGTGCTGCACGCACTCGCCGACGGCGTAGACCCGGGGATCATAGGTCTGCAGGGTGTCGTTGACCACTACGCCGCGCTCGCAGTGGATGCCGGCCTGCTTGGCCAGCTCGATGTTGGGCCGGATGCCCACGGCCATCACCACCAGGTCGGCGGCAATCTCCAGGCCGTCCTTGAAGCGCACGCCGGTGACGCATTCGGCGCCGAGGACGGCCTCGGTCTGCCGCCCCATGAGGAAGCGGATGCCGCGCTCCTCCAGGCTGGCCTTGAGCATGTCGGCGGCTACCTGATCGAGCTGGCGCTCCATGAGGATGTCCAACAGATGCACCACGGTCACCTGCATGCCCTGCTTGAGCAGACCGTTGGCCGCCTCCAGGCCGAGCAGGCCGCCGCCGATGATCACGGCATGCTTCTTCCCGCTGTGTGCGGTGGCGAGCATGGTCTCCACGTCGCGGATGTCGCGGAAGCCGATCACTCCGGGCAAGTCGTTGCCGGGCACCGGCAGGATGAAGGGATTGGAGCCGGTGGCCAGCAGCAGCCGGTCGTAGCCGGCCTCGCTGCCGTCGGCAGCGATCACCCGTCGCCGGGCGCGGTCGATGCGCTGCACCGGCTTGCCGGCGTGCAAAGTGATGCCGCGCGCAGCGTACCAGTCCAGATCGTTGATCATGATGTCGTTCAGGGTTTTCTCCCCGGCCAGCACCGGCGACAGCAGGATGCGGTTGTAGTTGCCGTAGGGCTCCGCACCGAACACGGTGATCTCGTAACGATCCGGCGCGATCGCCAGCAGTTCCTCGACGGTGCGCATGCCGGCCATGCCATTGCCGACCACCACCAGCTTCTCTTTCATGGACGTTTCCTCGCGGATCAGACTCTGCTCTGTTCCCGACGGGTTCCGCATTCCCGTCACTGGCATTCACCCCGGTCTCAAGCACAAGCCGTGCCAGACGAATTACCGCCCCCCTACATGCCCGTCATGACGCGTATTGCGCAGAAACTTCTCCTTTTATTTGCCGCTTTCTTCTAGCAGGCTTATTCACGAAGCGATGCACCAGAAATGCGCAATAACAGAGTCATTGCATTGTCTTGGAGCACATTTTTCTACCTCAAAATGACATAATATATATACCACTAAAGTTATACATTAAATTACCACTAAAGGTCAGGTGACGTTTCTGATCATCGCAGCTTACCGCACACAATCAGTGCATTAGCGCCACCACACCTTCCGCTCCAGCACCACATTTGTGCATCGCAATAAACACATGAGTTACGCGAATTCCCTGCAACCGCCGATGGTTGCTGGCATTTGCAGAATTGGCCCGGCATTTGCCGATAGAGCGCCACGGATTCTTCAATCAGGGGATTCAGCCGATGGCTTCGCCAAGACTCAATCTGCTCTCGTTCAGCGGTAATATCCGCATCCTGCATCTGAGCTGGATGGCGTTCTTCATTAGCTTCGTCATCTGGTTCAATCATGCGCCCCTGCTGGCCTCGATCCGCGAAACGCTGGGCCTGAGCGATGCCCAGGTGAAGGCGCTGCTGATCCTGAACGTGGCGCTGACCATCCCGGTGCGCATCTTGGTGGGCATGCTGGTGGACAAGTTTGGACCGCGGCGCATGTACGCCGCCCTGCTGGCGGTGTGCGGCGCGCTGTGCTTCTTCTTCGCCTTCGCCGACAGCTACGAGCAGCTGGCCATGGCGCGGCTGCTGCTGGGTTGCGTCGGGGCCAGCTTTGTTATCGGCATCCGCCTGATCTCCGAGTGGTTCCCGGCCAAGCAGGTGGGGCTGGCCGAGGGCATCTATGGCGGCTGGGGCAACTTCGGCTCGGCCGCTGCCGCCCTGAGCCTGCCGCTGACGGCCCTGGCCTTCGGCGGGCCCGAGGGCTGGCGCTGGGCGGTGGCGACCACCGGCGTCATCGCCCTGGTCTATGCAGTGCTGTTCTATGCCCTGGCCGCCGATACGCCCAAGGGCTCGACCTATTTCCGCCCGAAGAAGCTGGGGGCGATGGAGGTCACCAGCCGCGGCGACCTAGCCCTGTATCTGCTGATGCAGATCCCCATGGTAGCGGCGCTGGCGGTGCTCACCTGGAAGCTGTCGCCGGCCGGCACGGGGTTGATCGGCGATGGCACGGCCGCGCTGGTCTACGCCGGGCTGGTGCTGCTGCTGGCCTATAATGTGGTGCAGGCGCTGCGCGTCAACCGCGAGGTGCTGGCCGGTCAGCGCGTGCCGGAAATCCACCGCTACAAGTTCAAGCAGGTGGCCATCCTCAGCCTGGCCTATGCCGTGGCCTTCGGCTCCGAGCTGGCGGTGGTGTCCATGCTGCCGCTGTATTTCAAGGATCTCTACGGCCTGAGCCTGGTGCAGGCCGGCTTGGTGGGCTCCAGCTTCGCCATCATGAACCTGTGCGCCCGCCCGGCCGGCGGCCTGATCTCCGACCGCATCGGCCGCAAGCGCACCATGACCCTGGTGATGGCGGGCATCACCCTGGGTTATTTCGCCATGAGCTTCATGGGCGAGTGGCCGCTGTGGGCGGCGGTGAGCGTGACCGTGCTCTGCTCGTTCTTCGTCCAGGCCGGCTGCGGCGCAGTGTACGGTATCGTGCCGCTGATCAAGCGCCGCCTCACCGGGCAGATCGCCGGCATGAGCGGCGCCTACGGCAACGTTGGCAGCGTCGCCTATCTGACCGTGCTGGCCTTCGTGCCGCCGGCCACCTTCTTCCTGGTGATCGCCGCCAGCGCGGCGGTGGTGCTGGCCATCGTGCAACTGCTGGAGGAGCCGGCCGGCCAGATCGCCGAAGTACTGCCCGATGGTACCGTGCAGATGATCGATGTGGCGTGAACGGTGCTGGCGGGGGGCGCGTTGCGCGC
>DATLYF010000006.1:0-12711 GCA_035575095.1 Candidatus Competibacteraceae bacterium
GTCATCTGCCTGGCGCGCGGCCGCGGCCTGGCCCTGCCCCCCGCCGACATCGCCCTGGCCCTGCTTCACGGCGGCCTGCTGCTCGGCCTGGGCACGCCGCTCTACACCCTCGGCGCGCGCTGGGTGACGGCGGTGGAACTGACTATCCTGGCGCAGACCGAGACCGTGCTCGGCCCGCTCTGGGTGTGGCTGGCGCTGGGCGAGACCCCGGCCGTCACCACCTTGGTGGGCGGCGCCCTGGTGCTGACCGCGGTGGTCGGCAGGACCCTGGCCGGAGTGCGCAGCGCACCCGCCGCGGATTGAAGCCGCCATGTCGGCCGGCGTCATGCCACTGTCGCCCGATGTCAAGGCCCGCGCCCTGTCAGCCACTACCATCCGCAGCGAACAGCCCGAGGAGACTATCTCATGCCTGATTCTCAGAACGTTCGCCGCGTCGCCATCGTCGGCTCCGGCGTCATCGGCTACGGCTGGGCGGCGCGCTGCCTGGCCCACGGCCTGGATGTGATCGCCTACGACCCCGCCCCCGGCGCCGAGGAGCGGCTGCGCGCCAGCATCGACAACGCCTGGCCGGCACTGACGCAGGTCGGGCTGGCGCCGGGCGCCAGCCGCGAGCGGCTGCGCTTTACCGCCAGCCTGGAGGAGGCGGTGCGCGAGGCCGATTTCATCCAGGAGAACGCCCCCGAGCGCGAGGAACTGAAGCGCGACCTGCTAGCCCGCATCGACGCCGCGGCCCGCCCCGAGGTGCTCATCGCCTCCAGCACCTCCGGCTTGCTGCCGAGCCGGCTGCAGGCCGACTGCAAGCACCCCGAGCGCATCGTGGTGGGTCATCCCTTCAATCCGGTGTATTTGCTGCCGCTGGTAGAAGTGGTGGGCGGCCAGCAGACCTCGGCCGAGGCCATCGCGCGCGCCAAGGCGTTCTACCAGTCCATCGGCATGCGCCCGCTGCACGTGCGCGCCGAGATCGAGGGCTTCATCGCCGACCGCCTGATGGAGGCACTGTGGCGCGAGGCGCTGTGGCTGGTCAACGACGGCGTGGCCACCACCGAAGAGGTGGACGCCGCCGTGGTCTACGGCTGCGGCCTGCGCTGGTCGCTGATGGGCACGTTCCTCACCTTCCACCTGGCCGGCGGCGATGCCGGCATGCGGCACATGCTGCACCAGTTCGGCCCGGCCCTGAAGCTGCCCTGGACCAAGCTGGTGGCGCCGCAGCTCAGTGAGGAGCTGATCGAGCGCGTGGTGCAGGGCTGCGAGCACCAGGCCGCCGGGCGCTCGGTGAAGGAGCTGGAGCGGCGTCGCGACGACTTCCTGATCAAGCTGCTGGCGCTGGTCAAGGACTACTGGCCGGAGAACGAGGGGTTGCAGGGGCGGATCTGAGGTCCGCTCCTCACGTTCCTTTCCTGCGCCTTCACGCCCTCCCCCCGCGCGGGGAGGGCATATGATGAGGAGTCCGCCATGACCACCCCCTCCGCCCCCCTGCCCCTGCTCGATGCCACCGTGCTGTCGGAATGGGTGGACTACAACGGCCACATGAACGATGCCTGCTACTGCATCGTCTTCAGCCGCGCCGTCGACAACCTGATCGACTACATCGGCCTGGACGCCGCCGCCCGCGCCACCACCGGCCATACCGTCTACACCCTGGAGAATCTGCTGCGCTACCTGCTGGAGGTACGCCAGGGCGAGCCGCTCACTGTCACCGGTCAGCTCCTGGAGAGCGACGCCAAACGCTTGCGGCTGTGGTTCGAGATGCGCCACGGCGACACTGGCGAGCTGCTCGCCACCTCCGAGCAATTGCTGATCTGCATCGACCAAAGCGGCGCCTCCCCTCGCGCCGCGCCCTTCCCGCCCGGTGTGGCCGAACGGGTGCAAGCCCTGCAAGCGGCCCATGGCAGCCTGCCTTGGCCGGAGCGGGCCGGGCGCGGCATCGCGCTGAAGCGGTGAATGTCTGATATTAAATAACTAAATAGTATTTAATTCTAATTTTTTATTATTTTTAATCATAATATCACATAGCTATAGTCCTCCCGAAGGCACAGCTCCCCACGGGCTGTCAGCCCCGCGCACTCACGCTTGCCGAGGGAGGCCATCATGCCGATCCAGGATCTGCTCCAGCACTTCAACCAGCACTTCGGTCACCACGCCCAGGTCATCGCCCAGGGCGATCCCCTAACCCTGGAAGACGGCTGGGTGGTGGCCAACTTCTTCGGCATGCGCCTGGTGCCACGGTTCGAGACGCTGCAGAACCTGGCCGGCGAGGTCATCGGCTGCCAGGCCGGCTACGATGCCTACAGCCCTCAGGGGCGGCCGCTGTCGAGCTGGGCGCCCTACGCCGTGGCCCTGGATGAGAACACCGTGGTGCAGCTCGATCGGCTGATCCGCACCGCCCAGGTGCTCAACGCCGGCCTGCAGGGCATCGATCGAGCGCTGTATTTGAACGTGCACCCGCTGCATCTACGGCAAGTCTCCGCCCAGCACGGCGCCGCCTTCGCCGAGATCCTGGCGCGGTGCGGCCTCAGCCCGCGCCAGGTGGTGCTGCAGTTGGCGGACACCGAGCGGCTCGAAGCGGAGCATCTGCGCCAGGCCCTGGCCAGCTACCGCGAGCATGGCTTCGGCATCGCCCTCAGCCACAATGGCGGCGACCGCAGCGCGCTGCAGGCCCTGCTGGCGCATGCGCCGGATGCCGTGCTGCTCGGCCGCGCCCTGCTGCGGGCTGCGGAACTCGGCGAGTCCGGCCGGCGCGAGCTACGGGCCCGTGCCGCCCTGATCCGCGAGCACGGCGCCCTGGCGCTGCTGCTGGGCCTTAGCCACTCGGCCCAGGTGACGCTGGCCCGGCGCGCCGGGGTCGACGGCTATCAGTGCCACGCCGGGGACGGGGCGGTGGCTGCATCACGCAGGGCGAGCTGGTAAGCGTACCCGCCGGCGCCGCTGCTGAGCGCGCCGGCTCATGGCTCAGCCACTCGGCTTGTGGGCAGGATGAGTCTCCACGAAATGCTTCAGCACCAGCTTGAGCTTGGCGGCGTGCTGGAGGTCGCCGCGGGCGCGAGCCTGGGCGATGTCGTCGAGGATCATCCGCTTGATCCTGGGCACGCCGTCGGGCGTATGGATGAGATAGTTGCCGAGCTCCAGCGCGACCAGCTGCGGCAGGTGTTCGTGCTCGGCAATGGCCGCTATTTCGTCTTCCTCCAGTTCGCACAGTGCCAGGCATTCTTCAATAAGTCATGGGTATGGTCCTTGGTCGCACCGAGGGCGATCGGCAAAGGTTGCGCCGCAACGACGGCAGCAGAGATACACCGCTGCATCGAATGAAGCGCGGCTAATGCTTTCTAACGATTTGGATCATGACCGAAATATGGCCCTATCCACCATGGCCCAGATCATGGTTCGAGTTTCGATGCTGGGCTTGAATACATCTCCAACAATCTCATGACGAGGACGCCATCATGACCGGTCCCAGGTCGACCAAGCACACCAACCACCTCCATCAGGGAAGGCAGGATCGCTTGCTTCGCGAGCTGATCCATGACCCGTACCACTCGAAACGCAAGCTCCCCGAGCCGACCGCCTGCCCCGGCTGCGGCGCCGTCTATCACGAAGGCCGATGGAGCTGGGCGGCGCGGCCGGATGAGGCCCACCAAGAGCTGTGCCCGGCCTGCCAGCGGCAGCGCGACAAGGTACCGGCCGGTTTCCTGAGCCTGAGCGGGGCGTTCTTCCAGGCGCACAGGGACGAAATCATGCACCTGATCCACAACCTCGAGCGGCGGGAGAAGTCGGAACATCCTCTCAAGCGCATCATGGCCATCGAGATGCACGACGACAGCGCCGAAATCACCTTTACCGATCCCCACCTGGCGCGTGGCGCAGGCGAAGCGCTCCATCATGCCTACAAAGGAGAACTGGAGTTCGCCTATAGCGAAGAGGACCCCTTGCTGCGGGTCGAGTGGAGGCGCTGATCGCCATCCCCATCAATCTAGCTCCGGCAGCGGCGAGCGGTCCTGGCGCGGCGACAGTCCGTAGCGGGCGCGATAGGCGCGCGACAGCGACGAGGCCGAGCCGAAGCCGCAAGCCATGGCCACCTCCATCACGCTCATGTCGGACTGCTTGAGCAGATGCCGCGCCCGCTCCAGGCGTAGCTTGAGGTAATAGCCGGAAGGCGTGTCTTTGAGGTGGACGCGAAACAGCCGCTCCAGCTGCCGCGCCGAGACCCCGCCCAGGGCCGCCAGCGCCTCACTGTCCAGAGGATCCTCCAGGTGCTGGTGCATGGCCTCGACGATCTTCAGGAGCTTGGCGTTGTGCACGCCGAGACGGCTGGAGAGCTGCATGCGCTGATGGTCGCGGCGGTCGCGGATGCGGTCGTGGATGAACTGCTCGGAGACCGCCACCGCCAGGGCGTGGCCGTGCTTGCGGGCGATCATGTGCAGCATCATGTCCAGGGCCGCGGTGCCGCCAGCGCAGGTGAAGCGGTTGCCGTCGACCTCGAACAGCTCGTCGCTGACCTCGATGTGGGGAAACTCCTCGCGGAACGCCGGCACCGCCTCCCAATGCATAGTCACTCGGCAGCCGTCCAGCAGCCCGGCCTTGGCCAGGATGTGCGGGCCGGTATCCATGCCGCCCAGCGCCGCGCCCTTGCGCGCCAGCATGCGCAGCCAACCGAGCAAGGGCTTGTGCTCGGCCTGCTGCGGATCGAAACCGGCGCAGACGATGAGGGTGGGGACATAGTCCACGTCGGCGATGGCTGCCTCCGCCACCACGGTCATGCCGTTGCTGGCCGCTACCGGCTGGCCGTCCAGGGAATAGGCGTGCCAGGAGAACAACTGCCGCCCAGCCATGCGGTTGGCCACCCGCAGCGGCTCCACGGCAGAAAAAAAGGCCATCATCGAAAACTGCGGCACCAGCACGAAGCCGATCGGCTCCGGCCCCTCACCCTTGTACTCCCGAAACATGCACACCTCTAGGCAGAGCGTCGTCGCTTCCAGTCTAGGGCGGTTTGACCTACGCCGGCCAGTGACACCAGATTCGATCGCTCAGCACGCATGGGTACGGGACAGCCGCGCAACTTCATATGACCCTGCCGATTTGACAACTGCGGGGATTCGCGCTGAACTTCGCCGCCATTCGCCCGTCATTCGAGAACATCGTTCATGGCATACCGTCCCCGCAACGCCTTAGTCACTGGCGGTGCCGGCTTTATCGGCGCCAACTTCGTGCGCTACTGGCTAGCCTCCGACCCGGAGCTGCGCATCGTCAACCTGGACCTGCTGACCTACGCCGGCTCCCTGGACAACCTCGCCGACCTGCCCGACCCCAGTCGCCACGTGTTCGTGCAGGGCGACATCGGCAACCGCGCCCTCATCGACCGGCTGCTGCGCGAGCAGCGCATCGACACCATCGTGCACTTCGCCGCCGAGAGTCACGTCGACCGCTCCATCGCCGGCCCGGCCGCCTTCATCCAGACCAATGTGGTGGGTACCTTCACCCTGCTCGAGGCGGCGCGCCAGTACTGGCTGAACGAGCTGCACGCCGACCCCTTCGATGTGCGCTTCCACCACATCTCCACCGACGAGGTCTACGGTACGCTGGGACGCGACGATCCGCCCTTCAGCGAGACCACGGCTTATGCCCCCAACTCGCCCTATTCCGCTTCCAAGGCCGGCTCCGACCACCTGGTGCGGGCCTATCACCACACCTACGGCCTGCCCACCACCATCAGCAACTGCTCCAACAACTACGGCCCCTACCAACACGGCGAGAAGTTCATCCCCACCATCATTCGCAGCTGTGTACGCGAGCAGCCCATCCCGGTCTACGGCGATGGCAGCAACATCCGCGACTGGCTGTACGTGGAAGACCACTGCCGCGGCATCGATACGGTGATCCGCCACGGCCGCCTCGGCGAGAACTACAACATCGGCGGTTGCAACGAGTGGGCCAATCTCGCCATCGTGCGCCACATCTGCACCCTGATGGACCGCCGCCGCCCCGCCGCCGCCCCCCACGAGCGGCTGATCCGCTTCGTCACCGACCGCCCCGGCCACGACTGGCGCTACGCCATCGATCCGCGGCGCATGCAGGAGGAGCTCGGCTGGCGGCCGGCAGAGACCTTCGAGAGCGGCATCGAGAAGACGCTGGACTGGTACCTGGCGCGGTTGGGGTAAGTCTGGGCCGCAAAGGCCAGAAAGCCGGCGCGTATCGCCGCAAGTGCCGGCCAGGCTGCAAGCGCCGGGCCACTGCGTGTGCCACCGAGCCGGAATTCCGCCTAGCTTCCGCCGCTGCTGCCGCCTAGGCTGAGAGGGTGTGACGCCCATCGGCCGAAGGAGGTGGACCATGCGCAGTTCATGGCTGCGCCACGCTGCCCTGGCGGCGCTGGCATTTGCTTTGGTCAGCGTCGGCGCGGTCCCCGCCGCGCCGCTGTTCAGCGACCGCGACATCCTGCATCCGGTCTACGCCCGCCACGGCATGGTGGCCAGCCAGGAGCAACTGGCCACCCGGGTCGGGGTAGAGATACTGAAGCAAGGCGGCAACGCCGTAGACGCGGCGGTGGCAGTAGGCTTCGCCCTGGCCGTCACCTTGCCGCAGGCCGGCAACCTGGGCGGCGGCGGCTTCATGGTGCTGCGCAAGGCCGACGGCACGGCCGTGGCCATCGACTTCCGCGAGATGGCGCCGAGCCGGGCCTCCCGCGATATGTATCTGGATGAGCAGGGCGATGTGGATTCCAAGCGCTCTCAGTTCAGCCACCTGGCGGTGGGCGTGCCGGGCACGGTGGCAGGGCTGGCCCTGGCCGCCGGCAAGTACGGCACCATGCCGCTGGACAGCCTGATCGCCCCGGCCATCGAGCTGGCCGAGAAGGGCTTTCCGGTGAGCCAAGCGCTGACCGACTCTCTGGAGAACGCGCGCAAGACCCTGGAGCCCTGGCCGGCCACTCAGGCCATCTTCTTCAAGTCCGACGGCTCCCCCTGGCAGCCGGGCGAGACCCTGGTGCAGCAGGACCTGGGGCGCTCGCTGCGGCTCATTGCCGAACAGGGACCGAAAGCCTTCTACGAGGGCGAGATCGCGGCGCTCATCGCCGCCGAGATGGAGCGCCACGGCGGCCTGATCACCCAGGAGGATCTGAAGAACTACCGGGCGCTGGAGCGCGAGCCGGTGCAGGGCCAGTACCGCGGCTACCGCATCCTCTCCATGCCGCCGCCCAGCTCCGGCGGCGTGCATATCGTGCAGATCCTCAACATCCTCGAGGAATTCCCGCTCAAGGAGATGGGCGCCGGCAGCGCCGCCGCCATCCACCACATGGCCGAGGCCATGAAGCGCGCCTACGCCGACCGCTCCGAGTACCTGGGCGACCCGGACTTCGTCAAGGTGCCAGTCAAGGCGCTGACCTCCAAGGACTATGCCAGAGCCCTGGCCGAGCAGATCAAGCCCGACCGCGCCAGCGTCTCAGCGGAGATCAGGCCCGGCGACCTCGGCCCTTACGAATCCGATAATACCACCCACTATTCGGTGGTGGACCAAAACGGCAACGCCGTGGCCGTCACCTATACTCTCAACTTCAGCTACGGCAGCGGCATCGTCGCCGCCGGCACCGGCATCCTGCTCAACAACGAGATGGACGATTTCTCCGCCAAGCCCGGCGTGCCTAACGCCTATGGCCTGATCGGCGGCGAAGCCAACGCCATCGCCCCGGCCAAGCGGCCGCTGTCGTCCATGTCGCCGACCATCGTGGCGGGCGAGGACGGCTGGCTGCTGGTCACCGGCAGCCCCGGCGGCAGCCGCATCATCACCACCACTGTGCAGATCCTCCTCAACCTGCTGGAGCACGGCATGAATATCGCCGAGGCCACCGCCTTCCCTCGCATCCACCACCAGTGGCTGCCCGACGAGCTGCGTGTCGAGGAGGGGCTGAGCCCCGATACCCTCGGGCTGCTGCGCGAGATGGGCCATAGCGTGGTGGCCAAGCCCACCATGGGCAGCACCCAGAGCATCCTCAGGACCCCGGACGGGCTGTTCGGCGCCACCGACCCGCGCAGCCGCGAGGGCGCGGCGCTGGGATATTGAGCCCTCAATCTCCCACCGCCAACCCGCTCGGCACCGTCATCGGCTGCAATCCACGCAGGTCGATGCAGGCCGGATCGGTCAGGGCGTGGAGGAAGGCCACGAGCCGGTCGAGCTCCTCCTCGCTCAGTTCCAGCGGCACGATGTCCAGGCGTGCGGCCAGGCCGCGGCGGCGCTCGGGGTCGCGCATCACCGTGAAATCTTGGGCATCCAGGTCGGCCCGCGGCGGCAGCCGCGCCTGGGCCGGGTCGTAGCGCTCCAGGGCCGCGGCCGGATTTAGGTGGTGGCGCACCATGCTCTTCAGATCGGCATAGGCGCCGGCGTGGCCCCACGGCCCGGTGAGGGCGATCTGGCGCAGGCTGGGGGTACGGAAACGGAAGCGGTCGATGGGATCGAAGGTCTCGCGTTCGCGCCCGAAGTCATCCAGACCGTCGAAGTAGCCGGGCTGGTTGTCGCCCTTGCCGGGGCCGATCTGCGGCACGCCGATGGCGTGGAAGCGGTGATCGGTCTGGAACGGGCCGCTATGGCAGTGACTGCAGCCGGCCTTGCCGTAGAACAGCTCCGCCCCGGCCTCGGCCGCCGGGCTGGCCAGCGCCCGGTCGCCGCGCACCGCCCGGTCGAAGGGGGAGTCGGTACAGCGCAAGGCGGCGGCCTGGAAGGCGGCGAGGGCGTTGGCGGCGTGGACGATGTGCATGTCCTGGGGACCGGCCAGCTCGGGGAAGGCGGCGCGGAACAGCTCGACGTACTCGGGGATGGCGCGCAGCCGCTGCGCCAACAGCTCCCAGGCGTCCTCCAGGCGGTCGGCGGCAACGGCATCGGCGACCGGGTTCGCGCCGGGCTGGCCGGCCATTTCCTCGTGGGTCACCAGGGTGAACAGGGCCTGGGCCGCCAAGACGCCGTCCAGCCCGGGCGGCAGCCGCTCCCCGGCCGGGGTAAGGAAACGCCCCGGCTGCGCCGGATCGGCCGCCACCCGGCCGTCGGCGAACAGCACGCTGAACTCCCGCGCCCCCAGGTTGAACAGCGCCGGGGCGTTGCGCGGGATGCGCATGGTGACGCCGCGCTCGGGGCCGTCTGGCCGGCGCCCGGTGCCGAAGCCTACCGCCCCCGTACCCAGCGGCAGGGACAGGCCATCGCCCAGGGCCGCCTGGGGGTTGTGGCAGGTGGCGCAGGCGATGTTGCGGTCGCCGCTGAGGATCTTGTCGAAGAACAGCAGCCGGCCGAGGGCCTCCCGCGGCAGGTTGCGCGGCGGGAAATCGGCATCGGACACCACCAGGTCGGGCACGCCCTGGGCGGCGGCCAGGCTCGGAAACAACAGCAACAGGGCGGTGAGGCGGGCGCGGACGGCGTGCATGGCGAAACCTCCCTTCCGGCGCGCAGCGCAATCCTCTTGGATATAGCAGGCGAGGCCCGACCGCGACAGCGCCCGATTTCGTCTACAAAGAGAGGGACAGCAACGATAAGGAGGGGCAGTGCCATGAACCGATCCTGCGCAAGACCTCCCCAGCGGCTCGGTACCCTGATCGCCGGCTGCATACTGGCCTCCAGCGCCGGCGCCCAGACTACCGCCGAGACCGCACCGGCACCGGCCTCCGAGACCGACCTGGCCTACATCGGCGAATCCGCCCGGCTAGCCATCGGCTACGACTCGGAACTCGATCTCTACGGGGAATATCAGCAGGTCTTCGCCGAGCAGGAGGACTCGGCCTGGGTCGGTACGGTATGGGCCGCGGACCAGTCCGGCGGCGTGCAGCTCAACTACCACTGGCTGGGCGGCGGCCGGATCGATGACCCGGAAGAGCAGCTCTGGGTCAACAAGCTGTTCCTGGCCTGGGACCGCAACAACGACAACGACCAGAAGGTCACCCTGGGCTACGGCTACGAGCGCAGCCGCTGGTTCTGGGAAGCCTACCTCTCCGCCGGCGTCACCGGCCGGCGTCTGGTGGAAGAGCGCACCTCGTCGATCAGCGACAGCGTGCAGTTCACCGATGACAGCGGCCAGCTGTTCATCCAGCCGCGCACCATCACCACTCTCACCGACGTCTACGAGCGCCCCTACGACTGGGGCGTGGGCGTGCGCGTCGGCCATCTCTACGAGGAGCAGTTGCTGCGGGTGCGCGCCGGCCTGGACTACGAGTGGGGCGACTACGGCTCGCACCAGACCACGGTCTCGCTGAGCGCCGAGAAGCTCTTCCACAACAGTCCCCACAGCCTGGCGCTGCACGCCCTGTACTACGACAAGTCGGGCGACTTCGAGGCGGGTGACAGCGACGACGCCCAGGTGCGGCTGCTCTATCGCTACGACTTCGGCGGTCCCGGCTACCGGCCGCGGCGGGTGCCGGCCCAGCCGGTGGCGGTGGCCGCACCGGCGCCCATGGTGGAGAACCGCATCACCCTGGAGACCGACGCCCTGTTCCAGTTCGACCGCTCGGACCTCATCCCCGCCGCGCGGCGCGCCCTCGATCAGATCATCGAGCGCATCCGCAGCGCCGAGGTGGAAGGCCCCATCAGTGTGATCGGCCACACCTGCGACATCGGCAGCGACGCCTACAACCAGGGCCTGTCGGAACGCCGCGCCAACGCGGTGGCCGACTACCTGGTACAGGGCGGCATCGCGCGCAGCCGCCTGATGGTGGAGGGCCGCGGCGAGCGCGAACCCAAGGTACCCAACCTCTCCGAGGCTCACCGGCGCCAGAATCGCCGCGTCGACATCACCGTGGTGACGCGCCAGCCGGTGGCGGCGCCGGTGCAGGCACCGGGGGTGGAATGGGTGAGCAAGCCGGTGTGGATACAGCGCGCCCTGCGCAACCCGGCCGAGCACAAGCGCGCCGTGGACGTCTACCGCATCGAGCAGACTCGCAGCGAGACCACCCTGGGCGAGCCCTCCCTGGTCAATCGCCCGCCGCGAGCCGCCGGCGACAGCGCCAGCGTGCTGCGCGACAGCCTCGGCAACCCCCTCGACGTACTGGCCAACGACAGCGATCCGGATGGCGATGCCCTGACCATCGTCGACGTCAGCCAGCCGGCCAACGGCCAGGTGAGCAACCTGGGCACATCGCTGACCTACACCCCCGCGCCGGGCTTCACCGGCAGCGATACCTTCAGCTACACGGTGAGCGACGGCAAGGGCGGTAGCGCCAGCGCCAGCGTGGTGGTCACCGTCAGCGGCGACGGTGGCGGCGGTGACGGCGGCGCGGGCGGCAACCGCGCGCCCCAGGCCAACGACGACAGCGCCGTGACCTCGCGCAACCGGCCGGTGACCATCCCGGTGCTAGGCAACGACAGCGACCCCGACGGCGATGCCCTGACCATCGTCGCCCTCACCTCCCCAGCCAACGGCAGCGTGAGCGAGAGCGGCGGCCTGGTCACCTACGCGCCGCTGGCTGGCTTCCGCGGCGTCGATACCTTCATCTATACCGTATCCGACGGTCGCGGCGGCACTGACAGCGCCACGGTGACGGTGACGGTGCGCAGCTACTGACCCCCCGGCCCGGCTCCGCCCAGCGCGGGCGGGGCCGACGGCTGCGGCTGTTGACATCCACCGGCCGCGCCTCTAACATTGCGATCCTCTTTCGGGGCCATAGCTCAGCTGGGAGAGCGCTTGCATGGCATGCAAGAGGTCGGCGGTTCGATCCCGCCTGGCTCCACCAAATGCCCAAGGCCAGAGTGAAAGCTCTGGCCTTTTTCGTTGCTCGCACGGAACCACGACTCCTCGCTACCTCGCCGGGGATTTTCGTTCCCGCACCCACGCTTTCGCCGTACAATCCTGCCCCATGTCTACCGTCACTCCACACCGCCCATCCCGGCTCGCCTTGTGCGGCCGCTGGCTGATCTACCTCGGCATCGCCCTGATCGTCGCCGCCCTCGTGCTCGGCTTCGGCGCTCTCAGCCTGGGCTGGGGCCGCGACGCCATTCCCTTCCTCAGCCTGGCGCCGCTGGGAATCCTGCTATGCTTTGCCGGTCTAGTGGGAGTGTTGCTCGGCAACCCCGAGGAGCACCGCCCCGATCCGGATTAGCCACTGGTCAGCCAAGAGATGTCCACACCCGCATCCCGTTTCGAACTGCTCCGTTCCCGTTCCATCCCCTCGTTGCGCGTCGAGCTGGAGGAATACCGCCACCGCGGTACCGGTGCCCGCCACCTGCACCTCAAGGCGAACGACCCGCACAACGCCTTCCTGGTGGCCTTCCTCACCGTGCCCCAGGACTCCACCGGCGTGGCCCACATCCTGGAGCACACCGCGCTGTGCGGCAGCCGGCGCTTTCCGGTGCGCGACCCGTTCTTCATGATGATCCGCCGCTCGCTCAACACCTTCATGAACGCCTTCACCGCCAGCGACTGGACGGCCTATCCCTTCGCCAGCCAGAACCGCAAGGACTTCAACAATCTGCTGGAGGTGTACCTGGATGCGGCGTTCTTCCCGCTGCTGGACGAGCTGGATTTCGCCCAGGAGGGCCACCGCCTGGAGTTTGCCGAACCGGGCAATCCGGCCTCGCCGCTGGTCTACAAGGGGGTGGTGTACAACGAGATGAAGGGGGCGATGAGTTCCCCGGTCAGCCGGCTGTCGCAGTCGCTGCAGACCTATCTGTTCCCCACCACCACCTATCACTACAACAGCGGCGGCGAACCGAGCGATATCCCGCGCCTGAGCCACGCCCAGCTCAAGGCCTTCC
>DATLYF010000007.1:0-34661 GCA_035575095.1 Candidatus Competibacteraceae bacterium
CGCGGCGAGGGTGCCGCGACTATGCCGAAGGTCCGCGCACCGTCGAGAGCGCTTCCTGCGCCGCCTGTCCGAGCAGCCCCACGTCCGATCCCGCCACCACCAGGTCGAAGCCCTCGTCGAGGCGCAGCCGCGCCGCCTGGGGGCCGGAGCAGAAGATCCCGGCCAGGCGTCCGTGCCGGTGGGCGGCGGCGAGGATGCGCTGGATCGCCGCCGCCACCTCCAGCGCCGTGGGCTCGGAGGCGGGCGGCTGACCCAGCGCCAGACACAGGTCGTTGGGGCCGATGAACACCCCGCTCAGCCCGTCCACCGCCAGGATTGCCTCCAGATTGTCCAGCCCTTCGCGCGTTTCGAGCATGGCCCAGGTCTGGATCAGCTCATCGGCGCGCTGGAAGTAGTCCGGCCCGTGCACCAGGGCGGCGCGCAGCGGGCCGAAGCTGCGGGTGCCGCGGGGCGGGTAGCGGCAGGCGGCGACGAAGCGCTCGCATTCCTCCCAGGTGCTGATCAGCGGACAGATCACCCCCAGGGCGCCGGCGTCCAGCAGCTTCATGATCATGGCCGGATCGTGCCCCGCCACCCGCACCAGCGGCGTGGCGCCGCCGCCTGGCATGGCCTGGAGTATCGCCAAGGCGTCCGGGTACTCGATCAAGCCGTGCTGCAGGTCGAGCACTAGGGCGTCGAAGCCCTGGCGCGAGAGCAGTTCGGCGGCGGCGGGGCAGGGAAGGGTGAGCCAGGCGCTGATGGTGGGCATAAGGTACTCGCTCAAGGCTGCAGTCGTGCTTCCTAATCATCCGGCAGCTTGCCGCCCTCCCGCGGGCGGGCCAGATAGCCGCGCAGCTCGCCGCCGGCGCCGGGGAAGGCCACCGTCTCGAGCGTCAAGCGCGCATCGTCCGGCGCCACCACGGCAGCTTTGGCGTAGTTGGCTTCGAGCAGCGGCAGCAGCGCATAGGCTGCCGTCATGCCGCCCGCCAAGCGGGCGAGACGCTGCAGGAACAGCCGCCGGTCGAGGGGCTTGTGGGTGTACTCGTCGTAGAGGTCGATGATGTCCTGGCGCATGGCGGGGATCTCCTCGTCGTCGGGGGTGGCGGCGTGCGGGACGGCCCCGTTACGAGCGCGGCGGCGGCGCGTAGCGCGGATCGTTGCCAGGGAAGGGATTGGGTTCCCGCGGCGGCGCTGCGGGCGCAGGCGGCGGCGGTGGCAGGATGCGGCTTTCGCCGAACAGGGCGACGCCGATCACGCCGACGTTGGGCGAGGCGCCTGCGCTGCCGGCCCGGCCGAAGCGGAACGGGAGCACGCTCTGCTCGCCCTGACGGAAGCCGGCGATGGTCAACTGCCCGCCGGGTTCGATCAGATAGCCGCCGTGGTTGTAGCTGCCGGGCTGGCCGCTGCGCGCATCGAGGCCGTCCACCGTGGCCAGCACCTCATAGCGGTTGGCGCTGCGGTTGACGAGGCGCAAGCTGAAGCGCTGGCCGGCGGTCCCCTCCACGTGAGTGCGGCGGGCCTCGTAAAGGGGCAGCGGCCGGCCGCCCTCGTCGAGCAGCGACAGCGTCACCCCCGTCTGCCCGAGGGGCAGTGTGTCGGTGGGCAGCGCTCGGGTGTGCCAGCCCTCCGCGGCCAGCGCCGCATTCAGCGCGGCGGTATTGTGATAGTAGACGACAGCGCCGCCGTCGGGGCGACTGGGATTGGCACGCTGGAACGGCTCCAGGCGCACCGGCGCGGCGGGTGGTGTGGCTTGGGGAGTGGCGGGTGGGCGAGGGGCGTAGCAGGCGCTGAGTGACAGACACAGCAGCAATGTCAGGCCGGTCCGATGGTACATGGTCGCCTCCTTCTCCTGGCTTGCGCCGACGTGCCGGGCATCGTGACCAGGAGGCTGGGCGTGACTCTGGAGAGAGAGAGAGCGGCTGATCACGGTCGCCGGGCTGCCGGACGCGTGGAACACAACATGCAAAAATTCGATCGACCGAGGCCGGGTCGGGTTCCATGCCGACTGGGGCGCCACCCCGTATTACGCGTCGAACCCGAACCACTCATCCAGCCTGGCCTGGGCCTCTTCCAGCCCCAGCCGGTTCAGCGACGAGAACAGTTGCACGCTGGTCTGCGGGTAGTCCTGTGCCAGCGCCTTGCGTACCGTGAGCAGGGTGGCGCTGGCCTGGCCGCGTCCCAGCTTGTCGGCCTTGGTCAGCAACACGTGGCAGGGCAGGGCGCGGTGTCGGCACCAGTCCAGCATCTGTCGATCCAGGGCGGTGAGCGGATGGCGCACGTCCATCAGCAGCATCAACCCGGCCAGCGCGTGCCGCTCGCGGAAATAGCGCTCCAGCAGTCTGTGCCAGTGCAGGCGTATCGCATCCGGTACCTTGGCATAGCCGTAGCCGGGCAAGTCGACCAGATGCCGTCCCTCGGCCACGTGGAAGACGTTGATGAGCTGGGTACGGCCCGGGGTTTTGCTGATGCGCGCCAGCGCGCGCTGCCCGGTGAGAGTGTTGAGCGCACTGGACTTGCCGGCATTGGAGCGACCGGCGAAGGCGATCTCGATGCCGTGATCGGGAGGAAGCTGGCGCAGTTCGTGGGCGCTGGCGAGGAAGCGGGTGTGTTGGTAGCGGTTGTGCATGACGGTTTATGGCGGGTGGATTTGCCGTACTGCAAACAGGGGGGATGGCTCTCATTTCATTGAATGGGCAGGGCGGAAATGATATATAGCCGTGCTGCGTTGCGCGTCATAATAGCAGGGGTACTCCCGGGGCCAGCCCATCCACAGCCTGTCTAAGCCTTGGGCGTTATCGCCGAATACCCAGAAAAATGCATGGTACAGGAGTCAGCTCAACATGAAGAAACTGTTTGTGTTCGCCGCGACCTGCGTTCTGTTGGGTTCCGCGGCCGTGGCCTCGGCCGCTGGCGACGCTGCCGCCGGCAAACAGAAGTCGGCCACCTGTGCCGCCTGCCATAACGCCGATGGCAACAGCGTCAACCCCGAGTGGCCCAAGCTGGCCGGTCAGAATGCGGGCTACCTGGTGAAGCAGCTGCAAGACTTCCAGATGGGCATGAAGGATCCGAAGCACGAGGGCGCGCGCCTCAATCCCACCATGGGACCGATGGCCATGCCGCTGTCTGCGCAGGATATGGAGGATCTGGCCGCCTATTTCGCTAGCCAGACCATAACCCCGGGCGAGGCCGATCCGAACAAGGTCGCCTTGGGCGAGAAGCTGTACCGTGGCGGCGATCTGATCAAGGGCATTCCGGCCTGCAACGCCTGCCATGGTCCCACCGGTGCCGGCAATCCGGCCGCCAAGTTCCCGGCTCTGGCCGGCCAGCACGCCAAGTACGTGGAGCTGCAGCTCAAGGCCTTCCGCGGCGGCCAGCGCGCCAACGATGCCGGGCAGATGATGCGTGACATCGCCGCCAAGATGAGCGACGCCGAGATCGAAGCGGTTGCCTCCTACGTCCAGGGCTTGCGGCCGTAAGCCATCCGGCGGTGGAAACCAGCGAGGGTGGTCCGCGCGACCACCCTTTTTTTCTTCGCGCTCATGCATAATCGCCTTATCGAGAGTCCAAGCCCGTGTTCCGCCGTCGCCCCGTTCGCCGGGCGCAGCGGACGCCGGGTCATCCTTGACTGTCCGAGGAGTCGTTCATGAAGTTGACCAACCGAGTTCTGGCCCTGTTGGCTGCCATCTTCCTGCTGCCGCTAGCGGCGCTGGCCGAGGATTTCCAGGCCGATACCGACTATCGCGTACTGCAGGCCCCGGTGGCCACCTCCGCCCCTGAGGGCAAGGTGGAGGTGGTGGAGCTGTTCTGGTACGGCTGTCCGCATTGCTACGCCCTGGAGCCGGCCCTGGAGCAGTGGCTGCAGAAGAAGCCGGAGAACGTGCACTTCGTGCGCGTCCCGGCGGTATTCGGCAAGGGCTGGGAGCTGGATGCGCGGGTCTACTACGCCGCCGAGGCCATGGGTGTGCTGGACAAGATCCATCGCCCCTATTTCGACGAGATCCACAGCAAGAAGCGCAACCGCCCGAAGAGCAAGGAAGAGGTCGCCGAGTTCTTCGCCACCCTGGGCGTGGACAAGGACGCCTTCCTCAAGACCTTCGATTCCTTCGCGGTGGAGACCAAGCTGCGCCGCAGCCAGGAGCTGGTCAAGCGCTACGGAGCCGATGGTGTGCCGGCCATGATCATCAACGGCAAGTACGAGACCAATAATCCCTTGGCCAAGGACAGTGGCCGCCTGTTCCAGATCGTGGACTTCCTGGTCCAGAAGGAAAGCCAGTCCGGATGAGGCCAGCGCCTTATCCCGGCCGCCCGCGCCGCTGGCTGCGCGCTGGCGGCCGGCATCCCCGGTCCTGCTCCACGCTGTGAGCGAGACACCCATGCAGCAGCTACGCTTGCGATTACTCAGCTACAACATCCAGGCCGGGCTCACCACCAGCAAGTATTCCCATTATCTGACCCGCAGCTGGCAGCACGTGCTGCCGGTGCCTTCGCGCATGGAGAACCTGGATGGCATTGCCCGGGTAGTGGCCGATTACGACATCGTCGGTCTGCAGGAGGTGGACACCGGCAGCCTGCGCAGCGGCTTCGTCAACCAGATCAAGTATCTGGCCGAGCGCGGCGGCTTCGACTACCTCTACGACCAGAGCAACCGCCGTATCGGCATGATCTCGCAGCACAGCAACGCGCTGCTCAGCCGCCTGCGGCCGAGCCGCATCGCCGAGCACAAGCTGCCTGGCCTGATCCCCGGGCGCGGCCTGCTGCACGCCACTTTCGGCGAGGGTGCGGACGCCCTCGATGTGTTCGTGCTGCACATGTCCCTGGGCCGGCGCGGACGCATGCTGCAAATCGGCTATCTGGCGGAGCTGATCGCCGACTACCGCCACGTTGTCGTCATGGGCGACCTCAACTGCCGCTCCGACAGCCGGGAACTGGCGCTGCTGCTGTCCTCGGCGAGGCTGTGCGAGCCGGCGGCAGGCCTGCATACCTTTCCCGCGTGGCGCCCCAACCGGCAGCTCGACCACATCCTGGTATCGCCCAGCATTCGGGTGCACAAGGTCGAAGTGCTGCAGCACACCTTTTCCGATCACCTGCCCATCGCCATGGAGGTGAGTCCGCCGATGGCGCTGAAGGCGGGTTGAGCCTACTGCCGCGCGCTTACCCGGCCGTCCGCCCTTCCGGTAAAGTGACGGCAGCGTGCCTTAGAAGATAAGGAATACCGTCATGCACCTTACGGTCATAGGAACCGGCTACGTCGGTCTGGTCACCGGCGCCTGCTTCGCCGAGATGGGCAACACCGTCACCTGCGTGGATGTGGATGAGGCCAAGATCGAGGCGCTCAAGCGCGGCGTGCTGCCCATCTACGAGCCGGGTCTCGATATGCTGGTCGAGGAGAACATCAGCGCCGAGCGGTTGCGTTTCAGCACCGATCTGCCCGAGGCCATGGCCGAGGCCGATGCGCTGTTCATCGCCGTCGGCACCCCGCCCGGCGAGGACGGTTCCGCCGATCTGCGCCACGTGCTGGCGGTGGCTCGGGAGATCGGCCGCCACCTCACGCGCTATATGGTGATCGTGGACAAGTCCACGGTGCCGGTGGGTACCGCGGAGCGGGTGCAGACAGCCATCGCCGCGGAGCTGGCGCGGCGCGGGGTGAGCGTCGAGTTCGACGTGGTCAGCAACCCCGAATTCCTCAAGGAAGGCGCGGCGGTGGAGGACTTCATGCGCCCCGACCGGATCATCGTCGGCACCGACAGCGAACGCGCCCGGGAGCTGATGCGCACCCTCTACGCTCCCTTCAACCGCAACCACCAGCGGCTGCTGTTCATGGGCGTGCGCGACGCCGAGATGACCAAGTACGCCGCCAACGCCATGCTCGCCACCAAGATCTCCTTCATGAACGAGATCGCCAACCTGTGCGAGCGCCTGGGCGTGGACGTGGAGCAGGTGCGGCTCGGCATCGGCGCCGACAGCCGCATCGGCTACCATTTCATCTATCCCGGCTGCGGCTATGGCGGCTCTTGCTTCCCCAAGGACGTCAAAGCCCTCATTCACATGGCCGAGACCCATGACTTCGAGGCCGAGCTGCTGAAGGCAGTGGAGTCGCGCAACCGCCAGCAGAAGCAGGTGCTGTGGGACAAGATCGCCGCCCGCTTCGGCGCCGATCTGCGCGGCCATCGCCTCGGCCTGTGGGGCCTGGCCTTCAAGCCCGGCACCGACGATCTGCGCGAAGCGTCCTCGCGGGTGCTGCTGGAGGCGCTGCTCGCGGCCGGGGCCGAGGTGCTGGCCTACGACCCGGTGGCCATGGACGCCGCCCGCGCCCAACTGCCCGCGGACTGGTTCCGCAGCGGTCGCCTGGCCCTCACCGAGCACCAATACGATGCCTTGCGCGGCGTCGACGCCCTGGTGCTGGTGACCGAATGGAAGCCGTTCCGCCACCCCGACTTCGCCGCCATGAAACGGCTGATGAAGCGCCGCGTGGTGTTCGACGGCCGCAACCAGTACGATCCGCTGCAGATGGCGCGAGAGGGCTTCGAGTACTACGGCATCGGCCGCGGCCTCAGCGTGCATCGCCGCCCGGAGCCGGTGGACTGATACCCGGTTCGGGCATGGATCTGTTCCTGAGTAAGGTCGTCACCCAGATCGCCTATCCCCTGTGCACCTCCCTGTTGCTGGCAGCTCTGGCTGGCCTACTGCAATGGCGCGGCCGGCGCGGCCTGGGCGGCGGACTGCTGCTGCTGGCTCTGGGCTGGCTGTGGCTGTGGTCCACGCCGCAGGTCTCGGAATGGCTGCGTGGCTCGCTGGAGCGCCGCTATACGGTCGTACCCCTGGCGCAACTGCCGCCGGCAGACGCCATCGTGGTGCTCGGCGGCGGCGTGGAGGGCGTGCACCCTCCCGAGCGCCTCCAGCCCAATCTGATGGCCGGGGCCGATCGGGTCTGGCAGGGGGCGCAGCTCTACCGTGCCGGTAAGGCGCCGCGAGTGGTGCTGTCCGGGGGCTATCTGCAGTGGGGGCGCTCGCGTCAGCCGGAAGCCGAGGCCATGCAGACCCTGATCCGCGACTTCGGGGTGCCAGACGAGGCACTGATCCTGGAAGGGGAGAGCCGCAACACCCATCAGAACGCCCTCTATACCCGGGCGCTGCTGGAGCGGCACGGACTGCGGCGGGTGCTGCTGGTCACCTCGGCTCTGCACATGCCGCGAGCGCTGGCTGCCTTCCGCGCCGCCGGCATCGAGGTCATCCCAGTGCCTAGCGATGTCGAGGTGGTCGGCCAGCACACCATGACCGTGCTGGACTGGCTGCCCGATGCCGCCGCCCTGGAAGGCAGCAGCCGGGCCCTCAAGGAGTATCTCGGGCTATGGGTGTACCGGCTGCGCGGCTGGAGCTGAGCCCCCAGCGGTTCTCGAAGACCAGCTCGGCCAGCGGCTGCCGTGCCGCCCACTGCTCCAGCTCCAGCATCGGCTGGTCGTAGAACGCCTCCACCTGACCCAGGCAGAGAATGGCTATCGGCTTGGCCCCTGGCGGCAGGCCGAGCAGGGCGGCCAGGGCCTGCGGCTCGAACAGCGACACCCAGCCTAGCCCCAGCCCTTCGGCGCGCGCCGCCAGCCACACGTTCTGGATGGCGCAGGCCACCGAGGCCAGGTCCATTTCCGGCAAAGTGCGGCGGCCGAAGACATGGCGCTCGCGCCCGTCCATCAGCGCCGCCACCAGCAGCTCGCCGCACTCCCGTATGCCCTCCACTTTGAGGCGCATGAACGCCTCTTCGCGCTCGCCCAGGGCGCGGGCGGTCTGTACCCGCTCCGCCTCCACCAATTCGTGGATCTGCCGGCGCAGCGCATCATCGGTGATGCGGATAAAACGCCAGGGCTGCATGAAGCCGACGCTGGGGGCGAGGTGGGCGGCGGCGAGCAGCCGCGCCAGGGTCTCCTCCGGCACCGGGCCAGGACGGAAGTGGCGCATGTCGCGGCGCAGGGCGATGGCCTTGTAGACGGCGGCGATCTCGGCGTCACTGAAGCGATGGGGAAGGTCGGTCATGGTCGTTTCTTTTGTCTATACGCTGACGAGTTGGGTATCCCCCAGGCGGGATAGGCGGCGGTCAAATGTGTGCAGGGGCAGTCCCAGCTGCTGGGCGCGGGCGAGAATCAAGCAATCGGAAAAGTCCGCGCCACCAACACCACCTGGGCGACGAAGACCCGGTTAGCGGCGTGCGCCAGCTCGCGGGCAGCCTGTACCTGTTCCGGCTGACCGGGATCGCCCACCAGGATGCGCACCAATCTGCATGTCCGGCTCTCCCACCGATGTATTACTCATAACGCTAGTGTAATCCTCGCTGATATCGGGTAAGAGATCAGGGCTGGAACAAGCGCGCCGCCGCCTGCGGCGCACTGGGAAAGTACAGGTGCAGGTAACTCGCCACGGTATTGCCGACCCGGTACACCGCCTCGCCCGCGCCGCCGCGCTGGCGGCGAGCATAGGCGACGGGAGCAAGGCGCATCGCCAGCCGGGAGTGATGGAAGGTGTGGCCTCTGAGTTCGCCGTGCCCGAGGTCCACCGACTGCATGCCCAATGCCACCAGCTTCGGCTGTAGCGCCGCCGTGCCGGGCAGCAGGCCGACTAACTCGGCGCTGGCGCCCTGCTTGTCGGCCAGCCGCTCCAGCAGATAGAGCATGCCGCCGCACTCGGCGTAGATCGGCTTGCCCTGGGCATGGTGGGCGCGCACCGCAGCCAGCATGGCGCGGTTCTGTGCTAGTTGCGACAGATGCAGCTCCGGGTAGCCGCCGGGCAGATAGAGGGCATCGACCGCGGGCAGCGCCGCATCGGCCAGCGGCGAGAAGAAGCGCAGCTCTGCCCCCATGGCGGCGAGCAGGGCCAGATTGGCCGGATAGAGGAAGGAGAAGGCACGGTCGCGGGCGATGCCGATGCGCATCCCCGCGAGCAGCCGCGGCGGCGGCGCCAGATCAGGATCGGCGAAGACCACCGGCGGCGGCAGCCCGGCCAGGCCGGTGCCGGCCACCAGGGCGGCGGCGGCCTCCAGGCGCTCGTCCAGGTCCGCCACCTCCTCGGCCTGCACCAGGCCGAGATGGCGATCGGGCAGGGTGATGGCACCGTCCTTGGGCAGCGCGCCGAGCCAGGGCAGGTCGGGCGGCAGGCTCTCGGCCAGAAGCTGGCCGTGCCAGGCGCTGGCCACACGGTTGGCCAGGACTCCCGCGACCCGCAGCTCAGGCCGGTAACGCGCCAGCCCATAGGCCAGTGCGCCGAAGGTCTGGGCCATGGCCCCGGCATCGATGAGAATGGCCACCGGTAGCCCCAAGGCCAAGGCCAGATCGGCGCTGGAGGGGGTGCCGTCGTGCAGCCCCATGACCCCTTCGACCAGGATCAGGTCGGCCTCGCCGGCGGCCTCGAACAGCAGCGCCCGGCACTGTTCCGCGCCCACCATCCACAGGTCGAGCTGCGCCACCCCGGCCCCCGAGGCCCGCTCCAGGATCATCGGATCGAGGAAGTCGGGACCGGTCTTGAACACGCGCACGCGCCGGCCCTGGTTGCGATGGTGGCGGGCCAGACCGGCGCTCAAGGTGGTCTTGCCTTGGCCGGAAGCGGGCGCGGCCAGGAGCAGGGCGGGGCAGGATCGCGACGTCATGGGCAAGCTCCTCGATCGGCTACCACAGCACGCTGATCGGATACTGGCGGATCAAAGGGTCCGGCGTGAGCAGCGTGAGCCCATGCTGGATGGCTTGGCAGACCAACATGCGGTCGAATGGGTCTCGATGCAAAGGAGGCAGCCGCGCGAGGTGGAACACCGATGCCTCGTCGAGCGGCAGCGGCGCAATCCGATGGCTTTCGCGGAAGCGGCCCACGATCTCCTCGACTGGAAGGGGGAAATGGAACTTGCCGAGACCCTGTTTGACCAGCAACTCCCAGGGCGAGACGGCGCTCAGGTAGACCTCATTGGCAGGATCCGAAAATGCCCGGCGCGCCTGCTCGGAGAGTTTCTCGCTACCGGTGATGAGCCACAGGAAAGTGCAGGTATCCAGCAGCACTCTCATGAGGCGCGACCCTCGAAATCAGCGAGCACCTCCTCGGGTAGCGGCTCGAAAAAGCTGTCCGGAACCTCGAACAGGCCTTTGGCCAATCCGATAGGGCGCGGCTCGGTGCTCTGCGGGCGAAGGGGGCGGAGCTCGGCAATGGGCTTGTTGCGACGGCAGATGATGATCGTCTCGCCTCTTTCCAGCGCCTCCAGGTGGCGGGACAAATGAGTCTTCGCCTCATGAATGTTGATCATGATCATGGCTATGAACTGAACTAAGATAATGATTAATTATAAGCTTCGATCCCGGAAGACACGAGCCAATAGAGCATCGATGTCGGCAAATTCGATGTCCGCTGCCGGCAGGGCCGGCCGCGCCAGCATCAGCACCGGCCGGCCCAGCTCGCGGGCGGCCTGGAGCTTGGCTTCCAACGCGCCGCCGCTGTTCTTGCTCACCAGCACGTCGTGTCCGGCGAGCAGCGCCCGCTCGTGGTCCAGGGCGAACGGCCCGCGCGCCACGATTACCGTGCGCCGCGGCGCTGGCGGCTGCGGCGTGAGACAGCGCACCGTCCAGCGCTGGTGCGCGGGCACGGGGTAGTTCAGCGCCTCCAGCCCACTGGTGAACAGGGGGCGGTGGAACGGCTCCAGGGCGGCGAGCAGCGCCGGCCAGTCGGCTACCTCGCGCCAGTCGTCGCCAGGACCGGGTGTCCATGCCGGGCGGCGGTAGGCCCACAGCGGGATGTCGGCGGCCCGCGCCGCGGCGGCGGCGTTGCCACTGATGGCGGTGGCGTAGGGGTGGGTGGCGTCGATGAGCAGCGAGATGTTCTGCTGGCGCAGATAAGTGGCCAGGCCGGCAGCGCCGCCGAAGCCGCCGCTACGCACCGGGCAGGGCAGGTCCGCGGGTGTACGGCCTTTGCCGGCCAGGCTGTAGATCACCGGCCAGCCCGCCGTCGCCAGCCGCTCGGCCAGCCGCCGTGCTTCACCGATGCCGCCCAGCAGCAGAATCCTCGTTCTCCCTCTCCACCCGCACAGGGCAGAGGACAGAGATGAGGAGGGTATCATGCGACCGCACCCGCCGATCCCACGAGCCGCCCCTGGCGATCGACGGCGAATACCTCCAGGGCCACGCTCGCCGGCACGAGGTCGCGGGCGAAGGCGAGGGCGCGCCGGCACACCGCGTCGGCCAGCGGTAGACCGGCACTCTGCGCCAGTTCCAGGGCGGCAATGCTGGTGTTGGCGCTGCGGATGGCGTCCTGCAAGATGCTGTCTGCGCCCAGGCGTGCGGCTTCGTGGCCGAGCAGGGCCAGATCGACGCGGGAGCTCTTGGAGTGCAAGTCGAGATGGCCGGCGGCGAGCTTGCTGATCTTGCCGAAGCCGCCGCACAGCGACAAGCGTGGCACCGGCTTGCGTCGCAGATACTTGAGCACTGCCCCGGCGAAATCGCCCATCTCGATCAGCGCCATCTCCGGCAGGCCATAGTGCAGCTGCATCGCTTTCTCCGAGGTGTTGCCGGTGCAGGCGGCGAGGTGGCTGAGGCCGTTGGCCAGAGCCACGTCGATGCCCTGCTGGATGGAGGCGATGTAGGCGGCGCAGGAGAAGGGGCGGACGATGCCGGTGGTGCCGAGGATGGACAGCCCGCCGATTATCCCTAAGCGCGGGTTCATAGTCTTGAGGGCCAGTGCCTCGCCCTGGTCCACGCCGATGGCCACCTCGAAGCCGCCGGCATAGCGGTGCTGTGCCGCCACGGCGGCGAGGTGCTCGCTCATCATGCGCCGCGGCACCGGGTTGATGGCCGGCTCCCCCACCGGAATGGAAAGTCCCTCACGGGTGACGATGCCCACCCCGGGCCCGGCCTGGAAGCGCACCCCCGGCGCGGGCGACAGTCGCACCCGGGCGAACACCAGGGCGCCGTGGGTGACGTCGGGGTCGTCGCCGGCGTCCTTGATAGTGCCGGCCTCGGCACCGTCTGCCCAGGTCCGGCAGAACTCCAGGCGCAAGCTCACCCGCTGCCCCTTGGGCAAGGTGATCTCCACCGCCTCCGCCGCCATGCCGCTCAGCAGCAGCTGCGCCGCCGCCAGACTGGTGGCGGTGGCGCAAGCGCCGGTGGTGTAGCCGGAGCGCAGCGGGCGGTTTTCCTCGGGGGTTTCGTCGCGCATGGTGGTCCACTCTGCCCCCACTCCCACCGGCGGGAGAGGGAATTTGGGCTCAGCTCACCAGTCCGCTTGCCAGCGCCACCCCGGCGGCGGCAATGACACCGCCGCCCAGGCGCAGCAGCTTGGGTGCTAGCCAACGCTGGCCGAGCAGGGCGGCGCCGGCGCCGACGGCGTGTAGCGTCGCGGTGGCGACGACGAAGCCGATGGCATAGGTCAGTGCGGAGACACTCTCCGGCAACTCGCTGCCGTGGGCGTGGCCGTGGAACAGGGCAAACACGCCGACGATGGCCATGCCGGCGGCGGTCGGGAGGCGGGTGGCGCTGGCGATCAGCACGCCGAACAGGATCACCGAGCCGACGATGCCCGGCTCCACCAGCGGCAGGGGTATGCCGGCCAGGGCGAGGAGGCCACCCACCAGCAGCATGCCGACGAAGGCGCCAGGCACGGCCCACAGGGCGCGCCCGCCCTGCTGGGCGGCCCACAGGCCCACTGCCAGCATGGCCAGTAGGTGGTCGAGCCCGCCCAGCGGGTGGGCCAGGCCGTGGTATAGGCCCGCGGTAGCGCCCACGCCGGTGTGGGCCAGGGCGGGGGTGGCGAGGCTGGCCAGCAGCAGGGCGGCCAGAGTGCGACGTTGATTCATGGTCAGGCTCCTTCTGGTTGTGTAGAGGTATCGTCGGCAGCGGCCCGCCGTTGCCGGCGCCGATAAGCGGGCCGGTAGACATGGGCCTTGTCCTCGTCGTAGAGAAAGGAATCGTTGAAGCGCTCCGCGGCCAGCACGTGGCCGACCAGGATCAGGGCGGTGCGGTGATAGCCCCGATCGCGCACCTTGGCCACGATATCGGCCAGCGTGCCGGTGACCCGGTCGTGGTCCGGCCAGCCCACCCGGTACAGCACCGCCACCGGGCAGTCGGCACCATAGTGCGGGGTCAGCTCCTCGACGATTTTATGGATGCGGTTGATGCCGAGGTGTATCGCCAGCGTTGCCCGGTGCTGCGCCAGCGATGCCAACGACTCGCCCGCGGGCATGTCGGTCTTGCCGGCGTAACGGGTGAGGATCACGGTCTGCGACACGCCGGGCAGGGTCAGCTCGCAGCCCAGGGCGGCGGCCGAGGCCGCGGTGGCGGTAACACCCGGGATGATCTCGTAGGGGATGCCCAGCTCGCGCAGCCGGCGGATCTGTTCGCCGATGGCGCCGTACAGCGAGGGGTCGCCGGAATGCACCCGCGCTACGTCCTCGCCACGTTGATGGGCAGCTTGGATGTGCGCAACGATCTGCTCCAGATGCAGCTCGGCGGTGTTGACCACGCTATGGGCACGATGGCCCTCCAGCACCGCCGGCGGCACCAGCGAGCCGGCGTAGAGAATCACCGGGCACTGGCGGATCAGGCGCTGGCCCTTGACGGTGATCAGTTCCGGGTCGCCGGGGCCGGCGCCGATGAAATAGACGGTCATGGTTTCAGTTCCGGGTCAGGTCGGGAGCCAGTTTCCGCCCATAGCCGCGCGGCGTGTACACCCAGTCGCCTACCCGCCGCGTCTCGCGGTTGCCCACCAGCACCAGGGTCAGCATGTCCACTTCGGCCGGATCCAGCGCCCCCAGGGTGGTGAGGCCGATGCGCTCGGTCACGCGGCTGACGTTGCGGGCGATGACCACCGGGGTGTCGGCCGGGCGGTGCGCTAGCAGGATGTCACGGGCGCGGGCCAGTTGCCAGTGGCGCTTCTGCGATACCGGATTGTAGAAGGCCACCACGAAGTCGCCCAGACCGGCGGCCCGGATGCGGGTCTCGATGGTCTCCCAGGGGGTGAGCAGATCGGAGAGCGAAATGGTGCAGAAATCGTGCGCGATGGGCGCTCCCACCCGGGCCGCCGTGGCCTGGATGGCGGAAATGCCGGGAATGACCTGGATGGCGACCTCCTGCCAATCCGGCTTGGGCTCCCGATCGAGCAGCTCGAACACCAGGGTGGCCATGGCGTAGATGCCGGCGTCGCCGCTGGAGAGCAGCGCCGTGACCCGACCCGCGGCGGCCAGCTCCAGGGCCAGCCGGGCGCGCTCGATCTCCTCGCCCAGCGGGCGGTCGTGGCGGGTCTTGCCGGCGGCCAGCCCGCCCAGCAGGTCGATGTACAGCGGATAGGCCACCAGCTCGGTGCTGGCGGCGATGGCCGCGCGTGCCGCCGGACTGAGCAGGCCCGGGTCACCGGGGCCGGTGCCGACGATGTAAAGCTGTTTCATCCTTCTCTATCTTCCCAGAGTATCCCGATACCCCCGCGCCAGCGCGAACGTGGCCCGGGCATTCTTGCGCTTGGGGATGAGCAGTTCCGCCGCGGTGCCGGTGAGCGCTTCGGCATGGGCCAGGGCCGCAGCCTCGGCCACGCCGTAGCAGCCGGTTTCGCGGCGCACGATCTCGGAGCGCTGGGTCAGCCGCGCCGCGTAGGCATCCAACTGCCCGGCCGGGTAGAACACCGCCGGCACCCCCAGGCGCTGCGCCAGGGCCAGCAGTCCGGCCTCGTCGCGCTTGATCTCGATGCTGGCCAGGGCGGCGAGCTGGCCGGGGTAGAGGCCGTGCTCGCCCAGGCTGTGCTCGAGCAACTCGCGCAGTACCGCCTCGGGACAGCCGCGCTCGCAGCCCATGCCCGCCACCAGCACCGGATCGGTGTAGCGCCGCGCCCCGGTGATCACGCACTGGCCGCCCAGGTCCCGCGCCAGCCGCTCGCCCCAGGCGTTGGCCCCGCCCTCGTGACCGGCCAGCAACGGGATGACATGGTGGCCATGCTCGTCCAGCACCAGTACCGGCGGGTCGCGATATTTGTCCTGCAAGACCGAGGCCAGGGTACGCACGGCGATGCCGCAAGCCATGATCAAGACCAGGGCATGGCCGGCCTGGAAGCGTGTCTGCACCGTCTCCTGGAACGGCTGCGGGCGGTGCAGGTGCTCGGCATCCGGCATCAGCACCAGCAGGCGCTCGGCCAGCGCCGCGCCAGGAGCAGTCAGGCTGACGATGGTAACCGGGCGCTGCATCATCGTCGCGTCACCAGGATGAGCGCAAAGTACGGTCCCGGCCCCTGCAGAGTCGCCAGATCGTGCACGATGCGTTGCCCGTCGCGGCTCACGCTCTCCAGGTAGACGGCATCCCCCAGGCGTCCGCTCTCGCGCAGCAGCCGCAGCACCTGTTCGCGCGCCCGGCCGGGCTTGAGGATGGCCACGCTGTCGTGCTCGGCGAGCGCCCGGCGTAGCGCCTCCTCGCCGGCGCTGGCCGGCAGGATGCACAGCGACTGCTCCAGCAGGGCGAGCGGCGTCAGGCTGGCGGCGGCGGCGGCCAGCACCGAACTCACCCCCGGCACCACTTGGCACGGGAAGCGCCCGTGCAGGCGCTCCAGCAGATAGCCGAAGCTGCCGAACAGCAGCGGGTCGCCCTCGCACAGCACCGCCACGTCCAGGCCCGCTGCCAGGCACTCGGCGATCTCGGCGGCGGCGCGATCGTAGGCGGCGTTAGCCGGACCGCGGTCGCGCTGGAACGGCATGCGGATGGCGATCTCCCGCTGCCGGCCCAGCCAGCGGGCGGCGATGGCGCGGGCCTGGGACTGCCCCGTGGGGTTGGCCGGGTAGGCCAGCACCGGGCAACTCTCGATCAGCCGCACCGCCCTGAGGGTGAGCAGCTCCGGGTCGCCGGGGCCGACGCCGATGCCGTACAGCGTGCCGCTGTTCACCAGGATTTCTCCACCGCCATCAGCAGCACCGGCAACTGCGGCCGCAGCAGGCGCTGCCCGGCCAGCATCTCGCCGCGCGAGACGGTGATCTGCACCCAGTCGGCGGCACCCAGCGGCAGGGTATCGGCGAAGCGGTACAGGGCCATCTTGCTGTCCTCGGTCACCGCCGCCGCCACCAGCCGCCCGCCGGCACGCAGGCGTTGCCAACAGACGCCGAGGATGGCCGGCAGTTCGGGGCCGCCTCCACCGACGAACACGGCGTCGGGATCGGGCAATGTGGCCAGGGCCTCGGGGGCGCGGCCGCTGTGGATCTCCAGGTTGTGCACCGCGCCGAAGCGCTCGCGGTTGGCGGCGAGATGCGACAGCCGCTCCGCGTGGTGCTCCACTGCGTGCACCGTGCCCAGGCGGTTCCAGCGCGCCCATTCCACCGCCACCCCACCGCAGCCGGCGCCCACATCCCAGCCCACCTCGCCGGCGCGGGGCTGGAGCAGGCTGAGCACCGCCAGGCGAACCTCGCGCTTGCTGAGCAGGCCGCGACCGGGCTCGGCACCGGTGCTGAAGCGCTCGTCGGGAATGCCGGGGAATTCCGGCAGCACGCCGCCGGGGCCGCGGGTGTGGACGATGACCACGTTGAGGGGCGAGAACGTCCGCCCGCTCTGCGCCAGGGCCGCGGCATGATGGCGGCTGACGTGCTCGTCCGGCGTGCCCAGGTCCTCGGCCACCCACAGGTTCGAATCGGCAAAGCCGGCCGCCACCAGTTCGGCGGCGATGGCCGCCGGGTGGCTGGCGGCGTCGGTGAGCAGGGCGTACCAGCGGTTGCCGCCCAGGTGGGCGCGCAGGGTGGCCAGCGGTCGGCCATGCACGCTGACGACCTCGGCATCCTGCCAGGGCTGGCCGATGCGGGCGAAGGCCGCCTGGACGCTGGAGACGTGCGGGTGGAACACCAGCTGCTCGGGCGCCAAGAAGCGGCGCAGGTGGCTGCCGATGCCGAAGAACAGCGGATCGCCCGAGGCCAGCAGCGCCACGCGCCGGTCGTGCCAGCGCTCCAGCAGCGTCCACAGTTCGCCGAACGGGCTGGGGTAGACGGCGGTGGTGCAGCTCAACCAGGGCAGGGCATCGAGGTGGCGGCGCCCACCGATCACCAGTTCCGCCTGCTCCAGGGCGGCGCGCGCTGCCGGACCGAGGGTCGCGCCCTCGCTCAGGCCGAGGCCGATGACCTGCAGGGGCGGGCCGTGCCAGCGTCTGGCGCTCATCAGAAACGGATCCCCCTGGCGAGCCTGCCCAGGGCGTTGACCGCGGCGGCGGTCAAGGCGCTGCCGCCGCGCAGCCCGTGCACGGTGATCCAGGGCACGCCGAACTCGGCGTAGGCCACCGCGGCCAGCGCCTGCTTGCTCTCCACCGCGCCGATGAAGCCCACCGGCATGCCCACGATCAGGGCCGGGCGCGGCGCGCCCTCGTCCAGCAGTTCCAGCAGCCGGAACAGGGCGGTGGGGGCGTTGCCGATGGCGGCGATGCTGCCCTCCAGGTGTTCCCGCCACAGCTCCAGCGCCGCCATGGAGCGGGTCTCGCCGCGCTGGCGGCCGATCTCGGCGGCGCGCGGATCGTTGAGGTAGCACAGCGCCTGCTTGCCCAGCAGGCGGCGGTTGAGGCCGTGGCGCACCATCTCCACGTCGCACAAGATGGGGGCGCCGGTGCGCATGGCAGCCAGCCCCGCGGCGCAGGCGCCGGGACTGAAGGCCAGATGAGCGACGATGCTCGGGTCGCCGCAGGTGTGTACCAGGCGCATGGCCACCTGGGCCTGGTCGTCGTCGAAACGGCTCAGGTCGGTGAGCTCGCGGATGCGGGCGAAGGAGCGGCGCTCGATCTCGTCCGGGTCGCGGATGTAGTGAAAGCGAGACATCTCACTCCTTGACCACCGCCCAGCCGCTGAGCCGGGTGGGATCGGCCGGCGCCTTCACCGCCAGCGGGCTGGGGTTGTGGTGATGATCATGGCCGTGACCATGGTCGTGATGGTGGTGATCGTGGCCGTGGTGGTGGTGATGGTCGTCGCCGTCGGTGCCGATGCCGCGCACGTGCAGATGGTGGCCGAACTGGGCCTGGCCACGGCGCGCCTCGTAGCCGATGATCTGCTCGCGGTACTGGCAGAGCTGGCAGTTCATGACGCCGGTGCCCTCCTCGGCCTCGCGCAGGCGGTCGAGGAAGGCTTCCAGCACCAGCGGATGGTCGTTGAGATAGGGTGCCTTGACCACCTGCACCTCGGGATGAGCGGCTTGGTAGGCGTCGGCAGCCTGGTAGATACGCTCCACCAAGCGCCCGGTGAAGAGGAAATAGGGGAATACGATGACCCGGCGGAAGCCCAGGCGATGGGCCATGGCCAGGCCGTCCGGCACCAGCGGGTAGGTGACCCCGGAATAGCAGGTCTCGGCCCAGCCGAAACCCATGCCTTCCCACAGCATGCGGGTGATCTTGCCGATGTTGGAGTTGGCGTCGGAATCCGAGGCGCCGCGCCCCACCACCATGAGCAGGGTCTCTTTGCGTTCGTAGCCAGGGCCGAATCGCACCTCGGCCTGCGCGATGCGCTCAGCGGCGGCGCGCAGCATCTTGGCGTGTAGCCCAAGCTCTACGCCGTAGGTGATGCTCACCCCGGGATGGGCGGCCATGTACTCGTTGAGCTCGCTGGGAATGTCGTTCTTGGCGTGACCGGCGGCCATCAGCATGCCCGGCACGGCGGTGATGGTGCGCGCCCCCCGGGCCAGCAGCTCGTCCAGACCCTCGCTGATGGTGGGGCGGGCGAACTCCAGAAAGCCGGTGGCGCACAGCCGCTCGGGAAAGGTGCGCTGCAGATGCGCGGCCAGCTGGTAGAATTCCTCGACGCCCTTGACGTCACGGGTGCCATGGCCCACCACCAGGATGGCGGGTGGGGTGTGGTATGTGGCGCTAGTCACATCGCTCTCCGTCATCGAAAGGACACGGGACGCGCTCCCGCAGCGGGAGGCGCCCCGTAGGGTCGGTGCGCCAAGGCACCTTCAGCCGCGGCGCAAAAAGCCGGCGGTCAGTGCGCCCAAGGCGAGCCAGAACACGCCGTTGGCGATGGCCGTGGCGGCGATGAAGGCCGGCTCCAGTGCCGCGGGCGCGGTACCGCCGCGCACCGGCAGATGCGGCGCGCCCAGCAGATGCGGCAGCAGCAAGAGCACGATCCCAAGCAGGCGCAGCCACCAGGCGTGCCCGAACACCAGGCTGGCCAGACCGGCGCCGCTACAGGCCACTGTCAGCAGCCACCATGCCTGGCGATCGGCCAGTGGGGCGGCCCAGGCGCCGGGCAGTTCCGGCGGCAGACCCAGGCTGGGCGCCAGGAAGAACACGGCAAAGCCGCCGAGCCCCCACAGCAGCCCCTGGCGCACGCTCACCGCCTGGCCGCGCAGGGTGTAGGCGGCGCCTAGCAACAAGCCGAAGCCGATAGCCATCAGGACGTTGCCGCCGGCGGTAAAGAGAGTGCGCTGCCAGCCGTCGGCCGGGGCCCACTCCTCGTCGTGGGCGATGCCGTCAGTGTGGTCGTGGGCCGCCGGAGCTGCTGCCTCGGCCACCTCATAGGTTTCCGCTTCGAGGATGATGGGCACCACTTGCAACTGTTGCACCAGGGTCAGCAGCACGCCGGCCAGCAGGCCGGCCACCGCCGCGGCGAAGACGATACGCCGGAACAGGGCGAGATCCATGGCCGCCTCAGTGGCAGGGGAAGGCGGCCGAATGACGGGTGTCGTGGGCGGCGTTGTGGGCGGCCGGCATCTGCGCGAAGCCGACGCCGTAGAGGATGAGCATGCCGAGCAGGACGGCGCTCAAGGCCGGCAGCAGGCGGCTGGAAAGGGCGGCGTTGGTTTGGACGCGGGCGGTCGTGAGGGTGGTCATGGCGTCATTCCCCGTTGTTGGTATTGCGCGGAGCCCGGTCGGGGGGGCGGGACGGGGACGCCGAAGCCAGTGCCGGCGGCCGTATCGCCCTCCGCGATGCGAGCCTCAATCACCCGTCAGGCCGGTCTCCGGGCTCGCGCGCGAGGAGCAACCTCGCCGGATCGCCTTCCCGTGCCGGACGGGGCACAGTGGCGTATGATGATCCGTTAAGCGCCTACCGTTGCGGGGGCAGCGTCGGCCTTGTCCGAAGACGTACCGACTTCCCGTTTCTCCCGGACGCGCCGGGAGCACCTGAGGGACATTTCAATCTAAGAGTGCGGCGAAACGCTTGTCAACCGCCGCATTGACCCTTCGAGTCGAGGCTCACTAGCATGGTGGGCCTTGTGCATCGCCCGGAGAGTGCTCATGCCCGCCAGATTCCGCCTCGTCCCACCCAGCGCCGTCGGCGAGGGCCGGCCGTGCTGAGCCACGGCGGCCGGCTGCGGGCGGCGGCGCTCCGCTACGGCATCCCCCTGGCCGAGTGGCTGGATCTTTCCACCGGCCTCAATCCCAACGGCTGGCCGGTGCCGGCGGTGCCGCCCGCGGTCTGGCTGCGCCTGCCGGAAACCGACGACGGTCTGGAGCAGGCCGCTCGCGACTACTACGGCGCCCCGCAAGTGCTGCCGGTGGCCGGCTCCCAGGCGGCGATTCAGACCTTGCCGCTGTTGCGCCCGCCGGGCCGGGTGGGGGTGTTGAGCCCCGGCTATGCCGAGCACGCCCACGGCTGGGCGCGGGCCGGCCATGAGGTGCTGCCGCTGGCGGCGGAGGCCGTGGATGCGGCCGTGGAGCGGCTCGATGTGCTGGTGCTGATCAATCCCTGCAACCCCAGCGGCGTGCGCTTCCCCGTTGCGCGACTGCTGACCTGGCATGAGCGGCTGGCGGCGCGGGGCGGCTGGTTGCTGGTGGACGAGGCGTTCATGGACGTCACTCCCGGCGATAGCCTGGCGGCCCACAGCGAGCGCCCGGGGTTGATCGTGCTGCGCTCGCTCGGCAAGTTCTTCGGTCTGGCCGGAGCGCGGGTCGGCTTCGTGCTGGCCGAGCCAGCGTTGCTTGCCCGTCTGGAGGAGAAACTCGGCCCCTGGAGCGTGGCCGGACCGGCGCGCTGGGTGGCGGCGCGGGCGCTGGCCGACCGCGACTGGCATAACGCCACCCGGTCGCGGCTGCACGCCGCCGGCGAGCGGCTGTGGCGGCTACTGGTCCGGCATGGCCTGGAGCCGGCCGGCGGCACCGCTCTGTTCCAGTGGGTGCGCCACCCCGCCGCTGCCGTTCTGCACGAGTCCCTGGCCCGTCAGGGCATCCTCACCCGATTGTTCCAGGATCCGGCCAGCCTGCGCTTCGGCCTGCCCCCGGATGAGGCCGGCTGGATCAGGCTGCAGTATTGCCTGGCGCAACTGAGCGGCGCAATGTAACCGTTTGTTACGTGCCCTGGCCGTTGTCACATTCCGCAACATTCGCGCCTGTGTCAGACACAGGCTGGACAAGCAGCGGCATTAGCCTCATGCACTGGGGCGGCGGATTTCATTGCCGGCGGCGCAGTCTTATGAGCATGCCGGCCAGGGGCGCGGCGCATGCCCGGCGCCTGCGAGTAACAGAAGCGAGCGACGATGATGAAAGTGTGGACGCCAATCCTGAGCGTCGGCCTGCTGGCCAGTGCAGCGCTCGCCCTCTATGTCGGCGCCGCACGCCAGGGGCCGCCGGCCAACCCGGCCCAGGGACGGGCGCTGGAGCGGGTGCAGCAGGTGCGCACCGTCGCGGTGCGGGTGCGCGATGTACCCGTCGAGTTCAGCGCCGAGGGCCACGTGGTGCCGGTCAACCAAGTCGAGATCCGGCCGCAGATCACCAGCACGGTGACCGCCATCCGGGTCAGGGAGGGCAGCGAGGTCGAGGCCGGTGCGGTGCTGTTCGCCCTCGACGATCGCGAAGCGCGCGCCGAGGTGCAGCGCGCTCAGGCCCAGGTGACCCGCGACCAGGCGCTGCTGGCCGACGCCCAGAGTCAATTGGCGCGCAACGAGGAGCTGCTGGGCAAGCGCATGGTGGCGGAGTCGGTGGTGGAGTCGGCGCGCAGCCAGGTGCGCAGTCTGCAAGCCACGCTGGAGGCCGACCGCTCGGTCGTGGAGAGCGCCCGGGTGGCGCTCAGCTACACCATCATCCGCGCCCCTTTCGCCGGCCGCGTCGGGGCGGTCAACGTCTATCCCGGCAGCCTGGTGCAGCCCAACAGCACCCAGCCCATGACCGTCATCACCCAGTTCGATCCCATCGCCGTCGCCTTTACCCTGACCGAGAGCGAGCTGGCCGCCGTGCGCGCCCTGCCGGGTGATCAGGCGGTGGGCGTGACCGTGGTCGATGGCGGCCGTACACTGGCGGGCCGGCTGAGCTTCATCGACAACAGCATCGATCCGCAGACCGGCACCATCCGCCTCAAGGCCGAGTTTCCCAATCCCGAGCGACGGCTGTGGCCGGGCCAGTTCGTGCGCCTGCGCCTGCAGGCCGGCCTCACCCCCGGCGCCGCCACCCTGCCGGCGGCGGCGGTGCAGACCGGGCCCGAGGGGCGCTTCGTCTATGTGGTGCAGGGCGACGGTACGGTGGCGGCGCAGCCGGTGAAACTGCTGCGTGTGTTCGAACAGCAGGCAGTGGTGGAAGGCGTGACCGGCGGCGCCAGGGTCGTGCTGGAGGGCGCCGAGAATCTGCGCCCGGGCAGCAAAGTGCTGGAGGCGGGGGAGGACGGACCGGCCCCGGCCACGGCCGGTTGAGCCGCAGGAGGGGCGCTATGCACATCTCCGAGCTCTGCATCCGTCGACCGATCATGACCACGCTGCTCACCCTCAGCGTGGTGCTGGCCGGGGTGCTGGCCTACCGGCAGCTACCCATTGCGGCCCTGCCCAACTTCGACACCCCGACCATCAACGTCTTCGCCACCCTGCCCGGGGCCAGCCCGGAGACCATGGCCTCTTCGGTGGCGCTGCCCCTGGAGAAGCAGTTCTCCACCATCGCCGGGCTCGTCGCCATCAGCTCGGTGAGCACCCCGGGCGTCACCTCCATCACCCTGGAGTTCGCGCCTTCCCGCGATATCGACGCCGCCGCCGTGGACGTCCAGGCGGCACTGCTGCGCGCTTCGCGCATCCTGCCCGATGACATGCCGGCGCCGCCGTCCTACCGCAAGGTCAATCCGGCCGACGCGCCTATCCTGCTGATCGGCATCAACTCGCCGTCGATGAGCGTGGCGCAGCTCAACGATTACGCCGAGAACGTCATCGCCCCGACCCTCTCCACGCTGGAGGGCGTGGCCCAGGTGGCGGTGTTCGGGCAGAAGCGCTACGCCGTGCGCATCGCCCTCGACCCCACCAAGCTGGCGGCGCGCGATCTGACCCTGGATGAGGTGGCCCAGGCGATCCGTGCGGCCAATGCCAACTCGCCGGTGGGCACCCTCGACGGCGACCGCCAGACGCTGTCCATCGAGGCCAACCGCCAGTTGCGCAACGCCGCCGAGCTGGCGCCGTTGATCATCGCCACTCGCAACGGCCAGCCGGTGCGGCTGCGCGATCTGGGACGGGTGGAGGACAGCGTGGAGACGGTCAAGTCCAGCGCCTGGGTCAACGGCGAGCAATCCATCGTGCTGGCGGTGATGCGCCAGCCAGGGGCCAACACCGTGGCCACGGTCGATGCCGTGCGCGCCCAGATGCCGCGGCTCATGGCGCAGTTGCCGGCGTCCATCGACATCCGTCTGCTCAACGACCGCTCGCTGTCGATCCGCGAGGCGATCCACGACGTGCAGCTCACCCTGGCTCTGACCATCGCCCTGGTGCTGCTAGTGATCTTTCTGTTCCTGCGCCGGCTGACTGCCACCCTCATCCCCAGCCTGTCGCTGCCGGTGTCGCTGGTGGCGGCGGTGGCGCTGATGCTGCCGCTGGGCTACAGCCTGGACAACGTCTCGCTGCTCGGCATCACCCTGGCGGTGGGGCTGGTAGTGGACGATGCTATCGTGGTGCTGGAGAACATCGTGCGCTACCTGGAGAAGGGTCTGCCGCCGCTGCAGGCGGCCATCGTCGGGGCGCGCGAAGTGGGCTTTACCATCGTTTCCATCTCGGTATCGTTGGTGGCGGTGTTCATTCCCATCTTCTTCATGCCCGGGGTGATCGGTCTGCTGTTTCGGGAGTTCGCTGTGGTGGTGTCGCTGGCGGTGCTGGTTTCGGCGCTGGTGTCGCTGACCCTGATCCCGATGCTGTGCGCGCGCTTCCTGCAGACCGACGCTCACCACACCGGCCCCCTGGGGCGGCTGCTCGAGCGCGGTTTCGCAGCGTTGCTGCACGGCTATGCCTGCACCCTGGACTGGGCCTTGCGCCACCGCGCCATCGTCGGCATGGCGACGCTGGCCACCTTCGTCGCCACGGCGGTGCTGTTTGCGCGCATCCCCAAGGGTTTCTTCCCCGAGGAGGACATCGGGCAGATCGCCGTCAATACCGAGGCCGCCCAGGACATCGCCTATCCGGCCATGCTCGCCTTGCAGCAGCAGGTGGCCGCCCGCATCCAGGCCAATCCCTATGTGGCCACGGTGGTCTCGCGGGTCAGCGATGAGAACTCGGGGCGCATGTTCCTGACCCTCAAGCCGCGCGGCGAGCGCCCGGCCCTGGCCGCGGTGCTGGACAGCCTGCGCCGCGATGTGGCCGATGTGGTGGGCATGCGCGTGTTCTTCACCCCGCAGCAGAACCTGCGCCTAGGCGGACGCATCAGCAAGAGCCGCTATCAGTACGTGTTGCAGAGCGTCGACGGCGATGAGCTGGTGCCCTGGGCCGAACGGCTGCTGGCCGCCATGCGCCAGGAGCCGCTGCTGCGCGATGTCACTTCGGATGCCCAGAGCCGCGGCCTGCAGGCGGCCTTGGACATCGACCGCGACAAGGCTGAACTCCTCGGCGTGGACATGCAGAGCGTGCGCTCTGCCCTGTACAGCGCCTTCGGCCAGCGTCAGGTCAGCACCCTGTACACCGGCAGCGACAGCTATTCGGTCTACATCGAGCTGGATGCCGCCTACCGCAAGGACGAGGGCGCCTTCGACCAGATCCACGTGCGCAGCCGCGACGGCAAGCTGGTGCCGCTGACCAGCTTCGCTACGGTGGAGCGCCGCGCCGTGCCGGTGTCGGTCAACCACCAAGGGCAGCTCCAGGCGGTGACCCTGTCCTTCAACCTGGCGCCGGGCGTCGCTCTCGGCCAGGCTGCCGCGCGCATCGAGGCGCTCGGCCGCGGCATCGGGCTGCCGCCCAGCATCATCACCAACTATGCCGGCGACGCCGCGGTGTTCCAGGACACCCAGCGCGGCCAGTGGATGCTGCTGGTGCTGGCGGTGGCGGTGATCTACGTGCTGCTCGGGGTGCTCTACGAGAGCTATATCCACCCCATCACCATCCTCGCCGGCATTCCCTCGGCGGCGGTAGGCGCGCTGCTGACCCTGGAGCTGGCCGGCATGGAGCTGACCCTGATCGCGACCATCGGCATCCTGATGCTGATCGGCATCGTCAAGAAGAACGCCATCATGATGATCGACTTCGCCCTGGAGGCGCAGCGCCGCGACGGCCTGGCACCGCCGCAGGCGATCCGCCAGGCCTGTCTGCTGCGCTTTCGGCCGATCATGATGACCACCCTGGCGGCGCTGATGGGGGCGTTGCCGATCGCCCTGGGGCTGGGGGCCGGCGCCGAGCTGCGCCAGCCGCTGGGTCTGGCAGTGGTGGGCGGACTGCTGTTCTCGCAGGTCATCACCCTCTACATCACGCCAGTGCTGTATCTGTTCTTCGAGTGGCTGCGGCCGTCGGCGGCGATCGCGCCGCAGGCGCAGCCGGGCGCTGCGGCGGCGCTGCCGATGGGGCGGCGCGAAGAATGATACGCGCGTCCTCGACCCTGGCTGAATCTAGCCGCAGTGAGGTGGGGCAATCATCCCGCTTGCGGCAATGGCCGCGCGATACGCCTATAGTCATGACAGAGAGGTGTGTGCCCGTGGGAGGTCGCGATGGCCAAGGGCAAACCCAAATCGCCCGCCATGGCGGTGACCCGGCTGGCTCTGCTGCGCCGCCTGCTGGGCTCGTTCTGGATCTGGCTGGGGACGGCGATCGTGGCGCTGCTCGGCTTCTATGCCAGCGGTGTGCGCGACTGGCTGCTGCCTTCACCGCGTGCCGTGGCGTGCGAACTGCGGGAGTGGCTGTTGGCCGAACCCGCTTCCGGCCGCGGTTTTGCCATCCTCGTCAGCGACCTCGCCCATGACCCCGACGGTCGCCAGAGCGGCCACATCGCCGCTGCCTTGCGGGAGCAGCCCGGCCTGGAAGTGCTGCGCACCTGCCGCGTGCTGGCCATCGCCCCCTACGGCGACCAGACCCGCGCCCGGGCGGCGGCCGAGGCTCAGGGGCGGCAATGGCTGGAACAGCAACGCGCCGACCTGCTGCTGTGGGGCGAGGTGGTGGAGGACAACCGGCAGCTGCGTCTCTGGTTCCTCGACCGGCGCCAGCGGTCGCGGCTGCGGAGCGAGGCCTACGCGTTGGAGCGTGCCGAGCTGCCCCCCGATTTCTCCCGGGAATTCGCCGAGCAACTGGTCGCCATGGCCCTGCTCAGCCTCAGCCCGGCGGCCGAGCAAGCGGCCCGCGAGCGCCTTGCGCTGCTGCGCGCGCTGGCGGACAAGCTGCGCCGTCTGCTGGCCCTGCCGCCGCCGGAGCTGACCCCGCAGCAGCGCGCCGCCCTGCACTACACCTACGCCCTGGCGCAGACCCTGGTCGGCGAGCAGGCCGGCGAAGTCGAACGCTTGCGCCTGGCGCTGGAGGGCTTTGCCGCGGCGCTCGGCGACTGGCCGCGGCGTCGCTTTCCCGAGCACTGGGCCATGATCCAGAACGGCCGTGGCATCGCCTTGCGCGCCCTGGGCGAGCGCGAGGGCGGGGCCGAGTACCTGAGCCAGGCGCTGGCCGCCTACGATGCCGCCCTGGCGGTCTACAGCCGCGAGCGCACCCCGCTCGACTGGGCCATGGTGCAGAACAACCGCGGCAACGTGCTGCGCCTGCTGGGCGAGCGCGAGCCGGGCAGCGAGCGGCTGGAGCAGGCGGTGGCGGCCTTTCGCGCCGCGCTCACGGCGTACGACCGGGACGCGCATGCCGCCGACTGGGCCATGGTGCAGACCAACCTGGGCGCCGCTCTGCGCGCCCTGGGCGAGCGTGCGCCGGGCACAGCGCCACTGGAGCAGGCGGTGGCGGCCTATGGCGAGGCGCTGGCTGCCACCGACCGCGCTCGCAGCCCGCTCGACTGGGCCGCCGCCCAGAACAACCTGGCCAACACGCTGCGCCTGCTCGGCCAGCGCCAGGGCGATGCCGCCACCCTGCGCCTGGCCCTGGCCGCCTGCCGGGCGGCACTGGAGGAATGGAGCCGCGAGCGGGCGCCGCTCGATTGGGCCGCGGCCCAGGCCAATCTGGGCAACATCCTGCGCGCCCTGGCGGTGCAGGAGCAGAACGCGGGTCTGCTGGTGGAGGCCCTGAGCGCCTACCAGGCGGCGCTGCTAGAGCAGACCCGCGAGCGCGTGCCGCTGGCCTGGGCCATGACTGAGAACGGCCTGGGCAACACCCTGCTGCTGCTCGGCCTGCTGGAGGATCAGCCGGAACGGCTACACCAGGCGGCGGAAGCCTATCGTGGCGCGCTGAGCGTGTTCTGGTCGCTGGGGGCCGTCCACTACGCCGCCGGGGTGGAGGACAACCTGCGCCGGGCCGAGGCGGCGCTGGCGCAGCGTCGTTGAGCGGTCCCGCCCCTTGCCGGCGTGGCCGGCGGCGGTTAGCATGCCCAGCATCACGCCCAGGGTGCCCCTCGCCGGGGATAATCGGGAACGCGGTGCGAGACCGCGGCTGCCCCCGCAACTGTGAGCGGCGAGTCCCGTCCGTTATGGCCACCTGAGTGACGCGCAGGGAAGGTCGGACCGGGATCAAGACCCGCCAGCCAGGATACCGGCCCTGACGTGCCATGACCCAGGTCAGACGGGGTGTGTTGACCGGGCGGGCGCCAGCGCGCGCCGCACCTTCCCCCGTCGTTTTCTCGTTCCGCCAAGGGGGGAGCATGAACCTCGACAAGATTCCCGCCACCGTGGTCACCGGCTTTCTCGGCTCGGGCAAGACCACCCTGCTGCGCCACATCCTTGACTCGGCTCGCGGCCGGCGCATCGCCGTCATCGTCAACGAGTTCGGCGAGCTCGGCATCGACGGCGAGATCCTCAAGGGCTGTGCCATCGGCTGCTCCGAGGAGGAGGCCGCCGGGCGCGTCTATGAGCTGGCCAACGGCTGCCTGTGCTGCACCGTGCAGGAGGAGTTCTTCCCGGTGATGCGCGAGCTGGTGGCGCGCCGCGGCGAGCTCGACCACATCCTCATCGAGACCTCCGGCCTAGCCCTGCCCAAGCCCCTGGTGCAGGCCTTCAACTGGCCGGAGATCAAGTCCGCCTGCACCGTGGATGCAGTCATCACCGTGGTCGACGGCCCGGCGGTGGCGGCCGGGCAGTTTGCCGCCGACGTCGCTGCCGTAGACGCCCAGCGCCGTGCCGATCCGGAGCTGGACCACGAATCGCCGCTGCACGAGCTGTTCGAGGATCAGCTCATGGCCGCCGATCTGGTGATCCTGCACAAGGTGGATGGCATGAGCGCGACGCAGATCGAGCAGGTCAAGGCGCTGATCCGCGCGGAGATTCCGCCCCACGTCAAAATCGTCGAGGCCAGTCACGGCCGCCTCGAGCTGGACCTGCTGCTGGGCCTGAACAGCGCCTCCGAGGACGGCATCGACGCTCGCCAGGGGCACCACGCGCACGGCCCGGATGAAGAGCACGACCACGAGGCGTTCGACTCGCTGGTGCTGGAGCTGCCCGAGGCTGCGCCGGAACGGCTGCTGCCGGCGCTCGCCACGCTGGTGGCCGAGCACACCATCTACCGCGCCAAGGGCTTCGTTGCCGTGCCCGGCAAGCCGATGCGGCTGGTGGTGCAGGGCGTGGGGCAGCGCTTCGAGCACTATTTTGACCGCCGCTGGCGCGCCGACGAAGAGCGCCGCAGCCGACTGGTGCTGATCGGCCAGGCGCTGGACGCCGAGGTGCTGCAAGGCCGGTTGCTGACGGCGCTGGCGCTCTGATTGCCGCTGCGCCATGCACCTCCTGCAAACCAAACCGGGCGGTTACAGCGACGAGGCCGGCGTCGTACGCCTGGTGCAGACCCCGGCCGAGGTGGTCATCCTCTCCGCCGCCGACACCGATCTGGCCCTGCTGGCGGAGAGCTACGCCCGGCTGCCCGCGAACTGGCCGAGCCTACGCCTGGCCAATCTGCTGCACCTGAAGAGCCACGCCTCGGTGGATCTGTACCTCGACGAAGTGCTGGGCCAGGTCCGTCTGATCGTGGCCAGCGTGCTCGGCGGGGTGGGCTACTGGCCGTACGGCGTCGAGCAGCTGGCGCAGCTGGCCCGAGCCCGGTGCATCCCACTCATCCTGGTGCCGGGCGACGACACCTGGGATGCCGAGCTGGCCCGTCACGGCACCGTGGCCGAGGACGAGGCGCGCCGCGTCTGGCGCTATCTGCGCGAGGGTGGGCCGGCCAACGCCCAGGCCCTGCTCGCCTTTCTCGGCGACCGCTTCCTCGGGCAGCCGGCGCCGTGGCGCGAACCGCAGCCGCTGCCGCGGGTGGCGGTCTATCATCCGCGCGCGCCCCTGGCCGATCTGGAGCGCTGGCAGGCGGACTGGGTGGAGGGCCGGCCCGTGGCCCTGCTGCTGTTCTATCGCGCCCATCTGCAGGCCGGCAACACCGCCGCCTTCGATGTGCTGATCGAGCGCCTCGCGGCCCACGGCCTCAACCCGCTGCCGCTGGCGGTAGCCTCGCTCAAGGACCCGCTGTGCCTGGCCGTGATCGAGGAGCTGGCCAGCCGCGCCGCCGTCGCGGTGATCGTCAACACCACCGGCTTTGCCATGGGCGCCACCGAAGCGCCCCTGGCCCGGCCCTTCGCCCGCGACGTGCCGGTGTTGCAGGCTATCCTCGCCGCCACCAGCGAGGAGGACTGGCGCGCAAGCTCCCAGGGCCTCACCCCGCGCGATCTGGCTATGAACGTCGCCCTGCCCGAGGTCGATGGGCGCATCGTCAGCCGCGCCGTCACCTGCAAGGGCCTGATCCGCCGCTGTGAGCGCACCCAGTGCGATGTGGTCGGCTACACGGCGCTGCCCGAGCGCATGGACTTCGTCGCCGAGCTGGCGCGACGCTGGGCGGAACTGCAGCGCAAGCCCAATGCCGACAAGCGCATCGCCCTGGTGCTGGCTAACTATCCGACCCGCGACGGGCGTATCGGCAACGGCGTGGGGTTGGATACCCCGGCCTCGGCGCTGAACATCCTGCGGGCCCTGCAGGCGCAGGGCTATGCGGTGGCCGATCTACCGGCGGACGGCACGGCGCTGATCCACGCTCTGCTGGGCCAGGTCACCAACGATCCCGACGCCCTGGATCTGCGCCCCTGCGCCCAGAGCCTGCTGCTGGCCGATTATCTGGCCTGGTTCGAGACTCTGCCAGCGGCCAACCGCGCGGCCGTGCGCCAGCGCTGGGGCGAGCCTTGGAGCGATCCGATGTTCCGCGACGGCCGGCTCATGGTGACCGGGTTGCGCTTCGGTCTGACCTTCATCGGCATCCAACCGGCGCGCGGCTATCACCTCGACCCCGCCGCCTGCTACCACGACCCCGACCTGGTGCCGCCTCACGGTTATCTGGCGTTTTATTGCTGGTTGCGCACCGTGTACCGGGCCGACGCCGTGGTCCACGTCGGCAAGCACGGCAACCTGGAGTGGCTGCCCGGCAAGGGCATCGCGCTCAGCGCATCCTGCTGGCCCGATGCCATCCTCGGCCCCCTGCCGCACGTCTACCCGTTCATCGTCAACGACCCCGGTGAGGGCGCCCAGGCCAAGCGCCGCGCCCAGGCGGTGATCATCGACCACCTCATCCCGCCGCTGACCCGCGCCGAGAGCTACGGCCCGCTGCGCGAGCTGGAACGCCTGGCCGACGAGTACTACGAGGCGCTGGGCGTCGATCCCAAGCGGGCGAAGCTGCTGCGCGCCGAGCTCCTGGAGAAGCTGCGCGAGACCCGGCTGGAGCAGGAGCTGGGCGCCGGCGGCGACGAGGATGCCCTGCTCCGGCGCATGGACGCCTATCTGTGCGAGCTCAAGGAGAGCCAGATCCGCGACGGCCTGCACGTGTTCGGCGAATCGCCCGCTGGCCGCTTGCGCGCCGACACCCTGCTGGCCCTGGCGCGGCTGCCGGCCGGCGACGGCAAAGGCGCCAACCGGAGCCTGATTCGGGCGCTGGCCGCGGATTTCGGCCTGGATGAGGCGTTCGATCCGCTCGACTGCGACATGGCGGCCACCTGGGACGGACCGCGCCCGGCGGCGTTGCAGGCTGTCAGTACCGAGCCCTGGCGCACCGCCGGCGATACGCGGGAGCGTCTGGAGCGGTATGCATTGTCGCTGCTCGCTACCCTCGACCAGCCTGCATCCTCTCTCCCGCACGCCGAAGAGGGCAGGGCGCTGCTTCATACGGAACAGGTCCTTATCCGCATCCGCGAGCGCATCGCCCCCGCCCTCGATGCCTGCGGCGCCCACGAGATCGGCAATCTGCTCGCCGCCCTGGGCGGGCGCTTCGTCCCCGCCGGCCCCAGCGGCGCCCCCAGCCGCGGCCGGCTGGAAGTGCTGCCGACCGGGCGCAACTTCTACTCGGTCGACGTGCGCTCCATCCCCACCCAGACCGCCTGGCGCATCGGTTTCGCCTCGGCTACGGCGCTGATCGAGCGTCACCTGCAGGAGCACGGCGACTATCCGGCCAGCCTCGGCCTGTCGGTGTGGGGCACGGCCACCATGCGCACCGGCGGCGACGATATCGCCCAGGCCCTGGCCTTGCTCGGCGTGCGCCCGCTGTGGGAGCCGGGCAGCAACCGCGTCACCGACTTCGAGATCCTGCCCGTCGACGCCCTGGGCCGGCCGCGGGTGGATGTGACCCTGCGCGTCTCCGGCTTCTTCCGCGACGCTTTCAGTAACGTCATCCGCCTGTTCGACGCCGCCGTGCAGGCGGTAGCCGAGCTGGACGAGACCGAGGCCGACAACCCCATCCGTGCCCGCGTACGGCACGAGGCCGCGGCGCTGCGCGCCCAGGGGCTGGACGAACGGCAGGCGCGACGCCGCGCCGGCTGGCGGGTGTTCGGCGCCAAGCCCGGGGCCTACGGAGCGGGGCTGCAGGGTCCCATCGACGAGCGCAATTGGCAGGAGCGCGCGGACTTGGCCGCCGCCTACGTCAACTGGGGCGGCTATGCCTATGGCGCCGACGACCAGGGCACCAGCGCCCACGAGACGTTCCGCCAGCGCCTGGCCGGCCTGGAGGCGGTGGTGCACAATCAGGACAACCGCGAGCACGACCTCCTTGATTCCGACGACTACTACCAGTTCCAGGGCGGCATGATCGCCGCCGCCGAAACTCTGAAGGGACAGAAGGTGGCGGCCTATCACGGCGATCATTCCCAGCCCGAGGCGCCGCGCATCCGCACCCTCAAGGAGGAGATCAACCGCGTGCTGCGCGCCCGGGTGGTCAACCCCAAGTGGATCGAGGGCGTCAAGCGCCATGGCTACAAGGGCGCCTTCGAGATGGCGGCGACCCTCGACTATCTGTTCGCCTTCGACGCCACCGCCCGCGTGGTGGACGACTACCAGTACGCCCTGGTCACCGATGCCTATCTGCTCGATCCCGACACCCGCGCCTTTCTCGAACGGCACAATCCTCATGCCCTCAAGGAGATGGCCGAACGCCTGGTGGAGGCCATGCAGCGCGGGCTGTGGGCCGAGCCAGGCGAGTATCGGGAGCGGATCGAGGCGATCCTGCTGGAGGCGGAATCCGGACTGGAAGGCGCCGGTGGCTGAGCTTACGATGATCATCTGGCCATCGCCAACAGCAATGCCGCACGCTGCCTGCATACCCTGGAGACGAGACCTTGGCTGTGGCCGCATCAATGCTGGGTATTGCCGTGCAACTGGGTGTGAACGCAGCATGATGCGCTACGAGCGACTGGCGGACCTGCTGCTGGATGCGGTAAAACCTGAGCAACGCTGCACCTGGCGCACCCTCCAAGAGATGCCATGACCCTCGACCAGATCCGCTCCGAGCTGGCGCACTACCGCGGTTACTTCCCCGAGGACGCCCTGCGCGAGGCCATCGCCCGTCCGGCAGAGGTGACGCCCTTTCTGCTGGCGGCGCTGGAGGAGGCTGCCGCCGATCCCGCCAGCCTGCTCGAGCGTCACCCCGAGACCTATTTCCTCTACCTGTACGCCTTCTACCTGCTGGCCCAGTTTCGCGAGACCCGCGCCTATCCGCTGATGCTGCGCTTCTGCGCCGGTGCCCCCGAGGCGGTGGAGGATCTGGCCGGCGACGTGGTCACCGAGGACCTGCACAACCTGCTGGCCTCGGTCTGCGACGGCGACATCGAGCCGCTCAAGGCCCTGGTGGCCTACGAGGAGGCCGACGAGTTCGTGCGCTCGGCGGCGCTGCACGCGCTGATCACCCTGATGCTCGAGGGCGCGCTGCCGCGGCACGTGCTGACCGCCTACCTGGGCGGGCTGCTACGCACGCTGCCCGAGCACGAGACGCCGCTGATGGCGGCCCTGCTGGTCAATGCTGTCTATACCCTGCACGCCCCTGAGCTGCTGCCGGAGGTCGAGGCGCTGTACGCCGCCGGCCGGGTCGATAGCAACGTCATCGGCCTGGACGAGGTGCGCCAGACCCTGGCGCTGGAAGAACCCGACACCCTCGGCCGGCTGCGCGACGAGGGCTACGGCTACGTGGAGGACGCCCTGGAGTTGCTGGCGGTGTGGGCCTGCTTCAACACCGGCGGGCAGAACGCCGCCGCCGAGGTGCCGCAGCAGCCCTATGTGCGCGAGATGCCCAAGGTCGGCCGCAACGACCCCTGCCCCTGCGGCAGCGGCAAGAAGTACAAGAAGTGCCACGGCGCTTGATTGCCCTCCCGTCCCATGAGCGAACGAGCTGCTACTTAACAAAAAATCAGCATGAACTACCCCCTCTCCGCCATCGTCGGTCAGCCCACCCTCAAGCTGGCCCTGCTGCTCGCCGCCGTCGATCCGCGCATCGGCGGCGTGCTGATCGAAGGGCCGCGTGGCATGGCCAAGTCCACCGTGGCCCGCGGGCTGGCCGAGCTGCTGCCCGAGGGCCGCTTCGTCACCCTGCCGCTCGGCGCCACCGAGGAGCGGGTGGCCGGCTCACTGGACCTGGCGAAGGTGCTGAATGACGGCACCGTGGCCTTCCGTCCCGGGCTGCTGGCTGAGGCCGACCAGGGCGTGCTCTACGTCGACGAGGTCAACCTGTTGCCCGACCACCTGGTGGATCTGCTGCTGGATGTGGCCGCCAGCGGCGTCAACGTGGTGGAGCGCGACGGCGTCTCTCACCGCCACCCGGCGCGCTTCGTGCTGATCGGCACCATGAATCCGGACGAGGGCGAGCTGCGCCCGCAGTTGCTCGACCGCTTCGGCTTCTCGGTCGGGCTGGAGCACGACATCGCCCCTGCCGAGCGGGTGGAGATCGTGCGCCGCCGCCTGGCGTTCGACGCCGATCCCGAGAGCTTCCGCGCCCGCTGGGCGGCGGAGTTGCAAGCGCTGAGCGCGCGCATCCACGCCGCCCGCGAGCGGCTGCCCGCCATCCCCCTCGAGGAGGCCGCCCATCAGCGCGTGGCCGAACTCTGCCACGCCGCCCAGGTGGAGGGCGTGCGCGCCGATCTGGTGATGCTGCGCGCCGCCCGCGCCCATGCCGCCTGGCAGGGGCGAGCGCGTATCGAGCCGCAGGATGTGGACGCCGTGGCCGAGC
>DATLYF010000008.1:0-50800 GCA_035575095.1 Candidatus Competibacteraceae bacterium
TGGTGGCGGTGGCGCTCGATATCGACCCGAGCTTCGTCGCCTTCCACCATCTGTCGCGCATGCTGCTGTTGATGGCGGTAACACCCTGGGTGGGGCGCTGGGTGGAGGCGCGGGGATAGAGGCTTGCGGGGGAGGGTTGGGGTGAAGGAGACTGCGCGCCGGATATTCCCAACCAAGAGAATCACCGCCATGCGCATCCTCGTTCTGCTTGCGCTCAGCCTGCTGCTCCTCGGTACGGCCCGCGCCGAGGAGATCGGCAGCGTCGATACCGCGTTCCAGTGGCTGGGGCCGGACCACAAAATCGTCATCGAGGCTTTCGACGATCCCAAGATCGGCGGCGTGGCCTGCCACCTCAGCCGGGCCAAGAAGGGCGGCATCAAGGGCGCGCTGGGCCTGGCCGAGGAGACCTCGGATGCCTCCATCGCTTGCCGTCAGGTGGGGCCGATCCAGTTCAAGGAGAAGTTCGAGAACGGCGAGGAGGTGTTCACCGAGCGCCGTTCGCTGATCTTCAAACGGCTGCGGGTGGTGCGCTTCTACGACAAGGCGCGCAACACCCTGGTATACCTGACTTACAGCGACAAGCTGATCGAGGGCTCGCCCAAGAACTCCATCTCCGCGGTGCCGGTGATGCCCTGGCCGAGCCAGGGGGCGCCGAGCCCGGGGGCGCTGTTCAAGGAGTGAGGGCGCGGCCCGCGCGTTTTTTTCAACCCACACAGCGGCGGCTGTCGCCGCGACTTTGCCGGAGGAACTCGACCCATGCATGAACTCGCGCTGGAAGGCGGCTTCTGGCTGGCCGTCCTGCAGATCATCGCCATCGACATCCTGCTCGGCGGCGACAACGCCGTGGTGATCGCCCTGGCCTGCCGCCGCCTGCCCGAGCGGCAGCGCAATCAGGGCATCTTCTGGGGCGTGTTCGGGGCGATCGCGCTGCGCATCGTACTGATCTTCTTCGCCCTGCAACTGCTGGCGCTGCCCTTCCTCAAGGTGCTGGGGGCAGTGTTGCTGCTGTGGATCGGCATCAAGCTGCTGCAGCCCGACCACGAGGAAGGCCATGCCCACATCGCGGCCAGCACCAGTCTGCTCGGGGCGATCAAGACCATCATCGTGGCCGATGCGGTGATGAGCCTGGACAATGTCATCGCCGTGGCCGGCGCGGCCAAGGGCCACCTCGGCCTGGTGGTGTTCGGCATCCTGGTGAGCGTGCCCATCATCGTCTGGGGCAGCAAGCTGGTGCTCAAGCTGATGGACCGCTTCCCCATCGTCATCACCCTGGGCGGGGCGCTGCTCGGTTACATCGCCGGCGAGATGACGATCACCGACATCGCCCTGAAGGACGGCATCGACCGGCAATGGCCGGTGCTGCACTATCTGGCGCCGGCCGCAGGCGCCCTCTTGGTGGTGGTGATCGGCACCTGGCTGGCGCGGCGCAAGCCGGTGGCGCCGACTCCGGTCACGGAACTGGTGGTGGACGACACCCCCGGTAACAGCGCCGAGTGAAGCGCCCCCGGCAACCGATCAAAGGAGACTCGCCGATGCTGAAGGTACTGGTTCCTGTGGACGGTTCGGCCAACTCGGACCGCGTCATCGATCACCTGATCGCAGCCCGTGACCGTGACGTGCCCATGGACATCCACCTGCTCAACGTGCAGATCCCGGTGACCTCGGGCCACGTCAAGATGTTCGTGCGCCAGGAGGACATCGACGCCTATTACCGGGAGGAAGGACTGGATGCGCTCAAGAGCGCCCGCGAGAAACTGGAGCGGGCCGGCATCCCCTACCACCACCACATCGCCGTCGGCCACGTCGGCGAGACCATTGCCAACTACGCCCGCGAGCACGGCTTCGACCGCATCGTCATGGGCACCCATGGCCGCTCCGCCATGACCAATCTGCTGCTGGGTTCGGTGGCCACCGAGGTGGTGCACCGCGCCGAGGTGCCGGTGATGCTGGTGAAGTAGGAACCGCAGACCCGGGGACCAGGTGATGGCTTCCTGGTCCCTGCTCCTCCTCCCTGCGCGCTGCATCCCCCACTTCACATCCCCTCATCCCCCGCTCTCGCCTCCCCAGGCTCTAGCCCTGCATGCCGGCCAGCACCTTGGCATGGTCGTTTATCTGCGGTCTCCCTGATCTAGATCAAAGAATAACCATTCTCATTTATTTACAAATGAGATTGATTTACAATAAAATATGTGGATATCTCGCCGAACCGGCAGGCTCGTCTACTCACCACAACCCGAAGAGAACCCCGATGAAGCATCTGCACCGCCACCTGTTGACCATGGCCCTAGCTGCCGCCACGAGCACCCTGCACGCCGCCGAATACCCGATCGGCGAGCCGCAGATCGTCAACGGCATGGAGATCGGCGCCGTCTATCTGCAACCGGTGAAGATGGAACCGGAGGGCATGATGCGCAAGGCGGAAGAGTCCGATATCCATCTGGAGGCCGACATCCACGCCACCCAGGACAACCGCAACGGCTTCGCCGAAGGCGATTGGATTCCCCATCTGGTGATCCGGTACGAGATCCAGAAGGTGGGCGGCGGCGACAAGATCACCGGCGAGTTCATGCCGATGGTGGCCGACGACGGTCCCCACTATGGCGATAACCTCAAGCTGCAGGGCCCGGGCAAGTACAAGCTGAAGTACACCATCCTGCCGCCGTCGGCGAACTCGCGCGCCCACTTCGGCCGGCATGTGGACAAGGAAACCGGGGTAGGCCCGTGGTTCGAGCCGTTCGAACTCGATTACGAGTTCACCTTTGCCGGTATCGGCAAGAAAGGCGGCTATTGAGCACGGGGATCGGCACGATGAAGCGTCTGCTCGCCTGCACCCTGGCCGTCCTGGCGCTCAATGCCCTGGCCGAGGAACTGCCGGTGTTCAAGCTGGAGGTCCGGGACGGGGTATTCGCACCCACCCGCCTCGAAGTGCCCGCCGGCACCAAGTTCAAGATCGAGCTCCACAACACCGGCAGCTCCGCCATCGAGTTCGAGAGCAAACCGCTCCGGAAGGAGAAGGTGCTGGGGCCGGGCGCCCAGTCGTTCGTGGTGATCCACGGCCTGGAACCGGGCGAGTATCCGTTCTTCGATGAGTTTCACCAGGACATCGGACAGGGCGTGATCGTCGCCCGCTGAACTCGGACTGACCTGAAGGAGGCTGCAATGGGGCAAGTCCTTTTCATCGTCTGGCGGGAGAGCGTGGAGGCAATGCTGGTGATCGGCATCCTCTACGCCTGGCTCAAAGCCCATCCCGAGGCCGGTGCCGGCATGCGCTACCTGTGGGGCGGCGTGGCTGCCGGCATCGCCGCCGCCCTGGCGCTGGGCGGCGCCATCCTGGCGTTTGCGGAATTCTTCGCCGGCGACGCCCAGGACTGGTTCCAGATCGCCATGGTGCTGGCGGCGGCGTTGCTCATCGTGCACATGGTGTTCTGGATGAAGCGCCACGGCCGCACCCTCAAGCACGACCTGGAAGCCGGCATGGCGCGCACCGCCGTCACCGCCAACTGGTGGGGCATGCTGGTATTGGTCATGCTGGCCGTGGCGCGGGAAGGCAGCGAGACGGTGATCTTCCTCTACGGCCTGGGCCTGGCGCAGCAGGGCATCGCCCTGCTGCAGTTTACCCTGGCGGCGCTCGCCGGCTTTGCCCTGGCGCTGGCCACCTTCGGGCTGCTGCAGCTCGGCGGCAAGGTGTTTTCCTGGCGCGCTTTCTTTCGCTTCTCCGAGACGGTGCTGCTGCTGCTGGCCGCCTCGCTGCTGGTTACCGGAGCGGAAAAGCTGGTCGCGCTCGGCTGGCTGCCGCCGCTCCTGGACCCGCTCTGGCACAGCGCCTGGCTGCTCGATGACAGTGCCGGCCTCGGCGGTCTAATAGCGGCGCTCACCGGCTACCGTGCCCAGCCGGCGCTGATCACCGTGCTGCTGTATGCCGGTTACTGGGTCGTGATCGGCTGGCTGTCGCGGCGCAGCCCGCCGGCGGTCCTGGCGCAGGTGCGCCCGGCCGGCACCTGAGGCGAATCGGCGGCCATGGCGCAGCTCATGCCTTTGCCCGTTACGAATCTGCCGCGGTTGCCGCGCCTGACCCGCGTGGGCCACTGGCTGCGTGACCATCGCCGCGCGATCCTGGCGCTCCAGTGGCTGGTGGTGACGATCTACGCGGTCTTGCTCATCGGCCCGGTCCTGCTGCCGTTGCCTGATGAGACCGCGCACCTGTGGAATCACCTGAGCGTATTCGCCCAGTTCGCCTTCTGGGGCATCTGGTGGCCGTTCGTGCTGCTCAGCATGGTGCTGCTGGGGCGGGTGTGGTGCGGTGTGCTGTGCCCGGAAGGCGCGCTCAGCGAGTTCGCCAGCCGCTATGCTCGCAACCGCCCCATTCCACGCTGGCTGCGCTGGGGCGGCTGGCCGTTCGTGGCCTTCGCCGGCACTACTCTCTACGGGCAGATGGTCAGCGTTTACCAGTACCCGCAGGCGGCGCTGCTGGTGCTGGGCGGTTCCACCGTGGCGGCGGTCGGGGTCGGTCTGCTCTATACCCGTGGCAAGCGGGTGTGGTGCCGCTATCTGTGCCCAGTCAACGGCGTCTTCGCCCTGCTGGCCAAGCTGGCGCCGCTGCACTTCCGCACCGAGGAGAGCGCCTGGCGCGCTGCGCATCGGCACCCGCTGCAGCCGGTCGACTGCGCGCCGCTGCTGCCGCTGCGCCAACTCAACAGCGCCAGCCTCTGCCACCAGTGCGGCCGTTGCAGCGGCCACCGCGATGCCATCGCCCTCGCCGCGCGCCCGCCCAACCAGGAGATCGTCGACTTCGGCGACCGCTACCAGTCCGGCTGGAACACGGTGCTGCTGCTCTTCGGCATGATCGGCATCGCCATGGGCGCCTTCCAGTGGTCGGCCAGCCCGTGGTTCATCGCCGTGAAGCAGGCCCTGGCGCAATGGCTGGTGGAGCACGACATTCTGTGGCCGCTGGAGACGAGCGCGCCGTGGTGGCTGTTCACCCACTATCCGGCGCAGAACGACGTGTTCTCCTGGTTGGATGGCGCCCTCCTCATCGCTTACATCCTGACCACCGGCGCGGTGCTTGGCGGCGGCGTATCGCTGGTTGTGTGGCTCGCAGCGTACAGCGCCGGCGCGGGCGACCGGCGCGGTTTCCAGCATCTCGCCCAGGCCCTGGTGCCGCTGGCCGGCTGCGGCCTGTTCCTCGGCCTGTCGGCGCTGACGGTGACGCTGCTGCGCGATGAAGGGTTGCTGCTACTCTGGGTTTCGCCGCTGCGGGCGACGCTGCTCGCCGGCGCTACGCTGTGGACACTGTGGCTGGGCTGGCGCATCGGCGCTCGCTACACAGCAACCCCCGCCCGCCGCATCGCCGTCGTGGCCTTGCTGGGAGGAGCCTGTGCGCTGATCGACTACGGCTGGGCGCTGCTGTTCTGGTTGTGGTGACTACTCTTCCCCCGCCAGCCATACCTCGGCGCTGGCGCCCCGCGCATCGATCACTGTCACCCGCGCCAGTCCCTCCCCATCCGGCATCCAGTCGGCACGTTGGCTCATCCCTGAGTTTGCCAGGTTTGCCAGCGGCCGGCCGTTGACCAGCCAGGTCAGTGGCCGGCGGCGGCTCTCCGGGTCGGATACGGCCTCGGGCGGCGGCGCCGTTTCCAGGATATGGGTGAGCTGCAGCTTGTTCGGGGCGCCGCCGACGTTGGGGTCGGCGGCGCGGGGTGACCACCTTAGTAGTCCCAGCGACTGTCCTGCGCGTCATGGCATGCTCCATAGCCTTGGGATAGGAAGGAGCGTCCTGGAAAGGGCCGCGGACACGGCCCTCTTCATTATTCTAGAGCGCGTTGCGCGCCACCGCTTCGCCAGCACGCCCACAGGCTTGCGCAGCGGCCCATCCCTTAGTCCTGGAGCAGAGCCCTGACCCCGCCGCGGCGCAGCGTCGCCAGATGTGCCGCGAGGCGCGACACGAATGCTTCCGGCCATGGCTCGCGGCCGAATACCGGCGCATGCGCCAGGGCAGCACGTATCGCGGCATGCGCCTCACCCCCCGCGGCGCGTATGCACTCGCCGAGCGCGGCGGCACCGGGATCATCGATGCGCAGCCCGTTACCGTTTTCGGCCCGGCCCGCCCCCAGGTAATGCAGCCAAGTGGCCAGGGCGCGCTCCAGGCGGGGCCTCTCGATGCCGCTGGCCAGGCTCTCACGCAGCCCCGGCAGCCAGCGCACCGGCACCTTCTGCGTGCCGTCCATGGCGATCTGCTCGGTACGGTGCTGCAGGGTCGGATTCTCGAAGCGATGCAGCAACTCGTGGCAATAGGCCAGTACGTCGTAGCCGGCCGGAGCCGCGACGGTAGCGCGCAGGTCTTCGGTCATGAGGCGGCGCACGAATGTCCCCAGGACGGCGTCGGCCATGACCTCGGCCACCGTCTCCAGGCCGCGCAACTGACCAAGATAGGCGATCGCCGAGTGGCTGCCGTTGAGCAGGCGCAGTTTCATCGCCTGATAGGGCCGCACGTCGTCGGTCAACAGCGCCCCGACCCGCTCCCAGGCCGGGCGAGCCCCGGCGAAGCGGTCCTCGATCACCCACTGCGTGAACGGCTCGCAGACGATGGCCGCCTCATCGCGCAGACCGAGCTGCGCCTGCGCCCAGGCCAGCGACTCCGGCGTGGCCGCCGGCACGATGCGATCCACCATGCTGTTGGGGAAAGCGATCTCCGTCTCGATGCGGCGCACCAGGCCCGGGGCGCTCAGGCCGGCGAACTGGGCGAGCAGCTTGCGCACGGTGTCGCCGTTGTCGGCCATGTTATCGCAGCACAGCACGGTGAGCGGCGCCTGCGCCGCACGTCGGCGAATGCCGGCGGCCAGCACCCCGAGCGTGCTGCGGGGCGCATCCGCATGAGCCAGGTCATGGACGATGTCAGGATGCCTGATATCGAGATCCCCCGTCGCCGGATGCTGACAGTAGCCCTTCTCGGTAACGGTGATGGTGACGACCTGTACGGCTGGATCGGCCAGCGCCTGCAACACGGCATCCAGCATGCTCGGTGCATGCAGTACGGTGCGCACGGCGCCGACTACGCGCGCCCGCATCACCTCGCCGTGGCGTTCGAGTACGGAATAGAGACAGTCCTGGGGAAGCAGCGCCTCGCGCACCGCGGTGCCGCGCAGGCTGACTCCGATGATCCCCCAGCGCAGATCTCCCGCGCCGATCACGGCGTCGGTATAGAGCGCCTGATGGGCGCGGTGGAAGGCACCGATGCCGAGATGGACGATGCCGCGCCCCAGTCGCGCCGGATCGTAGGCGGGACGGGATACCTGAGGACGCAGCGCGGCGAGGCGCGCCAGGGATAGGCGATCGGACATGGCAGGCTCCTGGGCAAGGAATCGGGCAGAGGCTACTGGCAATGCTTGATTGACATACTAGTATGGTAGTATGTTAGTTAAAATATGTGCGCTTGACCACCAGGAGATACCACCATGGCACGCGGTCCACGAACCTTATCGCCGGTGCGGACCGATCTCGACGAGGCACGGGAGCAGATCGTCCGCGCCCTCGATGCCACGACGCTCGACCCGCGTCTATCCTATGCCGACCAGGTGCACGACCTGCTGCGCCACGCCATCGTGCGTGGCCGGCTGCTGCCCGGCACCACCCTGTCCGAGGCGGCCATCGCCGCCGCCGTCGGGGTCAGTCGCACTCCGGTGCGAGAGGCGCTGCGCCAGCTCGCCCAGGAGGAGCTGGTGCAGATCTATCCGCAGGCTGGCACCGTGGTGGCGCCGGTGCGCATGTCCTTGGTACAGCAGGGGCTGTTCGTGCGCCGCGCCATCGAATGCGCCAATCTGGCCGAACTGGCGGCGGTGATAAGCCCCGAGCAGATCGCCGAGCTCAGAGAACTGCTCGCCGCCCAAAGGGACGCTATCCGCAGCGGGCGCATCGAGGAGTTCTTCCGCCTCGACGAGGCCATGCACCAGCGCTTTCTCGAGTTCAACGGCCGCGGCGCGCTGTGGACCCTGATCCAGAACGCCAAGCTGCACCTCGACCGCCTGCGCATGCTGCTGCTCGGCTACAAGGCCGAACACGCCGAGCGCGCGCTGCACGAGCACGCATCTATCGTCGAACGGCTGGCGGCGCGTGATGCCGCCGGCCTGGACGCGGCCATCCGCGACCATCTCAACGCCGTGACCCAGCACGTCGTGGAGCTGCGCGACCGCGCACCCGCCGACTATTTCATCGATTGATCCCCGCCCCCCCGGACGAGCCCATGAAGATCACCGACGCCAAAGTCATCGTCACCTGCCCTGGCCGTAACTTCCTCACCCTCAAGGTCGTCACCGACCAGGGCGTATATGGCATCGGCGATGCCACCCTCAACGGCCGCGAACTGGCGGTGAAAGCCTATCTGGAGGATCACGTCGTGCCCTGCCTGATCGGGCGCGATGCGCGCAATCTCGAGGATATCTGGCAGTACCTCTACCGCGGCGCCTACTGGCGGCGTGGCCCGGTGACCATGACCGCCATCGCGGCGGTGGACATGGCGCTATGGGACATCAAGGGCAAGCTCGCCGGCATGCCGGTCTACCAGTTGCTGGGCGGCAAGAGCCGCGACGGCGTGCTGGTCTACGGCCACGCCAACGGCCGCGACCACGCCGAGGCGGTGGAGGCAGTGGGCCGCTACATCGAACAGGGTTACAAGGCGATCCGCGTGCAATCTGGCGTGCCGGGGCTAGATACGGTCTACGGCGTGGCCAAGGGCGATATGTTCTATGAGCCCGCCGAGAAGGGCTTGCCGCCCGAGGAGCTGTGGGATACCGCGCTCTATCTGCGCCATACCCCCGAACTGTTCGACAAGGTGCGCGCCGCCTACGGCTACGAACACCACCTGCTGCACGACGTGCACCACCGCCTGACGCCGATCGAGGCGGCACGACTCGGCAAGGACCTGGAGCCCTACCGCCTGTTCTGGCTGGAGGACGCCACCCCGGCCGAGAACCAGGAGGCTTTCCGCCTGATCCGCAGCCACACCACTACGCCGCTGGCAGTCGGCGAGATCTTCAACTCCATCTGGGACTGCAAGGACCTGATCCAGGAGCAACTCATCGACTATGTACGCACCTCCATCGTGCATGCCGGCGGTCTCACCCACCTGCGCCGCATTGCCGATTTCGCCGCGCTCTACCAGGTGCGCACCGGCTGCCACGGTGCCACCGACTTGTCGCCGGTGTGCATGGCCGCAGCGGTCAACTTCGGTCTGTGGGTGCCCAACTTCGGCATCCAGGAATACATGCGCCACACCCCGGAGACCGACGCGGTGTTCCCGCACAGCTACCGCTTCGAGAACGGCTATATGGTGATGGACGAGGTACCGGGTCTGGGCGTCGATATCGACGAGCGACTCGCCGCCCAATACCCCTATCAGCGCGCCTACCTGCCGGTGGCGCGGCTGCGCGACGGCACCCTCTGGAACTGGTGAGAGGAGCTAGCGCCATGCTGAGTGTCGTCGTCGAACAACCGCATCGCCTCGCCATCGTCGAGCGGCCATTGCCCGAGCCCGGGGCCGATGAGGTGCGCGTCCGTGTGCGCTATGCCGGCGTCTGTGGGTCGGATCTGCACATCTATCACGGCCACAACCCATTCGCGGTCTACCCACGGGTGATCGGCCACGAGTTCGTCGGCCGCATCGATGCCGTCGGCACGGGCGTCGACGCAGCCCGCGTCGGCCAGCTCGTGGCGGTCGATCCGGTGGTCAGTTGCGGCCAATGCTACCCGTGCTCGGTAGGACGCCCCAATGTCTGCCGCAACTTGCAGGTGTACGGCGTGCACCGCGACGGCGGCTTCAGCGAGTACGTCTGCGTCCCGGCCGGCAACGCCCACACCATCCCCGCCGGCATCCCTGCGACCTGCGCGGCGATCATCGAACCCTATGCGGTGGCGGCCAACGTCACCCATCGCACCGGCGTATTCCCGCAGGACATCGCCCTGATCTACGGCGCCGGGCCGATCGGCCTTACCGGGCTGGAAGTGCTGAAGGGTGTCTACGGCGTGCGCACCCTGGTCACCGACCGCCTCGACGCGCGTCTGGCCATGGCCAGGGCCTGCGGCGCCGACGCGGTCATCAACACCGCCCGCGAGCCGCTCTCTGAGGCGCTGGCCCGACTCGGCATCGACGGCGGCCCGACGCTGATCATCGACGCCGTGGGCCATCCAACGCTCCTCGAGGAGGCGGTGCGCATCGCCTCGCCAGCGGCGCGCATCGGGCTGCTCGGCTTTGCCGCCGAGCCCTCGGCCATCCCGCAGCAGGAGCTCACCAAGAAGGAGCTGTCGCTGCACGCCTCGCGCCTCAACTGCGCCATGTTCCCGGTGGTGATTGAGTGGCTGCGGCGCGGCCTGATCCACCCCGAGCGGATCATCACTCACTGCATCGACTTCCGTCGCGTTGAGAGCGCCTTCGAGCTGATCCAGCGCAAGCCCCAGGAAAGCTGCAAGGTGCTGCTCGACTTCGCCCCCAACCCCTAACCGCTACCTCACAACCAAAGGAGACGACAGATGTTCAAGAAGGCCCTCGCCTTTACCGCCGGCCTTGTCCTCTGCACCAGCGCCGGCTTCCCGGCCTTGGCCGCCGAGGTGACCCTCAAGCTCGGCCATGCCGGCAACGAGCAGCACTCCTGGCACAAGGCCGCGCTTCGGTTCGGCGAACTGGTCGCTGCCAAGACCAACGGCGCGGTCGAGGTCAAGGTGTTCCCCAGCGAGCAGCTCGGCAAAGAACTGGATGTGATCAATGCCATCCAGCTTGGCAGCGTGGATCTCACTGTCACCGGCGAGTCGCTGCAAAACTGGGCGCCTAAGGCGGCACTGCTGGCCGTGCCGTACATGATCCGCGACGAGCGGCACCTGACGGCGGTGGTCAATGGGCCGATCGGGCAGGAGATTGCCAAGGAGGTCGAAGACAAGACCCAGCTCAAAGCGATCGCCTGGTTCGCGCGCGGGCCGCGCAACCTGACCGCGAACCGCCCGATCAAGTCGCCGGCCGAGCTCAATGGCCTGGTGATGCGCGTCCCCAACGTGCCGCTGTTCCTCAACGTGTGGAAGGCGCTCGGTGCCAAGCCGACGCCGATGGCCTTCTCCGAGGTGTTCACGGCGCTGCAGCAGGGCGTGGTCGAGGCTCAGGAGAATCCGCTGTCGCTGATCAAGAGCGCCAGCTTCTTCGAGGTGCAGAAGTACGTGAACCAGACCGAGCACGTGCGTAGCTGGATCTACTTGGTCATGGGCGTGAAGAAGTTCAATAAGCTCAAGCCCGAATACCAGCAGGCCATCCTCGATGCGGCCAAGGAGGCTCAGGCCTACGAGCACGAGCTGTTCCTCAAGGACGAGCAGCAACTGATCGACGACCTCAAGGCCAAGGGCATGCAGTTCGTGGAGGTAGACCAGCAGGCGTTTGCCGAGGGCGCGCGCAAGGCTGTGGAGGAATCGCTCAAGCCCGAGCTCAAGCCGCTCTACCAGCAGATCCTGGCGATCCAGTGACCGGCCGCCGGTGCCGCGCCCCGCAGCGGCGCCGGCTCCCCTCCCAAGGAGCCCTGCCATGCTCAAGACACTGACCCAGGCCGTGGAACGGGTCTGCCTCACGCTCACCGTAGCACTGTTCGTCGTCATGCTCGGGGCGGTGCTGCTGCAGGTGGTCGCCCGCTACGCCCTGCCCAGCGCTCCGGTCTGGACCGAGGAGCTGACCCGCTTCCTGTTGATCTATCTGGTCGCCTTCGCCTGCGGCCTCGCCGCGCGCCGGCGCGAGTTGGTCAACGTCGACCTCGTCGTCAACCTGCTGCCCCGGAGCCTGCGCCGCGGGCTGCTGGCGCTGGTCGACCTGCTGGTCATCGCCTTCTGCCTGGTGTTCCTGGTGCAGTCGGTGGAATACGTCAAGCATTCGGCACTGCAGACGGCGACCACGCTGCCGCTGTCGATGGCCTGGATCACCGCGGCGGTGCTGGTGATCGCGGCCAGCCTGGCCTTCTTCACCCTGCTCGGTCTGCTCGACCTGCTCGGCGGCGCCCGGAGAGAACATCGATGAGCCACTCACTCGCCCTGTTTCTGGTGTTCTTCGCCTGCCTGTTCGCCGGCGTGCCGGTGGCGCTGTCGCTGGCGGTGGCCTCGCTCTACTACTTGTTCGTCGCCGACATCGGCCTGGCGATGATGGCCAATCAGTTCTTCGCCGGCATGAACTCCTTCGTGCTGCTGTGCATCCCCGGTTTCCTGCTGGCCGGCGCGCTAATGAACGGCGGCGGCATCACCGCCCGCATCGTCGGCTTCAGCAACGCCTGGCTCGGCCATATCCGCGGCGGGCTGGCGATGGCCAACGTCACCGGCTCGATGATCTTCGCCGGCATCTCCGGCACCGCGGTCTCCGAGGCAGCCAGCATCGGCTCGGTGATGATCCCGGCGATGAAGCGCACCGGCTACGACGCGCCCTTCTCCGGTGCGCTCACCGCGGTGGCCTCGACCGTCGGCCCGATCATCCCGCCGAGCGTGCCGATGATCATCGTCGGCACTCTGACCGGGCTCTCAGTCAGCAAACTGTTCCTGGCTGGCGCCGTTCCCGGCGTGCTGATGGGCCTGGGCATGGGGCTGACGGCCTATGTGCTGGCGCGCCGGCGCGGCTATCCCAAGGGGCCGAAGGCGAGCTGGCGCGCGCGCTTCAGCGCCTTGCGCGGCGCGATCTGGGCGATCCTGATGCCGCTGCTGATCATCGGCGGACTGGTTGGCGGGACCTTTACTCCCACCGAGGCCTCAGTGGTGGCGGTGGTATTCGCCATGCTGGTGGGCTTCTTCGTCTACAAGGACCTGACGCTTGCCAAGTTCCTCGAATGCGTGCATGAGAGCGCCACCGGCACCGCCGGCATCCTGCTGCTGGTCGGCTTCGCCAACGTGTTCGGCTGGATCCTGACCTCCGAGGGCATCCCGCAGATGATCGCCGACGCGCTGCTGTCGATCAGCCGTGACAAGTACACGGTCCTGTTCCTGCTCAATGTGCTGCTGCTGATCGTCGGCATGTTCATGGAGACCATCGCGGCGCTGCTGATTCTGTTCCCGCCGCTGGCGACGGTGGCCGCGCAGGTCGGTGTGGACCCGATCCACTTCGCAGTGATCATGGTGATGAACCTGGTGATCGGCCTGACCACGCCACCGGTAGGCGTGTGCCTGTTCGTCGCCCAGAGCATCGCCCGCATCTCGCTGGCCCACATCACCCGCGCGGTGATGCCGTTCCTGCTGGTCAACATCGGCGTGCTGTTCCTGGTGTCCTACGCGCCGCCGCTGGCGCTGTGGCTGCCGAACGCGCTCGGGCTGAAGTGAGGCGGAGATGACCAAGACCATCGATGTGCTCGGCCTCGGCGAACCTCTCGTCGAATTCGCCGCGGTGCGCGGCGAGCCCGGGCTGTACCGGCGCGGCTTCGGCGGCGATACCAGCAACACGGTGATCGCCGCCGCCCGCCAGGGCGCGCGCGCGGCCTACTTCAGTGCCGTCGGCGCCGACGAGGCCGGCCAGGCGCTGCTCGCCCTGTGGCATGCCGAGGGCGTGAACACGGCGGCGGTCGCGATCGACCCGGCGCGGCCGACCGGCGTCTATTTCGTCGGCTACGACGCGGACGGGCGCCATCACTTCAGCTACCTGCGCGCGGGCTCCGCGGCCGCGGCGCTGGGACCGCTGGACCTGGCGCGGGCGCCGCTGGCCGCCAGCCGCTTTCTGCACCTGTCGGCGATCTCCCAGGCGATCTCGACCTCGGCCTGCGATCTGTGTTTCGCCGCCATCGAGGCGGCCCGGGGTGCCGGCACCGCGGTGAGCTACGACGCTAACCTGCGCCTCAAGCTCTGGTCGCTGCCGCGGGCCCGCGCCGTGATCCGCGAATCCGCTGCGCAGGCCGATTATTTCCTGCCCAGCCTGGAGGAGCTGCGGACCTTGATCGGCGCCACCGATCCCCAGTCCTGCCTCGACTGGTGCCTGGCCAGCGGAGCGCGCAACGTGGTGCTGAAGATGGGTGCCGACGGCGCTTGGGTCTGCGCCGCGGGGGCCGAGCCGGTGTGGATGCCGGGCCGGCGCGTGGTCGCGGTGGATGCCACCGGCGCCGGTGACTGTTTCGACGGCGCTCTGCTGGCCCGGCTCGCTGCCGGCGACGACCTGGTGGCAGCGGTGCGTTACGCCCATGCCGCCGCGGCCCTGTCGGTAACCGGCCAGGGCGCGGTGGCGCCGATCCCCCGCGCCGCCGCAGTGCGCGCCCTGCTCGCCGCCGAGTGAACCGGGGGGCGAACGGCGCGCCGACCGGTATGGCCCGCCGTCGGCCCCGTCTCCCCTGTCGCCACGCCCAAACCCATCGTCGCCAGCAGGACAGTGCGCCCACCCCGGCGCCGTTTAGAGTGATTCTAGCATCCGCGACGCGGATGCTGGCCCGTCAGGTGTCCCGGCCGTGAGGCCGGGAATAATTGGGAAGCCGGTGCGAATCCGGCGCTGCCCCCGCAACGGTGATGGAGATCGACGGCCCGTCGTGACCACTGGAGTCTGCGCTCCGGGAAGGGACGGGACCCGCGCCGGCACGGCCGTCTCCTCAGTCCGGAAACCAGCCTGCGGCGCTCGAGACCCTGGATCGCGGTGGGCGATTGGACGGTCGGTCGGCGCGCTCGCGGCAACAGCACGCGCCATCCCCTCCCCTGCTCGGCGATCCGTAACACTGACCCCGCGATTGGAGCCTGTTATGGATACCCGTACCCGCATGCTCAGCCTGCTCCACACCCGGCGGCGCAACTATAGCCTGCCGCAGCCGTTCTACAACGACGCCGAGTTCTTCGCCCTGGACCTGGAGTACATCTTCCGCCGCCAGTGGCTGTTCGCCGGGCTAGCCTGCGAGATCCCCAAGCCGGGCCATTACTTTACGATGGAGGTGGGACCGGATTCGCTCATCATCGTGCGCGACCGAGAGCTGCGCATCCACGCCCTGTACAACACCTGCCGCCACCGCGGCTCGCGCATCTGCCTGAGCGAGCGTGGCGCCAGCGCCAAGCTGGTCTGCCCTTATCACCAGTGGACCTACGAGCTGGACGGGCGGCTGCTGTTCGCCGGCAACATGGGCGAGGATTTCGACCCCAGACGTTTCCATCTCAAGCGCGCCCACTGCGAGGTGATCGCCGGCTACATCTTCGTCTGCCTGGCCGAGGAGGCGCCGGACTTCGAGGACTTCCGCCGCACCGTGGCGCCCTACATGGCGCCCCACGATCTGGACAATTGCAAGGTGGCCTTCGAGAGCACTCTGATCGAGCAGGCTAACTGGAAGCTGGTCATCGAGAACAACCGCGAGTGCTACCACTGCGCCGGCAGCCACCCGGAGCTGCTGAACACGCTGTCGGAGTTCGACAGCACCGACGATCCCCGCGTCGATCCGGCCTTTGCCCAGCGCATCGAGCAGAAGGCGCGCGACTGGGACGCGCTGGGGCTACCCAACCGCGTCATTCACGCCCCGGACAACCGCTATCGGGTGGTGCGCCTGCCCTTTGCCCATGGCGTGTCCATGACCCTCGACGGCCAGCCGGGCTGCAACCGCCTGCTCGGCCAGTTGCGCGACCGTGACCTCGGCTCGCTGCGCCTGCTCAGCCTGCCCAACTCCTGGAACCACCTGCAAAGCGATCACGCGCTGGCCTTCCGTGTGCTGCCTATCGGCCCGCAGCAGACTGCCGTCACCACCAAGTGGCTGGTGCACAAGGACGCGGTCGAAGGCGTGGACTACGACGTCGAGCGGCTGACCCGGGTGTGGCTGGCGACCAACGAGCAGGACCGCAAGCTGGCTGAGGACAACCAGCGCGGCATCAATTCCAAAGCTTACGAACCGGGTCCCTACTCCCCGGCCATCGAGTTCGGCGTGCAGAACTTCATCGACTGGTACAGCAGCGAGATGCTGCGCCAGCTCAGCGGCGAAACGGAGCGGATGCGGGTGGTGGCGTAGCACATCCACCGGCCAGGAGATTCCCATGACCACCCCCTATCAGCCCCTCAGCCAGAACCGCCCTTGGGACAGCCAGAGCGAGCTGCTGGAATGCACCATGGTGCTGCGCGACTCGCACAACGTCATGACCCATTGCTTCCGCAGCGCCAGCGGACGCTGGTTCGACTATCTGCCGGGGCAGTTCATTACCCTGGAGCTGCCGCTCGGCGGCCAGACCGTGCATCGCACCTATACCCTGTCTTCCAGTCCGTCGCGGCCTTTGTGTCTGTCCATCACCACCAAGGCCGGCGGCGAGGGCAGCATCACCCGCTGGCTGCACCGCAACCTCAAAGTCGGTGACAAGATCCGCGCCTACGGCCCGGCGGGACTGTTCAGCTTCGTCCACAACCCGGCCGACAAATACCTGTTCCTGGCCGGCGGTGTGGGCATCACCCCGCTGATGTCCATGACCCGCTACCTGTTCGATACTGGCATCCACACCGACGTCACCTTCGTCCAGTGCGCGCAGACGCCCTCCGATCTGCTGTTCCGCCGCGAGCTGGAACACATCGGCGCGCGCCTGCCGGAGTTCAAGGTGGCCTATGTCTGCGAAAAACCCGACGAGTACGGGGTGTGGACCGGCTATACCGGACGCATCAGCCCGCTGCTCTTGGAGGTGATCTGTCCCGATTACTTCCAGCGCGAGATTTTCTGCTGCGGCCCGGCGCCGTTCATGCAGGCGGTGCGCGACATCCTCCACGCCGCCGGCTACGACATGGCCCATTACCATGAAGAGCCCTTCGATACCCCGGTGCGTGAGGAGGCCGACCGCCCCGCGCACCACGACGTCATCCCCGACGCCAGTCACGGCGCCGTGCTGCACCTGGCGCGCCGCGAGCGCCGCCTGGAGTGCAGCGAGGGCGACACCCTGCTGACGGTGGCCAAGCGGGCCGGGGTGCACATCCCCAGCGCCTGCCAGTTCGGGGTGTGCGGCACCTGCAAGGTAAAGAAGCTCTCCGGCGAGGTGCACATGGTGCACAACGGCGGCATCACCGACGAGGAGCTGGCCGCAGGCTACGTGCTGGCCTGCTGCGCCCATCCCCTCGGCGAGGTGGTGATCGATTACTGAGCCAGCGCCGCCAACTGCCGGTCGTGCCGCCGCCCCAGCAGCAACTGCGCCGCCAGCGCCCCGACCAGGGCCAGGAACATGTCCCACTGGGTGTCCCAGGGATCGCCCTGGGTGGCAAGGCACTCATCGGCGTCGCCGCCCAGCAGCAGGATCAGGCCGTGCAGGAACAGCAGCCGATACAGCAGCGGCGTCAGCGGAAACAACCGGCGGGTGGCGGCGACGCGCGGCAGAGCGATCAGCACCGGTGCCACCTCCAGCAGCCAGGTGAGACGGTCATAGGGCCCGATGCCGGAGGCGATCAGAGCGGCCAGGGTAAGCAGTAGCAGCAGCCAGGCTTCGCGCCGGCTCATGGCGGTCTCCTCTCCATGCCAGGTTCGTCGGGATGTCGGTTTCATGGGGCGATACCGGCTGCTCGAGCTGGCCTCGTATCACAGCAGCGGACTGAGCAGCCGCGCCAGATTCTGCAGAATCTGCAGATACAGCGGCCGGCGCCGCCAGCGCTCCAGCTCCAGCTCCTCGGCAAGCTCGAGGTAGCGTTCCTGCTCGCGGCGCAGCACCGCCGTCACGCCCGCGTCGTAGAACACCACGCTGATCTCGGCGTTGAGCACGAAGGAGCGGATGTCGATATTGCTGGAACCGATCAGGGCCAGGGTATCGTCCCAGCTCATGTGCTTGGCGTGCAGAAAGCGCTCGCGGTAATGATAGATGCGCACCCCCAGCTCCAGCAGCTCCTCGTAGTAGGAACGCTGCGCGAAACCCACCAGCCACTGATCGATCTGGGCGGCGACCACCAGATGCACCTCCACGCCGCGCAGCACCGCGGTCTGCAGGGCTTGCAGCAGCGCCTCATCGGGCACGAAATAGGGCGTAGTGATGATCACCCGCGAACGCGCCTGGTGCAGCAGAGTGACCAGCAGACGCTGATTGTTCTGGTTCGGATAGTCGGGACCGCTGGGCAGGGCCTGGGCCACTACCGGCCCGCATTCCTCGGGCACCGGCAACAGCCGCGGCGCGTCCAGAATCTGGCCGGTCTCCAGATACCAGTCGGCCAAGAACACCGCCTGCAGTTGCAGCACCAGTGGGCCGCGTACCCGCACCATCAGATCCTCGTAGATGAGCCCGGGCTTGAAGCCGGCGCTCACCAGGTTCTGCGAGCCGGTGTAGGCAATACGCCCGTCGATCACCGCCAGCTTGCGATGGTTGCGCAGATCCATGCGCGGCGCGTTGAGGATCAGCCAGTGCACCGGCAGCACCGACTGGGCCTCGACCCCGACCGCGCGCAGCCGGGCGAGCAGCGGGCGCAGGTAGTCGCTGGCGCCCACCGCATCGACCAGCACTCGGCAGCGCAAGCCGCGCCGGCAGGCCCGCGCCAGGGCGGCGATCACCGGCCCGCCGCCGGCGTCGTCGGCCATGATGTAGAACAGCAGGTGGATGTGGTCGCGGGCGGCGTCGATGTCCGCCACCAGACGCCGCAGCGTGCCGTCGTAGTCGCTGAGCAGCTCCACGGCGTTGCCGCCCAGCGGCGTGAAGTGGGCGAGCTGGCTCACCAGCCGCGCCGCCGGCACCAGTTGCGCCTGCTCCGGCTCCAGACGCCGCCCGCTCAGCTGACTGCCCAACCGCTCGCGCACCATGCCCAGCAGCGCCGGCAACTGGGCGAAGCGGGCGCGGCGCCAGCGCGGCAGGCGCGGGCGCCCGATGAGCAGGTACAGGAGCAGCCCCGGCCAGGGCAGGAACAGGATCAGCAGCAGCCAGCCCTTGGCCGCTTCCGGCGAGCGGCGCAGCGGCACCACCACCAGCATGGCCAGACGCACCAGCCACTCGCTGGCGAAATAAAGCAGCGTCCAGTGGGTGACCTCATCCACCGTCTCCATGAGCGCCGGTCCCGGTCAGCGGTGCGCCGACGGCCGTGGCGAGCTCCCGGCCACGCCTGGTCACCAGGTGCCGCTGTTGGGCATGCTGGCCCAGGGCTCGCGCGGCGGCAGCGGCCTGCCTTCCTGCAGCAGCTCGATGGAAATGCCGTCGGGTGAGCGCACGAAGGCCATGTAGCCGTCGCGGGGCGGGCGATTGATGGTCACGCCGCCGTCCCGCAGGCGCTGGCATACGGCGTAGATGTCTTTGACGCGGAAGGCGAGATGGCCGAAGGCGCGGCCGATGGTATAGACCTCCGGGTCCCAGTTATAGGTGAGCTCTAGCTCCGCTTCCGGGCTCTCCGCAGCAGCGAGGAAGATCAGGGTGTAGCGGCCGTCCGGATATTCCTTGCGCCGCACCTCGCGCAGGCCGAGCAGGTCACAGTAGAAGTGCAGGGACTGGCCGATGTCGCTGATGCGCACCATGGTGTGCAGGTATTTCATGGCGAAGCTCCGGGGACAGGACTGCCACGATTCTAGCGCCTTCGGAGTCCGCCGCGATGGACCCCGCACACGCGGTCAATCCCTCTCCCGCCCCCTCTCATCCTGCTTCCCAACCCGCCAGCTCGGCGTGGCGAAAGCAGTCGACGATATGGTCGTTGACCATGCCCACCGCCTGCATGAAGGCATAGCAGATGGTGGGACCGACGAAGCGGAAACCGCGCTTTTGCAGCGCCTTGCTCATAGCCCGGGACGCGGCGGTCTCGGCCGGCACCTCGGCGAGACTGTGCCAGCGGTTCTGGAGCGACCGGCCGTCGACGAACTGCCAGATGTAGCGGTCGAAGCTGCCGTGCTCGGCCTGCAGCTCGCGGAAGGCGCGGGCATTGGCCACGGTAGCTTCGATCTTGAGGCGATTGCGAATGAGGCCCGGATCGGCCAGCAGCGCAGCGATGCGCGCGGCGTCGAAGGCCGCCACCTGGGCCGGATCGAAGCCGGCGAACGCCTGCCGGTAGCGCTCGCGCTTGCGCAGCACGGTGAGCCAGGACAGCCCGGCCTGGGCGCCCTCCAGGATGAGGAATTCGAACAGGGTGCGGTCGTCGTGCACCGGCACGCCCCATTCGCGGTCGTGATAGTCGAGATACAGCGGGTCGTCGCCGACCCAGGCGCAGCGAGTAGGCATGGGGTGTCTCGCTCCCTGGACGTGGCCCGTCCCGGCGGGACGGCCCTCCGAGTATGGCGGTCCGAGTGCCCGACCTCAACCGAGACCGAGCTCTCCCCACATCGCATCGACCCGCCGCTTGACCTCCTCGCTCATACGGATCGGCCGGCCCCACTCGCGGCTGGTCTCGCCCGGCCACTTGTTGGTGGCATCGAAGCCGATCTTGGAGCCCAGCCCCGAGACCGGCGAGGCGAAGTCCAGATAGTCGATGGGGGTGTTTTCCACCAGCACCGTGTCGCGGGCCGGGTCCATGCGCGTGGTCATGGCCCAGATGACATCCGTCCACGAGCGGGTGTCGACATCGTCGTCCACCACGATGACGAACTTGGTATACATGAACTGGCGCAGAAACGACCACACCCCCATCATCACCCGCTTGGCGTGGCCGGGGTATTGCTTGCGCATGGCCACCACCGCCAGGCGATAGGAGCAACCCTCCGGCGGCAGGTAGAAGTCAGTGATCTCCGGAAACTGCTTCTGCAGGATGGGCACGAACACCTCGTTCAGCGCCACGCCGAGGATGGCCGGCTCGTCCGGCGGGCGGCCGGTGTAGGTGCTGTGATAGATGGGCTGGTTGCGGTGGGTGATGCGCTCTACGGTGAACACCGGGAAGATATCGACCTCGTTGTAGTAGCCGGTGTGGTCGCCGAACGGGCCTTCCGGGGCGGTCTCGCCAGGCTGGATGTGGCCCTCCAGCACGAACTCGGCGCTGGCCGGCACCTGCAGATCCGAGCCCAGGCACTTGGCCAGCTCGGTGCGCGCCCCGCGCAGCAGGCCGGCGAAGGCATACTCGGAGAGCGTGTCCGGTACCGGGGTGACGGCACCGAGGATGGTCGCCGGGTCGGCGCCCAGCGCCACCGCCACCGGGAACGGCTGCCCCGGATGGGCCTGGCACCACTCGCGGAAGTCCAGCGCTCCGCCGCGGTGGCTGAGCCAGCGCATGATGAGCTTGTTGCGGGCTATCACCTGCTGGCGATAGATGCCGAGATTCTGCCGCGGCTTGTGCGGCCCGCGGGTCACCACCAGGCCCCAGGTGATCAGCGGACCGGCGTCCTCCGGCCAGCAGGTCTGGATGGGCAGACGGGCGAGATCCACCCGCTCGCCCTCCAGCACGTTCTCCTGGCAGGGCGGACGGCTCACCGTCTTCGGCGCCATGTCCAGCACCTTCTTGAAGATCGGCAGGCTCTGCCAGGCCTCCCGCAGCCCCTTGGGCGGGTCCGGCTCCTTGAGGAAGGCCAGGAGTTTGCCCACCTCGCGCAGCGCCCCCACCGACTCCTCGCCCATGCCCAGCGCCACCCGCTTGGGGGTGCCGAACAAATTGCCCAGCACCGGGATGGCATAGCCTCTGGGATTCTCGAAGAGGATGGCGGGGCCGGCGGCGCGCAGCACGCGGTCGCAGATCTCGGTCATCTCCAGGCGCGGATCGACCGGCGCGCGCACCCGCTTCAGTTCGCCCTGGCGCTCCAGCAGATTGAGGAAATCGCGCAGATCACGGTATTTCATCGCGGCTCCCCGTGAGCCCATGGGAAAAGCGCAAGTCTATCAAAAGGTGGAGGCGGCCATCCGGGCAGGGGAACGGAACCCGAAAAATGCGATCGAAGTTGCGATTTCCGCTTCCTTGCGGGCAACAGCCATCCGGAGACATTCGATGAAGAAACCCATCCTGCGCAACTTCGCCGCCCGCTCGCCCCTGCTCGGCAAGGGCGGCGTCCATGGTCCGTCCCGCTCCGCCCAGCGCCGTGCCGCCCGCCTCGACCTGCGTGAAGAGGCCGAAGACGCCTGGGAGGCGTTGCATGAGCGCGCCCCACCATCGCCAGAGCTCGAGGCCGCCCGGCCGCGCCAGCGCCAGGGGACCGCAAGGTCCCCTTCGCATTTTCGGGGTTCTGGGAGAGGGCGTGTGGTTCCCTCACAGCCACACTTCGCTCATGCCCACGCCCTCTTCGGCATAGCGGCGCAGCAACCGCTTGAAAAGATCCGGATCGCGCCGATGGACTAGCTCCCCGTCGCGCGGATACAGCCGATCCAGCGCCCGTGACAGCCAGAAGCGCAGCGCCGCCGCCCGCAGCAACCCCGGCCAGGCCGTCCGCTCCTCGGGGCGCAGCGGGCGCAGGCGCTGGTAGCCGGCGAACAGCGCCGCCACGTGCTCCGGCGCCAGCGCCTCGGCGGCATCCAGGCACCAGTCATTGGCCGCCACCGCCAGGTCGTACAGCCAGGGGCCGTGACAGGCGTAGTAGAAATCCACCAGCCCGCTGAGCGCGCCATCGACGAATAGCGCATTGTCGCGGAACAGGTCGGCGTGGATCACCCCCTGCGGCAGGCACTCGCGCGGCAGCGCTGCCTGGAAGGCCAGCTCGGCGCGCAGCAGGGCGGCGTCCTCAGCATCCAGCTGGGGCAGCAGCCGGACCATAGCCTGCGGCCACCAGCGCGGCCCGCGCGGGTCCGCGCGGCGCTCGGGGAAGCCACGCCCGGCCAGATGCAGCCGCGCCAGAGCTGCGCCCACGGCGGCGCAGTGGGTCGGCTCGGGCCGCATTACACTCACCCCCGGCAAGCGCTCGCAGAGCAGCGCCGGCTTGCCCTTGAACACCTGCAGGCGGCGACCGTGGCGGTCGGCCAGGGGCCGGGGACAGGGCAGGCCGCGTTCGGCCAGGAACGCCTGCAGCTCCACGTAATAGCCCAGTTCAGTGTAGCTCAGCGACTCGAAGACGGTGAAAACGTACTCGCCGCAGGCGGTGACGACGAAGAAGTTGCTGTTCTCGATGCCTTCGGCGATACCGCGATAGCCGAGCAGCTCACCCAGGCGGTAGGGCGCGAGAAAGGCCGCCAGTTCGTGGGCGGCGACCGGCGTGAAGACCGACATGGCGGGACAAGACGCGCCGGCCCTACGTTCAGGCGGAACCGGCAGTGGGCATCACCAGCTGAACAGCACCCAGCTCGGCACCATCAGGCCGTCGTCCAGGTCGTTGCGGCGCACATCCAGCTGGCCGTCGCCATCGCTGTCGATCAGGTAAAAGGGTACGCCGCGCCGCGGCACCACCCGCACCATGTACAGCCGGCCGTTGACGCGGTACTCCTCGATCACGCCCTCGCCGCGGCGGCGAATGGTGACCTCGGGCTGGCGCGTCTCGCTGCCCGGCTCGGCCTGCGCCTCGGGGGCACCGTCCGGCACCGGCTGCAGATTGGCGGGGGCGGCTTCCTGGGCCAGTGCCGGCGCGACGGCGCAAAGCAGAACGAGAGACGGCAGCAGGGTGCGCATGGATCGTCCTTAAAGCGGGGCTTGAGCGGATCAGAGGTCGTGGAGGGTCTGCTGTTCTTCGGCAGAGGGCTCGAACGTGCGCCCTTCATAGAAATTGAAAATAGCATCCACGACGTCCTGGGGTTTGTCCAGTATCTGGAACAACTGCAGGTCCTCGGGGCTGATGGTGCGCTCCTTCACCAGAGCGTTCTGGAACCAGTCCACCAACCCTTTCCAGAACTCCGAGCCGACCAGGATGACTGGAATGCGCCGGCTCTTGCCGGTCTGGATCAGGGTGAGGATCTCGGCCAGCTCGTCCAGGGTGCCGAAGCCGCCCGGCAGTACCACGTAGGCCGAAGCGTATTTGACGAACATCACCTTGCGCGAGAAGAAATGGCGGAAATACAGGGAGATGTTCTGGTAACGGTTGCTATGCTGCTCGTGGGGCAGATGGATGTTGAGGCCGATGCTGGGCGAGCGGCCGGCGAAGGCGCCCTTGTTGGCCGCCTCCATCACCCCTGGCCCGCCGCCGCTGACCACCGAGAAGCCGGCGTCGGAGAGCAGCCGGGCGATCTCCTCGGCCATCTGGTAGTAGGCCTGATCCGGCGTGAAGCGGGCCGAACCGAACACGCTCACCGAGGGCTTGATGCGCGCCAGGCGCTCGAAGCCCTCCACGAACTCCGCCATGATCTGGAAGATCTTCCAGGACTCGCGGATCAGCACCGTGTCGTTCACCGGTGCCATGCCAGGGTGAAAGGATTTGTTGCCATCGTTCATCGAAACACCTTGTGGGGCCGCAACCCTGCTTCTGCTGGAAACCGCCGACCATGGCCCGTCCCGCACGCGCTTTGCTAACCTTCGGGGAATCCCCGCCGTGGGTGCGGCGACCCTGCCCGGAGCGATGACCGAAACAGGACCGAGACGGGAACGCGACGCGAAAGAAACCCCATTTAAATGGACACCCGGGCGGGCAGCCGGTTTCCATGGCCGGTTATATGGGTATTCATGTCAATAGTACGCAAAAAACCGGACGAACGACGCCAATGACCGCAACCAAACCCCTGCTGCTGGTGGACGGCTCCGCCTATCTCTACCGCGCCTTCCACGCCCTGCCGCCACTCAGCACCCGCGCCGGCCAGCCCACCGGGGCGGTTTTCGGGGTCGCCAACATGCTGCGCAAGCTGCGCGACACCTTCCAGCCGGAGTACATGGCGGTGGTGTTCGACGCCCCGGGCAAGACCTTCCGCGACGAGCTGTTCGAGCAATACAAGGCCCATCGTCCGCCCATGCCCGATGCGCTGCGCGCCCAGATCGAGCCGCTGCTGGCCCTGGTCAAGGCGCTCGGCCTGCCGTTGCTGCGCATCCCTGGCGTCGAGGCCGACGATGTCATCGGCACCCTAGCCAGGCGCGCCGAGGCCCAAGGTCTGCCGGTGCTGATCGCCAGTGGCGACAAGGATATGGCGCAACTGGTCAACGAGCACATCCATCTCTACGACGGCATGAAGGATGTGCGCTATGATCCGGCCGGGGTGGAGGCTAAGTTCGGCGTGCCGCCGGCGCTGATCATCGACTACTTGGCGCTGATGGGCGATACCTCCGACAACATCCCCGGCATCGACGGCGTCGGTCCCAAGACGGCTGCCAAATGGTTGCAAGAATATGGCTCCTTGGACAACCTGGTAGCCCACGCCGACGAGATCAAGGGCAAGATCGGCGAGAAGCTGCGCGCCGGCCTGTCCATACTGCCCCTCTCCCGCCAGCTCGCCACCATCCACTGCGCGCTCGACCTGAAGCTTTCGCTGGAGGACCTGCGCCCCGCTGCCCCGGACGTGGCAGCGCTGCGCGAGCTGTACCGCCAGCTGGAGTTCCGCACCTGGCTGCGGCAACTGGAAGAAGAAGCCCCGGCCGGCGACGCCTCCACTGCCGCCCCGCCCGGTTCCGCTGGTGCACCCGAGCGCGATTACCGCACCATCCTCAGCCGCGCCGAGCTGGACGCGTGGCTGGCCAAACTCGGGCAAGCCGAGCTCATCGCCTTCGACACCGAGACCACCAGCCTGGACTACATGCGCGCCGAGATCGTCGGCGTGTCCTTCGCCGTGGAGCCGGGCCGGGCTGCCTATGTGCCGTTGGCCCACGACTACCCCGGCGCCCCTGCGCAGCTCGAGCGCCAGGCGGTATTGGAGGCGCTGCGCCCGCTGCTGGAGGACCCCGAGCGGCCCAAGCTCGGCCAGCACGCCAAGTACGACTGGCATGTGCTGCGCCACCACGGCATCGAGCTCAGGGGCATCGCTCACGACAGCATGTTGGAGTCCTACGTGCTCAACTCCACGGCGAGCCGCCACGACATGGACTCGCTGGCCGAATACTACCTCGGCATGCGCACCATCCGCTACGAGGACATCGCCGGCAAGGGCGCCAAGCAGATCGGCTTCAGCCAGGTGGAGATCGAGCGCGCCACCGCTTACGCTGCCGAGGACGCCGATGTCACCCTGCGCCTGCACCGCACCCTGTGGCCAAAGCTGCAGGAGGAACCGCGCCTGGCCAGGCTCTACCAGGAACTGGAAATTCCCCTGATCCCGGTGCTGGGCAAGATGGAGCACGTCGGGGTCAGGGTCGATGCCCGGCTGCTCAAGCAGCACAGCCAGGAGCTGGCCAAGCGCATGCTGGAGCTGGAACGGGCGGCCTTCGACCTGGTCGGCCACGACTTCAATCTGGGCTCGCCCAAGCAGTTGCAGCAAGTGCTGTTCGACGAGCTGCGCCTGCCGGTGCTGAAGAAGACTCCCACCGGCCAGCCCTCTACCGACGAGGGCACGCTGGAGGAGCTGGCCCTGGACTTCCCCCTGCCCAAGCTGATCCTGGAACACCGCAGTCTGAGCAAGCTCAAGTCCACCTACACCGACAAGCTGCCGGAGCAGATCAACCCGCGCACCGGGCGGGTGCACACCTCCTACCACCAGGCGGTGACCAGCACCGGGCGGCTGTCCTCGTCCGACCCCAACCTGCAGAACATCCCGGTGCGCACCGCCGAGGGCCGGCGCATCCGCCAGGCCTTCGTCGCCCCGCCAGGCCATGTCATCGTCGCCGCCGACTACTCGCAGATCGAGCTCCGGATCATGGCCCACCTCTCCGGCGATGCGGGCCTGCTACGCGCCTTCGCCGAGGGCGTCGACATCCATCGCGCCACCGCCGCCGAGGTGCTCGGCCTGAGCCCCGCCGAGGTCAGCGACGAGCAGCGCCGCGCCGCCAAGGCCATCAACTTCGGCTTGATCTACGGCATGTCCGCCTTCGGTCTGGCGCGCCAGCTCGGCATCCCCCAGGGCGAGGCCAAGCGCTATGTGGATCTCTACTTCACCCGCTATCCCGGGGTGAAGGCGTTCATGGAGGCCACCCGCGCCCAGGCCGCCGAGCAGGGCTACGTCGAGACCCTCTACGGTCGCCGCCTCTACGTCCCCGAGATCCGCGACCGCAACCCCACCCGCCGCGCCGCTGCCGAGCGCACCGCCATCAACGCGCCGATGCAGGGCACCGCCGCCGATATCATCAAGCGCGCCATGCTCGCCGTGGACCGCTGGCTGACGGAATCCGGCCTGGAGCAGCACGCGCGCATGATCATGCAGGTGCACGATGAGCTAGTCTTCGAGGTGGCGGAGAGCTATGCGGAGGCGGTGAAGACCGGGCTGCGCGAGCACATGGCCGGAGCGGCCCGGCTTGCGGTGCCGCTGGTGGTGGATGTAGGGGTGGGAGGGAATTGGGAGGAGGCGCATTGAATTTCAGTTCAAATTGGAAGGCGGCATGCTCGAAATCTACGATCCGGCCGCCGACCGCTGGAGTCGTGGTACCGCCCTCCCGCACGCGGTCCATCACGCCGCGGCCGTGGGGTTGAACGGCAAGCTCTATGGCCTCGGCGAGTATATCGAGGGCTGGACCCCGCCCGATGCGGTCTACGAATACGACCCAGCCAGCGTTCGCTGGCGCCCGCTGGCGTGGCGGGCTGCGGCCGATTCACCGCGATAGAGCAGCGGCAGCTCCACGTTCTCCAAGGAGCCGCTCGACCCCATGTAGCGGCCGCCATCCCTGGCGGCAAGATCCAGGCACCGGCGTGTTCGGCCGGCGCGGGTCACAGCGGGCGGCTCATCCCCGTCCCAGCCGTGCACACAATGCCCGGGCCTCGCGCTCGATGCCGGCCCAGTCGCCGGCCTCCAGGCGCGCCTGGCCGGTCAGCCAGGAGCCGCCCACGCACAGCACGTTGGGCAGGGCCAGATAGTCGGCGGCGCTGGCGGCGGTGATGCCGCCGGTGGGGCAGAAGCGCAGCTCCGGAAAGGGGCCGGCCAGGGCCTTGAGCATGGGGATGCCGCCGGCCTGCTCGGCGGGGAAGAACTTCAGCGTGGTGTAGCCGTGCTGGATGGCCAGCATGGCCTCGGAGGCGGTGGCAATGCCGGGCAGCCAGGGCAGCGCCCCCGCCGCCGCGGCCAGCGCCTCGGTGAAGCCAGGGCTGACGGCGAACAGGGCGCCGGCGTCGCGGGCCTGGGCGAACTGCCCGGCCTGCACCACCGTACCCACGCCCACCAGAGCCCCGGGCACCTCGTTGCGGATGGCCGCTACCGCCTCCAGCGCCGCCGGCGTGCGCAGCGTCACCTCCAGCACCGGCAGGCCGCCCTGCACCAGGGCGCGAGCGAGCGGCACCGCCCACTCCGGCTGCTCGATCACCAGCACCGGGATCAGCGGCGCCCGGCTCAGGATGGCCTCCATGTTGGAACCCCTAGTCATGCCGTAACCTCCTCGTCGATGATGGCGCCGGCCGGCCAGGGGAAGCTCACCGCCCCCTGCTCGGCAGCGTTCACGTGCGCACGGAACAGGGCGAACAGCTCGCGCCCGGTGCCGCTCTGGTACTCGTCGAGCTCGCCCGCAGCGGGAATGCGCGCCGCCCATTCGGCGGCGTCCACCTTCGCCTCCAGCACGCCGGCCTCGGCATCCAGGCGGATGACATCGCCATCGCGCACCTTGGCCAGCGCCCCGCCGGCGGCGCACTCGGGGGTGACGTGGATGGCCGCCGGCACCTTGCCCGAAGCACCGGACATGCGCCCGTCGGTGACCAGCGCCACCTTGAAGCCGCGGTCCTGTAGCGAGGACAGCGCCGGCGTGAGCTTGTGCAGCTCCGGCATGCCGTTGGCGCGCGGCCCCTGGTAGCGCACCACCACCACCGCGTCGCAGTCCAGCTCACCGGCCTTGAAGGCCAGCTGCACCGCCTCCTGACTGGCGAATACCCGCGCTGGCGCCTCGACCACGCGGTGCTCGGGCTTGACCGCCGAGGTCTTGATCACCGCCCGCCCCAGGTTGCCGTCCAGCACCTTGAGTCCGCCGTCGGCGGCGAAGGGCTCGGCCAGCGGTCGCAGCACGGAAGCGTCGCCGCTCGCCGCCGGCGCCGCGCGCCAGGCCAGTCGGCCCTGCTCCAGCCAGGGCTCCTCGGCGTAGCGGGAAAGCCCGGGCCCGGCCACAGTCTGCACCTCTTCGTGCAGCAGACCGGCGGCGAGCAGCTCGCGGATCAGGAAGCCCATGCCGCCGGCAGCATGGAAGTGGTTCACGTCGGCGGTGCCGTTGGGGTAGACCCGGGCCAGCAGCGGCACCACCTCGGACAGCTCGGCGAAATCGCTCCAGTCGATACGGATGCCGGCGGCGCGGGCGATGGCCACCAGGTGCAGGGTATGGTTGGTGGAGCCGCCGGTAGCCAGCAGGCCGACGATGCCGTTGACGATGGCGCGCTCATCGACTACCTGGCCGATGGGAATGTATTCGTCGCCCAGCGCGGTGATGGCGGCGACACGGCGCGCTGCGGCACGCGTCAGCTCGTCGCGCAGCGGGGTGTTGGGATTGACGAAGGCCGCGCCGGGCAGGTGCAAGCCCATGATCTCCATCAGCATCTGGTTGCTGTTGGCGGTGCCGTAGAAGGTGCAGGTGCCGGGGCCGTGATAGGACTGCGCCTCGGCTTCGAGCAGCGCCTCGCGGCTCACCTTGCCCTCGGCGAAGAGCTGGCGCACCCTGGACTTCTCGGCGTTGGGCAGGCCCGAGGTCATGGGTCCGGCGGGCACAAAGATCACCGGCAGGTGGCCGAAGTGCAGGGCGCCGATTACCAGCCCCGGTACGATCTTGTCGCACACCCCGAGGCACAGCGCAGCATCGAACATCTCGTGGGACAGGGCGATGGCCGTGCTCATGGCGATCACCTCGCGCGAGAACAGCGACAGCTCCATGCCAGCGCGGCCCTGGGTGACGCCGTCGCACATGGCCGGCACGCCGCCGGCGAACTGCGCCACTGCCCCGACCTCGCGCGCCGCCGCCTTGATCAGCGCCGGGAAGCGCTCCAGCGGCTGGTGGGCGGAGAGCATGTCGTTGTAGGCCGAGACGATGGCGATGTTGGGCTCGGGCCCAGCGCGCAGCGCCTGCTTATCGCTGGCCGGGCAGGCGGCGAAGCCGTGGGCCAGGTTGGCACAGGGCAGAGCCTGGCGCCGCGGACCGCGGGCGGCGGCGGCATCGAGTTGTTGCAGATAGCGGTTACGGGTGGTACGGCTGCGGCTGCGAATGCGCTCGGTGACCGCCCGCAGGCGCGGATGTGTCGTGGTCATGATGGGTACGCCCCGTGGTGGCGATGGACGAAATCAATGTAGCAAAACTACAATGTCAGGTAAACCTTTCTCACCTAGGGCCCGGCGTTGTTATGAAAGATTCAGAAAAATCCACAAAGAGAAGGGCTAGGCAAGCCCGCAGCAAAAATGTAGTATCACTACAAACCCGTGTCATAGCCCAGACCCCTACCATGAGCGCCAACACCACTACCGCTACCCCTACGCCCCCCTTCGATCTGGTGCTGTTCGGTGGCACCGGCGACCTGGCCATGCGCAAGCTGCTGCCGGCGCTGTACCAAGCCCACCGCGATGGCGTTCTGCACCCGGAAGGGCGCATCATCGCCGCGGCTCGCAGCGAGCTGGATACCGAGGGCTTCCGCAACATGGCCAGCGAGCGCTGCCGCGAGCACATCCGCGCGGAGTTCTTCCAGGACGCGGTGTGGAACGAGTTCCTGCAGCGCCTCGTCTACCTGCAGGTGGATGCCCGCCAGAGCGAGCACTTCCGCGAACTGGCCGCGCTGCTGGAGCCCTATCCGCAGCGCGTGCGGGTGTTCTACCTGTCGACCGGACCGGACCTGTTCGCCCCCATCTGTCAGCACATCGCCGCGGCCAACCTGGTCACCTCCCTGGCACGGGTGGCGGTGGAGAAGCCCCTGGGCCATGACCTGGCCTCGGCCAAGGCCATCAACGATCTCCTCGCCGCCGTCTTCCCCGAGCCGCAGATCTACCGCATCGACCACTACCTGGGTAAGGAGACGGTGCAGAATCTGATGGCGCTGCGCTTCGGTAACACCTTCTTCGAGCCGCTGTGGCAGCGCGGCTGGGTCAGCCATGTGCAGATCACCGTGGCCGAACACATCGGCGTGGAGGGACGTGGCGAGTTCTACGACCACACCGGCGCGCTGCGCGACATGGTGCAGAACCATCTGCTGCAGACCCTGTGCATCGTGGCCATGGAACCGCCCACCAGCATGGACCCAGACGCGGTGCGCAACGAGAAGCTCAAGGTCCTGCACGCGCTCAAGCCGATCACCGCCCACGAAGTCTCCACCCTCACCGTGCGCGGCCAGTACCGCGCCGGCGCCAGCCGCGGCGTGCCGGTGCCGGGTTACCGCGAGGAGCCGGGCATCCCTGCCGACAGCCTGACCGAGACCTTCGTCGCCCTCAAGGCCGAGCTCAACAACTGGCGCTGGGCCGGCGTGCCCTTCTACCTGCGCACCGGCAAGCGGCTGCAGGAGCGCGTCACCGAGATCGTCATCTACTTCCGCCAAGTGCCGGTGTCGATCTTTCCCAGCGCCGGTGGCATCCTGCCTGAGCCCAACCGCTTGGTGATCCGGCTGCAGCCGGAGGAGTCGGTGAAGCTGTACATGATGGCCAAGGAGCCCGGCGACGGCATGCGCCTGAAGCCGGTGCACCTCAATCTGGATTTCGCCACCACCTTCAAGACCCGCAAGGTGGAGGCCTACGAACGCCTGCTGCTGGACGTGCTGCGCGGGCGCCCGACCCTGTTCCTGCGCCGCGATGAGCTGGAAGCGGCCTGGCGTTGGGTCGAGCCCATCCTGCACGCCTGGGCCGACAGCGGCGAGCCGCCCAAGCCCTATACCGCCGGCAGTTGGGGTCCGGCCGCCTCCAGCGCGCTGATCAGCCGCGACGGCTTCTCCTGGCACGAGGAGAGCTGAGTCTTGGAGTCCCCCTGGAACGTTGAGCCCATGCCCGACATCCACTGTTTCGACACGCCCGCCGCCCTGGAGCAGGCCCTCGCCGAGCAGATCGCCGCGGCGCTCGGCGCCGGCGTGGCAAGCCGCGGCGCCGCCGCCCTGGTGGTCTCCGGCGGGCGCACGCCGATCGCGCTGTTCCAGCGCCTCGCCGCCCGCGCCGACGTGCCCTGGGCCCAGGTGCACATCACCCTGGCCGACGAGCGCTGGCTGAGCCCGCAGCATGCGGACAGCAACGAGCGTCTGGTGCGCGAGCATCTGCTCGCGGGGCCGGCCGCCGCCGCCCGCTTCACCGGCCTGTGGACCGGCGCCCCCAGCCCGGAGGCCGGTCAGGCCGAGGCCGAGGCGCGCCTCTCGAGCCTGCCCCGCCCCTTCGACGTGGTGCTGCTCGGCATGGGTGACGACGGCCACACCGCCTCGCTGTTCCCCAGCGCTCCGGAGCTGGACGCGGGGCTCACAACGGAGCGGCTGTGTCTGGCCCTCCACCCCAGCAGCGTGCCGCAACCGCGCCTCAGCCTGAGCCTCAAGGCACTGCTGGACAGCCGCCAGGTGCTACTGCATCTCGTCGGCCCAACCAAATGGCGCGTACTCCAGGAGGCCCTGCGTCCGGGGCCGGTGCAGCAACTGCCGGTACGCGCCGTGCTGCAAGCCAACCATCCGTCCTGCCATGTCTACTGGTCATCCTGAAAACTATCCCGGCCTGGTCATCGATATCGGCGGCACCCACATCCGCCTGGCCCGCATCAGCGCCCCCGGCGCTGCCTGTGAGCAACTGGCGGTGTACCACTGCGCCGATTTTCCCGATCTGGAATCGGCCATCGCCCGCTACCTGGCAGAGCAACCCGGACCGCAGCCGCGCAGCGCCGCCATCGCTACCGCCAACCCGGTGACTGGCGATCTGGTCAAGCTCACCAACCAGGACTGGTGCTTCTCCATCGCCGCCACCCGGGAGCGCCTGGGACTGAAGCGGCTGATGGTAGTCAACGACTTCACCGGCCTGGCCCTGGCCCTGCCGCACCTCGGCCCCGGCGAGCTACGCCAGGTGGGTGGCGGCGAGCCGGTGCCGGGTGCGGCCAAGGCCCTGCTCGGCCCCGGCACCGGCCTCGGCGTATCCGGCCTGGTGCCCACTCCGGACGGGCACTGGGCACCGCTGGCCGGCGAGGGCGGTCATGTCAGCTTCGCCCCGGCCGACGCGCGCGAGCTGGAGATCCTACGCCTGTTGTGGCGGCAGCATCCCCACGTCTCGGCCGAGCGCCTCATCTCGGGCGGCATGGGGCTGCAGAATCTGTACGCCACCCTGGCCGAGCTCAACGGCGTGGCGGCCGAACCGCTCGATCCGGTGAGCATCGTGGCGCGTGGTGTGGATGGCTCCGATGCCTTGTGCGGCGAGGTGCTGGATACGCTCTGTGCCATGCTCGGCAGCGTCGCCGGCGATCTCGCCCTGACCCTGGGCGCGCGCGGCGGCGTGTACATCGGTGGCGGCATCGTGCCGCGCCTGGGCGCGCGCTTCGACCGTTCGGCCTTCCGCACTCGCTTCGAAGCCAAGGGCCGCTTCCGCGACTACCTGGCGACCATCCCCTGCTATGTCATCACCGCTGCCACCCCGACCCTGCTCGGGGTGGCCGATCTGTTGGAGTAACCCCAGGTGGAGGGCGCGGCCATGCTCAACCGCATCGAGAACCTGAAAGCCAAACTGCGCCGCTCCGAACGCAAGGTGGCGGAGTGGGTACTGGCCCGCCCCCAGGCCGCGATCCAGGCGCCGATCGCCAATGTTGCCGCCCAGGCCGGGGTGAGTGAGCCGACGGTGATCCGCTTCTGCCGGGCGCTGGGCTGCGAGGGTTTCCAGGAATTCAAGCTCAAGCTGGCACAGAGCCTGGCCGCCGGCGTGCCCTACGTGCACCAGGAAGTGCTGGACGGCGACCGCGGCGCCGATCTGGTGGCCAAGGTCTTCGACAGCGCCAGCGCCGCCATCCTGCGCGCCCGCGACCGCCTCGATCCCAAGGCCGTGGACCGGGCCGTGGAACTGCTGGCCAACGCCCGCTCCATCCAGTGCTACGGTCACGGCGCCTCCGGCATCGTCGCCCAGGATGCGCAACACAAGCTGTTCCGCTTGGGGGTGCCGGTGGTGGCCTATTCCGATCCGCACGTGCACAGCATGGCCGCGGCCCTGCTGGAGCCAGGCGATGTGGTCATCGCCATCTCCCACAGCGGGCGCAGCAAAGACCTGCTGCACAGCGCACGCCTGGCCCTGGAGGCCGGCGCGGCGGTCATCGCCATGACCGCCGCCGGTTCACCGCTGGCGGAACTGGCCACGGTGTGTCTGGATTCGGGCGTGGAAGAAGACACCCGCACCTACATCCCCATGACCTCGCGCCTGGCCGACCTGGCCATCGTCGATGTGCTAGCAGTGGGCGTGGCGCTGCGCCGCGGTCCCGCGTTGCGCGAGCGGCTGGAGAAGAGCAAGCGCATCATCACCGAGAAGTATCTCGGCTAGCGCGCGCTCAATCCCCGTCGGTCGCCAGCTCACCCTCGGCCGCCAGCTCGTTGCGCAGCCACTGGCGGAAGGCCAGCACTTCCGGCTTGCGCGTCAGCTCCCGCGGGATGATGAGGAAATGCCCGCCGTGGCTGGGCATGGTCAGCGGATGGGCCTGTCGCAACCGCCCGTCGCGCAGCGCGAACTTGAGCAGCAGCGAGCGCGCCAGCAGCAACCCCAGGCCGGCCTGGGTCGCCTCCAGCGCCACCTGGGTGCTGTCGCATTCCAGCAGCGGCAGCGGCCGCGCCAGCTCCACCCCGGCATGGCGGAACCACTGCGGCCAGCCCTCGCCGCGGTAGCCCATGACGCCGATCAGCGGCAGTTTGAGCAGCGCCGCCGGATTCTCTGGCACGGGATGGCGTGCCAGAAACTCGGGGCTGGCCACCACCATCCAGTGCTCGCGGGTCAGGCGCTCGACCTGACGCCCGGCGCTGTCGCCGTAGCTGTTGGCGATCTCCAGATCGATGCCGCCCACTGGCTGCTCGTTGGGCCAGGGGTTGACCGTCATGCGCAGCCGTAGGCCAGGGTGACGGGCATACAGGCGCGGCAGGCGCGGTGCCAGCCAGCTCAGGGCGAAACTCACCCCGACCCGCAGACGGATCAGGTTCTGATCGCCGCCCCCGAACAGCTCGCACATGCCATCCCACAGACTGGTCAGCGCACTGTTGACCAGCGGCCAATAGGCACGGCCGGCCTCGGTCAGTTCCATGCGCTGGCCCTGGCGGCGCAGCAGGCGCACGCCGCAGCGGTCCTCCAAGGACTTGAGCTGCTGGCTCACCGCCGCCGAGGTCACCCCCAGCTCGTCGGCGGCCTTGACCAGGCTGCCGAGCCGGGCGGCGGCCTCGAAGGCGCGCAGGGCATTGAGCGATGGCAGATCTTTGTTCATCGGGTTTCGGTGGTATGGCGTAGGGTTCCTGGCGATGCAGCGCATTTCTTGTTTCAGACAAACTTATCACAGCGCCACCGATGTCGGCCTGGGCCATGCCAAGGAAGGCGATGTCCGGCCCGCCGCCGTCGTAGAAGTCGAACTGAGAGGGCTGGTCGATCACCGCCTGAGGGTTGATCCCGGCGCCGAAGCTCAGCCCCCCGGCCGGCACGCCGCCGATCACCCCGGGCTCAGTGGTCAGGGTGAGAAAATCGATCAATCTCTCCTCGGCGGCGACGCTGGCCACCCCCTCGGGCATGCCGATGCTGAGGTTGACCACCGCGTCCGGCCTGAGCTCGCAGGCGGCGCGGCGGGCGATGATCTTGCGCTCGCCTGGCTCCATGCGCGGGACCGACTGCAGCGGTATGCGGATCTCGGCGCTGTAGGCCGGGTTGTAGGGCTGGGCGAAGGTCTGCCAGTGGTATTCCGGCTCCATCACCACCACGCAGTCCACCAGCACCCCGGGGATCTTCACCTGGCGCGGGTTGAGGCTGCCGCGCTCGGCGATGCGCTCTACCTGTACGATCACCAGGCCGCCCGAGTTGTGGACCGCCATGGCGATGGCCTGGGCCTCCAGGGTCAGAGCCTCGCGCTCCAGGGTGACGTTGCCGTCCGGGTCGGCGCTGGTGCCGCGCAGCAGCGCTGCATGAATGGGGAAGCCCTTGTAGAACAGATACTCGCGCCCGCCGATGGTCATGAGTTCCACCAGTTCCTCACGGGTGGCGGCGTTGATCCTGCCGCCGCCGTAGCGCGGGTCGACGAAGGTGCCCAGCCCGACGTGGGTCAGGGTGCCGGGCTTGTGCGCGGCGATGTCGCGAAACAGATGGGAGATCACGCCCTGGGGCAGGTTGTAGGCCTCGATCTTGCTGGCCAGGGCCAGTTGCTGCAGTTTCGGCACTAGCCCCCAGTGGCCGCCGATGAGCCGTTTCACCATGCCCGCGTGGCCGAAGTGGTTGAGCCCGCGCTCGGCGCCGTCGCCCTGGCCGGCGGCGTAGACCAGGGTCAGGTCGCGGGGCAGGCCGCTCTCCAGGAAGCGGCGCTCCAGGTATACCGCCAGTCCCTCGGGGAAGCCGGTGCCGACGAAGCCGCCGGTGGCCACGGTGTCGCCGTCGCGGATCAGTTGCAGGGCTTCGTCGGCGGTGACGACCTTGCTCTTGCTGGGGAAGGGCTGGTCCGACAGCAGGGGGTGGGTGCTCATGGTGTCGCTCTGCAAAGACGCTACTGGGCCAGCCAGCCGCCGTCGACCGGCAGGGCGGCGCCACGCATCTGGGCGGCGGCCGGCGAGCACAGGAACACCGTCAGCGCGCCGAGCTGCTCGGTGGTGACGAACTCCCGCGACGGCTGCTTCTCCGCCAGCAGCCGTTCCTTGGCCTGCTCCGCGGGAAGACTCTCGCGCGCCGCCAGGTCGTCGATCTGCTTCTGTACCAGCGGGGTCAGCACCCAGCCGGGGCAGATGGCGTTGCAGGTAATGCCGGTGTCGGCGGTCTCCAGCGCCACCACCTTGGTCAGGCCCAGCACGCCGTGCTTGGCGGCGACATAGGCGGCCTTGTGTACCGAGGCCACCAGGCCGTGCACCGAGGCGATATTGATGATGCGCCCCCAGTTGCGCCGCTTCATGCCCGGCAGGGCGGCGCGGATGCCGTGGAACACCGCCGACAGGTTGATGGCGATCACCGCGTTCCACTTCTCCACGGGAAACTCCTCGAGCGGCGCCACATGCTGGATGCCGGCGTTGTTGACCAGGATGTCCACCGCGCCCAGCTCGGCCTCGGCCTGCCCAATCATGGCAGCGATCTCATCCGGCCTGCTCATGTCGGCAGGGCTGTAACTTGCGCGCACGCCGAACTCCTGAGCGAGCCCGGCGCGCAGCCGCTCGATCTCGGCGGCGTCACCGAAGCCGTTGAGCAGGATGTCGGCACCCTCGGCCGCCAGGGCACGGGCAATACCCAGTCCGATGCCGCTGGTGGAGCCGGTGACGACAGCGATCTTACCTTTCAGCATGGCGATCTCCTCGCGGGTTCAGGACATCGCGGGCCAGCCGCCGCGGCGGCTACCCCGCACCCATAACTTTAGCCATTCCGGGCGCGCGGCCCGCGCGTTGGGCAATTGGGGCAACTCTGAAAGCAAGCGTCATGCCGCTGCGCCTGTAGAATAGCCGAGGATTTTCGTCACCGTTGGGCAGGTGTCCGGCGCAGCGGTAACCACCGCTTCAGGCATGGTGTACAGACTTCCATACAGCGATGACTGCGATGCCGGACATTGCGGCTCAGATGTCGGGAAAGCCGGACATACGCCCGAAACCGCATCCCTCACCGCTCACCCAGCTGCGCCAGCTTCTCGTACAGCGTGGCGCGGGAGATGCCGAGCAGGCGCGCCGCCTCCACCTTGCGCCCGTGGCAGGCGTTCAGGGCGGCCCGGATGGCGTAGCGTTCGGCCTCGGCCACCGCCTGCTCCAGCGGCCGTACCACGCTCTCGGCGGATACCGCGGCCTGCTCCGGCGGGAGCGCCGCGGCGCCGGGTCCACGCTCGCCGCCGCGGCGCGGCGACAGCAGCCCGGCAAAGTCGGCAGCGCCCAGCTCGGGTGCGTCGCTGAGCATGGTGGCGCGTTCCAGCACGTTGGCCAGCTCGCGCACGTTACCCGGCCAGGGATAAGCGGCCAGTACGGCCAGAGCGGAGGCAGCCAGGCGCCGCCGCGGCCCACCGTTGCGTTCGCGGATGCGCTCCAGCAGCGCCGCACTCAAGGCCGGCAGATCCTCCAGGCGCTGCCGCAGCGGCGGCAGGGTGATGGGCAGCACGTTGAGGCGGAAGTAGAGGTCGGCGCGGAACCTGCCCGCCGCCACCATGGTCTCCAGATCGCGGCTGCTGGCGGCGATGACACGCACGTCCACGCGCTGTATCCGGTTGGAGCCGAGCGGCTCGATCTCCTGCTCCTGCAGCACTCGCAGCAGCTTGGCCTGCAGGTGTAGCGGCATGTCGCCCACCTCGTCGAGGAACAAGGTGCCGCCGTCGGCCAGCTTGAACTTGCCGTCACGGCCCTTGCGGTCGGCGCCGGTATAGGCGCCGGGGGCGACGCCGAAGAATTCCGCCTCCAGCAATCCCTCCGGGATGGCGGCGACGTTGAGGCCGACGAAGGGCCGGTCGAGGCGGTCGGAGGCGCTGTGGATGGCCTGCGCCAGCAGCTCCTTGCCGGTGCCGGTCTCACCCAGCAGCAGCACCGTGGCATCCAGACGCGCGGCGCGCCGCGCCTGGAGCTTGATCTCGCGCATCGGCGCGCTGTCGCCGATCAGCTGCTCGAAGCCGTAGCGCGCCCGGCGCTGGGCGCTGAGCTCGCGCCGCGCCTGCTCCAGGTCGCGCTGCAGGCGCTGGAACTTGCTCACCAGCGGCTGCAGCGAGCGCGGATCGTCATAGAGTACGAAGCCTACGGCGCCGATCACCTGGCCCTGCTCATCCTTCAGCGGCAGTCGCGTCACCACCAGGGAGTGCTCGCGCAAGGGCATGATGTCCAGCAGGATGGGCCGGCCGCTCTCCACCACCTCGCGCATCAGGCTGGTGGGGATGATCTCCTCGACCGGCCGGCCGAGCGCGGCATCGATGCTGGGCAGACCGAGGAGGTCGGCGTAGCGCTGGTTCATCCAGACGATGCGCGCCTCGCGATCCACCGCCAGCGCCCCCTCGCAGGAGGCTTCGAAGTAGTCGAATAGGTAATGGGCGGCCTGGCGCCGGATACGCTCGGCGTGGCGCGCGAACTCCAGGAAGGTGGATTTGGCGAGCATGGAACGGATCCTGCTTATGTTGCGAGTCGTGATCTGAGTTTGGCCCATCGATGGCCACAGCTCCAGCATCACACCCTATTGGTAAACAGGTATGACCAATGATAGAGTCATACCCCGGTAAGAGGACGACCACGGTATCCGCCGAATCTCCGCGGGCAGCCTCTATACTTACCAGCGTCGCGCGCCGCCCGGCTCCAGCGCGTCGCCGGTCGTCCACCACTCAACAACAACAAACGATCCATACCTTCGTTCGTTTCAGCCCGTTCATCGACAACCGAGGAGTAAACCATGGAGAGACGCAAGTTCCTGAAGACCGCGGGCGCCGGATTCGCCGCCGCCGCCACCGGCACCCTCGCGGCGCCGGCCATCGCCCAGTCCCTGCCCGAGGTCAAATGGCGCCTCGCCTCCAGCTTCCCCAAGAGCCTCGACACCATCTTCGGCGCCGCCGACATCTTGGCCAGCCGGCTCAAGGCCATTACCGGCGGCAAGTTCGAGATTCGCGTCTTTCCCGCCGGCGAGATCGTCCCCGGCTTCCAGGTGCTGGACGCCGTCCAGCAGGGCACCGTGGAGTGCGGTCACAGCGCCAGCTACTACTACGTCGGCAAGGACAAGACCTTCGCCTTCGACACCGCCCTGCCCTTCGGCCTCACCGCCCGCCAGCAGAACGCCTGGCTGTACTACGGCGGCGGCCTGGAGCTGCTGCGCGAGTTCTTCAAGGGCTACAACATCATCAACTTCCCCGGCGGCAACACCGGCGCCCAGATGGGCGGCTGGTTCCGCAACGAGATCAAGAGCCTGGCCGACCTCAAGGGCCTGAAGATGCGCATCCCCGGCTTCGGCGGCGAGATCTTCGCCAAGCTCGGCGCCGTGCCCCAGGCCATCCCCGGCGGCGACATCTATCCGGCGCTGGAGAAGGGCACCATCGACGCCGCCGAGTGGATCGGTCCCTACGACGACGAGAAGCTCGGCTTCGTCAAGGTAGCTCCCCATTACTACTTCCCCGGTTGGTGGGAGGGTGGCCCCAACTTGTCCTTCTACGTCAACATCGAGAAGTGGAACAGCCTGCCGCCCGAATACCAGGCCGCTTTCGAAGCCGCAGCGGCCGAGGCCAATGTGCACATGCTGGCCTCCTACGACGACAAGAATCCCCAGGCCCTGGCCCGGCTGGTGCAAGCCGGCGCCAAGCTGCATCCCTATCCCAAGGATATTCTGGACGCCGCGTTCAAGGCCGCCGGTGAGCTGTATGCGGAGGAGGCGGGCAAGAACGAGAAGTTCAAGAAGATCTACGAGTCCTGGAAGAAATTCCGCTCCGCGGAATACCAGTGGTTCCGGGTAGCGGAGGGCACCTACGCCAACTACCTGTACAGCCAGACCCAGAACCTCTGAGGCAGTCCCGCTCTTCCCCAACCCCGCCTCCGCGGCGGGGTTTTTCGTTGGCGCCCACCAAAACCCCGCCCGCTGGGCGGGGTCGGGGGCAGTCGTGGCCGAGGGCGCTACTGGCTGGGTTGCGGCTGCTCGCCCCCCGGCACGCCGAAATCGAAGGTCGGCGCTTCCGGTGCGCCGAACTCCAGGGTGGGCACGTCGAACTGCACCGGCGCCGCCTCCTCGAACTTGGGCGCGGTGTAGCTGACGATGCCGGGGAAGGCGATGAGTAACGCCACCATGATGATCTGGATACAGACGAAGGGCACCGCGCCCCAGTAGATGTCCTTGGTCTTGACCGAGCGCGGCGCCACGCTGCGCAGGTAGAACAGGGCGAAGCCGAAGGGCGGGTGCATGAACGAGGTCTGCATGTTTACGCCCAGCAGCACGCCGAACCAGATCAGGTCGATGCCCAGCTTCTCCGCCACCGGCGCCAGCAGCGGCACGATGATGAAGGCCAGCTCGAAGAAATCAAGGAAGAAGGCCAGCAGGAACACCATGATGTTGACCACGATGAGAAAGCCGAGCTGACCGCCGGGCAGGCTGAGCAGCAGGTGCTCCACCCACAGATCGCCGTTGACGGCGCGGAAGATCAGGCCGAACACGGTGGCGCCGATGAGGATGAACAGCACGAAGCAGGACAGCTTGGTGGTAGTATCCATGGCCTGCTTGAGCAGGTCCCAGCTCAGGCGGCGGTTGAGCAGCGCCAGGATCAGCGCGCCGGTGGCGCCCATGGCACCACCCTCGGTGGGCGTAGCGATGCCGAGGAAGATGGTGCCCAGCACTAGGAAGATCAGCACCAGCGGCGGCACCAGGGAGAAGATCACGCGGCGCAGCAGCGCCAGACCGCGCAGGGTGCGCGCCTGCGGCGGCAGCGCCGGGGCGATTCCTGGCCGCAGTAGGGTCAGCGCCACTACGTACAAAGCGTACAGTGCGGTCAGGGTCAGGGCTGGGACCATGGCGCCCTGATACATATCGCCCACTGAGCGGCCGAGCTGGTCGGCCAGCACGATTAGCACCAGCGAGGGCGGGATGATCTGCGCCAGGGTGCCGCTGGCGGCGATGACGCCAGTGGCGAGCGGGGTGTTGTAGCCGTAGCGCAGCATGATGGGCAGCGAGATCAGGCCCATGGAGATCACCGAGGCTGCCACTACGCCGGTGGTAGCCGCCAGCAGCGCGCCGACGAAGATCACGGCGAAGGCCAGACCGCCGCGCACCGGGCCGAACAACTGGCCGATGGTATCGAGCAGATCCTCGGCCATGCCCGAGCGCTCCAGGACCAGCCCCATGAAGGTGAAAAAGGGGATGGCCAGCAGGGTGTCGTTCTGCATGATGCCGAAGATGCGCTGCGGCAGCGCCTGCAATAGCTCCGGTCCGAGCAGGCCCAGCTCGATGCCGATGAAGCCGAACGCCAGACCGTTGGCGGCCAGGGCGAAGGCGATCGGGTAGCCGAACAGCAGGAACACGACCAGCGCCGCGAACATCAGCGGCGCCATGTTTTCGATGATGAAAGCGGTCATGGGTTATTCCCTGTCACTTGTTGTCGTTGTTCGGGGTCGGCCGGTCGCTCAGCATGGCGCGGAACTCCTCCACCTCCACGTCGGCCGAGCCATGGCCGTGGGACTTGATCAGGGTGGCAGGATCGACATGCCCGCTCAGTCCCCCGATGATCTTGATCAACTGCGACAGGGCCTGCAGCAGCAGCAGGAAGAAGCCGGCCGGGATCATGATCTTGACCGGCCAGATGATGAGGCCACCGGGGTTGCTGGACCATTCCTGGCTGATGAAGGAATTCATGAAGTACGGCCAGCCGTAGTAGAGAATCAACAGGCACAGGGGCGTGAGGAAGAACACCGTGCCGATGAGATCGATCCAGAGCTGCGCCTTGTGGCTCAGGTGGCCGGAGATGACGTCGATGCGCACGTGCTCGTTCTTGAACAGGGTGTAGCCGGCGCCCAGCAGGAACACTGTGGCGAACAGATACCACTGGATTTCCAGCAGCGCGTTCGAACTCCAGTTGAACGTCTTACGCACCACCGCGTTGCCGGCGCTGATCAGTACCGCGATCAAGACCAGCCAGTAGATGCTGCGGCCCACCCGTTCGTTGACGGCGTCGATCAGCCGCGAAAGCCTGAGCAGGGATTCCACTATTCTCCTCCTCTTGGGATAAGGAGGCCATGGCCCGGTGTGGGGCCTGCCTCCCGGTTGGAAACGACCGGCCGGAGCGCTCTCCCTGGGATATATCGGTGGCGCTCCTGCCTCGCCGGGGCCGGTCGACACAGCGCATCCCGGCGTATGGGATCCCGGCGATCGTGCGCGACTTGGGGATAAGTATATGTTTCACATCGTCACATCCAGCGCTGGGCCACCTGCCCCTGGTAGGGGGCGCGGCGGGCGCCGGGCAACTCTAACATTGGTCTTACCTTTTTACCAGAGACCAGAAAAGGAACCCGCCATGAACTGTATGATGAGTTAAGCAACGGTTATGCCATTTGAATTGCTTCAAGAAATGGTGGGGCCTATGCCAAGGCATCGATCGGTCTCGAGTTGCAGACACACGCCTGAGCCGGACAGGGTGTCCGAAAGTACAGACACTGCGGAAATCACTCTTCACGCCGCTTGCGGGCGCGCGGATGGGCGGCGTCGTAGACCTTGGCGAGGTGCTGGAAGTCGAGGTGGGTGTAGATCTGGGTGGTACTGATGTCGGCGTGGCCCAGCAGCTCCTGCACCGCGCGCAGGTCGCCGCTGGATTCCAGCAGATGGCTGGCGCAGGAGTGGCGCAGCAAATGGGGATGTAGCCGCACCGGGCTACCGTGCTTGAGCGCCCAGCGCGCCAGGCGTTGCTGCACCGCGCGCGGGGTGAGCCGCTCGCCGCGGCGGCCGACGAACAGCGCCGGCTGCCCGGACGCGGCCAGCCCATTCCGTACCTCTAGCCAGCGCGTGAGCGCCGCCAGTGCCTTGGCGCCCACCGGCACGATGCGGGTCTTACCGCCCTTGCCGTGTTCCACTCGCACCTCGCCGGCGCCGAGGTCGACGCTGCCGAGATCCAGCCCCACCAGCTCCGCCAGCCGCAGCCCGGAGGAGTAGAGCAGCTCCAGCATGGTCTGATCGCGCAATTCCAGGACCTCGTCAGGGGTCTGCTCCAACACATGCTTGGCCTGGTCCACATCCAGCAGCCGCGGCAAGCGGCGCGGACTTTTGGGCGCCTTCACCAGCCGTGCCGGATTGTGGGTGCAGCGGCCCTCCTCCTCCAGATAGGCGAAGAAGCCGCGCAGGGTGGCCAGCAGACGCTGCAGGCTGCGCCCGCAGAGACCGGCGCGGTGGCGTTCGGCGACGAACTGGCGCACCTGCTGCAGGGTGACTGCGCCCCAGTCGGCCACGCCTTGGGCGGCGCAGAAGGCAAGGAACGGCTCCAGGTCACGGCTGTAGGCGGCGATGGTGTGGGCGGCGAGGCGACGCTCGTCCCGAAGCCAGGCGAGATAGCGCTGCGGCCAGTGGCGCAGCGGGTGCTCCGCGGGCAGCGGCGCCACTCAGCCGCCTTGGGGGGCGCGCAGATAGCGCCCCAGGGCGCGGCTGACCAGCTCGCCCATGCGCGCCAGGAACAGCGACCCCATGGCCGGCTGGAAACGGCCGGGATCCTCGCTGCCCACCGCCAGCAGGCCGCGCCAGTCCACCCCGGCCAGCGGCATCAGAGCGACCGAGGCTACCCGCGGCGCCGACTCCTGGAACAGCCATTCGGCCTGCGCCGGGGCTAGCGTGCCGCATAGCGGCCGGCCGCCAGCGAGCGCGCCGGCGAACAGGTCGAGCTCGCCCGGGCGGACGAACTCGGGCTCGCGCAGCAAGCGCTTGGGGCGCGGCGTGGCGGCCAGGCGCAGGGCGCAGAAGTCGGCGTTGAAGTCGTCGCGCAACATCCCGCAGATGCCGGTGAGCAGATCCTCCAGGTTGCCGGCCTCGATCAGGGTCAGGGTGAAGTCCTGCATGCGCCGCGACAGGTAGTCGTTGTCCCGCGCCACTGCCAGCAGCTCGCGCAGCCGCCGCTCCAGGCGTGCGTTCTGCTCCTGCAGCAGGCCGAGTCGGCGCTCGATCAGCGATACCGCCGGCTTCACCGGATGGGGTATGCGCAGGGTCTCCAGCAGCTCCAGGTGGCGCTCGAAGAACTCGGGGTTGTGCAACAGGTAGCTCGCCACCTGCTGCTCCAGGCACTCGTCGGTGGCGGTGGTCATGGCTTCGCAGCCGGTTTTCATATTGTTACGACTCCTTCGAAGACCCGGGTAGCGGGACCGGTCATCAGCACCGGCCCGGCGCCATCCCAGGCGATACTCAGCTCGCCGCCGGCAAGCTGCACCCGCACCCGCTCGGCCAGTCGCCCCTGCAGGCGGCCGGCCACTACCGCGGCGCAGGCGCCGGTGCCGCAGGCCAGGGTCTCGCCGACACCGCGTTCGAACACGCGCAGGCGGATGTGGTCGGGGGCGAGGATTTGCATGAAGCCGACGTTGACCCGGTTGGGGAAGCGCGGGTGACGCTCCAGCTTCGCCCCCAGCTCGGCCACCGGCGCGATATCGACGTCGTCCACAGTCAGCACCACGTGGGGATTGCCCATGGACAGCGCCCCCACCCGGTAGCTCACGCCGTCCTGCTCCAGCTCGTAGAGCGGCGCCCGAGCCTCGGCCAGGAAGGGGATGTCGGCAGGCTCCAGGAACGGCCGCCCCATGTCCACGGTGACCTGCCCATCCGGCTCCACCACCAGCAGCAGTTCACCCTTGGCGGTCTCGACGCGGATCGCGTCTTTGTCGGTCAGCCCCTGATCGCGCACGAAGCGGGCGAAACAGCGGGCGCCGTTGCCGCACTGCTCCACCTCGCCGCCGTCGGCGTTGAAGATGCGGTAGCGGAAATCCACGCCTGGCCGGGTGGCCGGCTCGACCAGCAAGAGCTGGTCGCAGCCCACGCCGAAGTGCCGATCGGCCAGCCAGCGCACCTGTTCGGGGCTGAGCGCAAGGCGCTGGCGTACCCCGTCCAGCACCACGAAGTCGTTGCCCAGGCCGTGCATCTTGGTGAAGCGCAGCTCGCCCATGGCCTCACTCCGGCAGCACGGATTCACCAGCGTAGAGCTCGGGCAGCGTCTCGCGCCGGCGCACCAGGTGGACCGCGGCACCGTCCACCATGACCTCGGCGGCACGTGGGCGGGTGTTGTAGTTGGAGCTCATGGTGAAGCCGTAAGCGCCGGCCGAGCGCACCGCCAGCAAATCGCCGGGCTGCACATTCAGCTCGCGGCTCTTGCCGAGGAAGTCGCTGGTCTCGCAGATGGCGCCGACCACGTCGTAGAGCCGTGCCACGCCCTGCCGCCGCGGCTGCGCCGGGATGATCTCCATCCAGGCCGAGTACAGCGCCGGACGGATCAGGTCGTTCATGGCCGCGTCCACCACGGCGAAGTTCTTGTGCTCGCCGTGCTTGAGCAGCTCCACCCGGGTGAGCAGGATGCCGGCGTTGCCGACGATGGCCCGCCCCGGCTCCAGCACGATCTCGTAGGGCTTGCCGGCCAGGCGGGCGAGCAACTGGGCGGCGTAGTCGGTGGGGTGCGGCGGCGCCTCGTCACGGTAGCGGATCCCCAAGCCGCCGCCCAGGTCCAGATGGTGGATGGCGATGCCCTCCTCTTCCAGCCGCTCCACCAGCGCCAGCAGCCGCTCCAGGGCATCCATCAGTGGCCCGAGCTGGGTGAGCTGGGAGCCGATGTGATAGTCGACGCCGATCACTTCGAGGTGCGGCAGCGCCGCGGCACGGCGATAGACGTCCAGGGCATCGGCGATGTCGATGCCGAATTTGTTCTCCTTGAGGCCGGTGGAGATATAAGGGTGGGTCTTGGGATCGACGTCGGGGTTGATGCGCAGCGACACCGGCGCCACCTGGCCCAGGCTGCCGGCCACTGCATCGAGCACCTCCAGCTCCGCCTCGGACTCGACGTTAAAGCAGCGGATGCCCACCTGCAGGGCGCGGGCCATCTCGTCGCGGCGCTTGCCCACTCCGGAGAACACCACCTTGGCCGGATCGCCGCCGGCGGCCAGCACCCGCTCCAGCTCGCCCACCGAGACGATGTCGAAGCCCGAACCGAGGCGCGCCAGCACGTTGAGCACCGCCAGATTGCTGTTGGCCTTGACGGCATAGCAGATCAGGTGGGGATGGTCGCCGAGCGCACGGTCGAATGCGTACCAGTGGCGCTCCAGGGTGGCACGGGAATAGACGTAGCAGGGCGTGCCGTAGCGTTGCGCGATGGCGGCGACCGGAACATCCTCGGCATAGAGCTCGCCGTCGCGGTAGAGAAAATAATCCATGGGCTCACTCCGACGGGATGGGCTGGGTGGCTTGGGGAGAGGGCGCGGGCCTGGCTTTCTGCTCGGCAGCCGGCTTGGTTCCGGACAGGTACAGATCGCCCTTCTGGCCACAGGCCGCGAGGGCGGCAGAAAGCATCAACAACATCAAGGCGTTGCGCAGGGTGACGGGCATCGACGGGTTACCTTCGGGACAGGGGCACAGTATAGCCGTTGCGCCGTCCCCGCCCAATCCGCCTCGGATTGTTATACTCGCCGCCAACCCCGGCCACGGAACCCCGCCATGCACGACAGCCTCGTCCTCGAACCCGCCCACGGCCCGGCCCGCGCCTGCGTGATCTGGCTGCATGGCCTGGGCGCCGACGCCCGCGACTTCGCCCCCATCGTCCCCGAACTGGGGCTGCCATCGGAACTCGGCGTGCGCTTCGTCTTCCCCAACGCCCCATACCGGCCCATCACCGTCAACGGCGGCTATGTCATGCGCGGCTGGTACGACATCTTCGGCCTGGACATCCCCCTGCGTGAGGATGAGGCCGGCATCCGCGACTCGGCACGACGCATCACGGCGCTGCTGGACCAGCAGCGCGCCGCCGGCATCCCGGCCGCGCGCATTGTCCTGGCCGGCTTCTCCCAGGGCTGCGCCATCGCCCTGCATGTAGGCTTGCGCTATCGCGAGCGCCTGGCCGGCATCCTCGGCCTGTCCGGCTACCTACCCCTGGCCCACACCCTGGAAGCGGAGCGTGCTACAGCCAACCGCGACGTGCCCATCTTGCTCGCCCACGGCGTGCTGGATGAGCTCATCCCCTGTCGCTACGGCGAGCTCAGCGCCGAGCGCCTGCGCGCCCTGGGCTATGCGGTGGAGCTGCGCCGTTATCCCATGGGGCACGAAGTGTGCTGGGAGGAGATCCGGGAGATCGGGGAGATCGGGGAATGGTTGGGGGAGGTGTTGGCGGGTTGAAATGCGGTCACGAAACCGCGAAAGGGTTGATCATGCGCAGCCCGGCGATGGTCTGGCCGTGCTGCAGGTCCTCGCTGTACAGGATTTCCGCACCGACCGCCTCGGCGGAGGCGGCGATGAGGCTATCCCAGCACGAGAAGTCAGCCAGCTCGCAGAGCTCCGTAGCCCGCAGCAACGTGTCCACGCTAGTGTCGCGCTCCACCCATACCCGATAGACACGCCGCAATTTCCCACGCTGCCGGAATGCTCAGCGGTTGGGGAAGCTTACGGGTGACGTTGACGAAGAACTCCTGCAGCACCTGGGTGCTGATCACCCCGGTGTGCTGCTCTCATAGTTCGCGCATCAGCATTGCGGCTACCGGCTGCTTCTCTCTGGCTTGGCGGTCATGGGCATAGAGCAGGATGTTGGTATCCACGAATGCCTTAGCGCTCATACAGTGAGTCCCGCTCGTGGACGCATTCGCCACCGAGGTCGAAACCGCTTTCCAGCCAGCTCAGAGCCTGGCTCTGGGCTGGCCGGCACTGCTGCTCGCGCCCGTAACCTGGGCGCCGATGTCCTCGGCCAGCAACCGGCTGACGCTGGTGTTGCGCGCTGCTGCCAGACGCTTGGCCTGATGCAGGGTTTCACTGTCCAGGGATAAGGTGATGTTCTGCTTCACGGCGCTGTCTGTGAGAGAGTGATACAACCATTCTGCACGTGTTCTACGTGTAAACGGGCTCATCAGAACAATGCCAACTGCCGCCAGCCCCGCTCCTCCTCCTCGTCGAATCCCGACACCGTCACCCCCAACAGCCGCACCCGACGGCGGCCAGCCTCGGTGCGGGCCAGGAGATCAGGCAGATGCGGCACCATGTCCTCCACCCTCGACAGCGGCCGCGGAAAGGTGTGGCTGCGGGTGACCTGCTCGAAGTTGTCGTACTTGACCTTGATCGTCAGGGTACGCCCGGCCAGGCAGCGCTTGGCCAGATCCGCCGCCACCTCGGCGGTCAGCGCCCGCAGTTGCTCCAGCATCTCGGCGCTGTCGCTGAGGTCCTCGGCGAAGGTAGTCTCGGCGCCCAGCGATTTGCGCACCCGCGCGCTCTCCACCGGGCGCTCGTCGATGCCGCGCGCCAGCTGGTAGTAGAAAGCGCCCACCTTGCCGAAGTGCTGCACCAGCCGCTCCAGCGGCCAGACCAGCAGGTCGGCGCCGGTGTGGATGCCGAGCGCCTTCATGCGCGCCTCGGTGGCTTTGCCGACGCCGTGGAACTTGCCGATGGGCAGGCGCTGGATGAAGGCCGGCCCTTCCTCCGGGGTGATGACGCACAGCCCGTCCGGCTTGTTCTGATCGGAGGCCAGCTTGGCCAGGAACTTGTTGTAGGACACCCCGGCGGAAGCACTGAGCTGGGTCTTCTCGCGGATCAGGCGCTTGATCTGGCGGGCCATGAGCGTGGCCGAGCCATGGCACAGATCGCAGTCGGTGACGCCGAGGTAAGCCTCATCCAGCGACAGCGGCTCGATGCGCTCGCTGAACTGGCGCAGTATCGCCTGGATCTCCCGCGACACCTGGCGATAGACCTCGAAGCGCGGGCGCAGGAAGACAGCCTGCGGACAAAGACGGTAGGCGTGGGCTGCCGGCATCGCCGAGTGAATGCCGTAGCGCCGCGCCTCGTAGCTGGCGGTGGCGACCACGCCGCGGCCGTGGGGATCACCGCCCACCACCACCGGCTTGCCCCGGTACTTGGGGAAGTCGCGCTGCTCCACGGCGGCGTAAAAGGCGTCCATGTCGATGTGGATGATCTTGCGCTGCTGTGCCACGTTCCGGCTCCTGGCGGCTGCCCCGACATGACCGTCAGGTACGGACTATTGCCCAAAGAACATACCCCGCGTCAAAAACGTGTAGTCCGCTTCGGCCGCCATGAGACCGACCAGCACTAGCAAGCACAGCGGCGGCAGCAGAATGGCATAGACCAGGGCCAGCCGCTCCCAGCGCATATGCATGAAAACGGCGACGATCAGTCCCGCTTTCAGCAACATGAAAGTGACGATCAGAAACCACCGCAGGTAGCCCTGGATATGGAAATAATCGACCAGATACGACAGGGTGCTGAGAACGAAGAGCAGCCCCCATACCTTCAAGTACAGACCGATCGGATGCTGTTGTCCCGACGAGTGTTCCATGTTCGTCCCTACCAGAGATAGAACAACGCGAAGATGAACACCCACACCAGGTCGACGAAATGCCAATACAGGCCGGCGATTTCCACGATCTGGTAGTTCCCGCTGCGCTCGTAGCGCCCGCGCATGACCCTCAGCGCTACCGTGGTCAGGTAGATCACGCCGGCCGTCACGTGCAAGCCGTGGAAACCGGTGATCATGAAAAAGCTCGAGCCGAACTGCGCCGCCCCCATGGGGTTGCCCCACGGCCGGACCCCTTCATGGAAGATCAGCTTGCTCCACTCGAAGGCCTGCATGCCGACGAAGGTCGCACCGAGCGCCGCCGTCAGCAGCAGCAAGGCGGTGGTTCTGGCGCGATCGCGGCGGTAGGCAAAGTTGACCGCCATGGCCATGGTGCCGCTGCTGCTGATCAGGATGAAGGTCATGATGGCGATCAGGATCAAGGGAATCTTTGTCCCGGCGATGGTCAGCGCGAACACTTCGCTGGGGTTGGGCCACGGCTCCGTCGTGGATATCCGCACCGTCATGTAACCGATCAAGAAGCAGCTGAAGACGAAGGTGTCGCTGAGGAGGAAGATCCACATCATCGCCTTGCCCCAGGGGACCTTGAACGCCTCCCGGTCCGAGGACCAGTCAGCGACGATGCTCTGCCATCGGCCCGGAGCCGGGCCGGGATCTTCGAGGGGTGGCGGCGTCGGGTGGGTCATCTGCGCTCACCTCTTGAGCTCGCTACGTCACCAGCAGCAGACCGAACAACACCAGCCAGACCACGAGCAGAAAGTGCCAGTAGAGGGCGGTGAGTTCCACGCTCAGGCGCATCTCGCCGCCGCGCCAGACCTTGGCGGCGGTCTTGCCCCAGGCAACCAGGCCGCCCGCCAAATGCAAGCCGTGCAGCCCGGTGAGCAGGTAGAAGAAGCTGTTGGCCGGATTGGTGGCCACGAAATAGTTCAGGGCGTGCAGCTGTTGCCACGCCCAGAGCTGTCCGGCCAGAAAGGCAAAGGCCAGCACGCCTCCGGCCAG
>DATLYF010000009.1:0-54058 GCA_035575095.1 Candidatus Competibacteraceae bacterium
CTTGATCAGACATGACAACAGCAGCGGGCGCGGCTCGCCGCGCTGGCCACGGCTGAAGGTCAGCATCTGGCGGATCAGGTCACGGGCGCGCTCGCCGGCGAGACGGATCTGTTCCAGATAGCGCCCGAGTCGAGGATCGGCAGCGGCCGCCTCCCGTTCCAGGGCCAGCACCGTATACCCCAGGATGCTGGTGAGGATGTTGTTGAAATCGTGGGCGATGCCGCCGGTGAGATGACCGATGGCCTCCATCTTCTGCGCCTGGCGCAACTGTGCCTCCAACCGGCTGCGCTCGCGCTCGGCCTCGCGGCGCTCGGTGATCTCGCGCACAATGGCGAGCAGGTGCGGCGCACCCCGGTAGTCCAGCGGAACACCGCTCACCTCCACGTCGAACACCGTACCGTCGCGGCGCACGCCGCGCGCCTCGGCGTGATAGGAGCGCCCGGTGCGCAGCGATTCCAGCAGGGTATTGAACTGCCCCCAGGAATCCGAGTGGATGAACGCGCGCGGGTCCATGCGCAGCAGTTCCTCGCGATCGTAGCCGTACATACGAGCGAACGCCGGATTGAGGTCCACCAGCCGGCCCTTGGCGTTCCAGAACGTGACCCCGTCCACCGAGGCATTGAAGATGGCGCGGTACTGCTCCTCGCTGGCGCGCAGGGCAGCCTCGGCCCGCTTGCGCTCGCTGATGTCGCGCACGATGGCCAGCAGATGCGGCGCGCCCTGGTATTCCATGGGGATGCCGTTCACCTCCACATCGAAGGCGGTGCCGTCGCTGCGCATGCTCCGGGCCTCGGTGTGGAACGGCTGACCGGTGCTCAGCGTCTCGATGAACCGCTGGAACTGGTCCCAGGACGTCGGATGGACGAACTGCTGCGGATCCATGCGCAGCAGCTCCTCGCGGCTGTAGCCGTGCATACGAGCGAACGCCGGGTTGAGATCGACCAGCCGGCCGTCGGGATTCCAGAAGGCGATGCCGTCCACCGAGGCATTGAAGATGGCGCGGTACTGCTCCTCGCTGGCGCGCAGGGCGGCCTCGGCCTGCTTGCGCTCCGAGATCTCGCGGGTGAAGGCCAGGATGCGCGGCTGGCCGGCGAGCATCGCCCGCTTCAGCACCACCTCGTCCCAGTGCAGGCTGCCGTCCTTGTTGCGCCGGTGCCATTCGAAGCGCACCGTCTCGCCGACCTTGGCGTGCTCGATGAGACGGATGGCGTGCTCCAAGGTATAGAACGGCTCGCCCGAACTGATTGCGCCTACGTCGAGGCTGCGCATCTCTTCGACGGTGTAGCCGTAGGCCTGGCAGGCCTTGGGATTGACGTCGAGGATGGTGCCGGTGTCGAAGTCATGGATGAAGATGGCATCTTCGCTGGCCTCGAAGATCTCGCGGTAGCTGGCCTCGGAGAGCTGGCGGGCGCGGTCGGCCTGCTCCCGCTCCAGCTCCACCGCCGCTCGCACGGCGAAGATGCGCAAGATGGATTCGATCACGTCGCGCTCGCTCATGGGCTTGCGATCGAGCACCGCGATCAGCCCCAGCAGTCGACCCTGACTGTCGAATAACGGATAGGCCGCATAGCTCTCGAAACCGAAGGCCTGCATCATACCGTCGGCCGGATAGCGTTCGTGCAGGTGATCTGGCACAAACTGGAACGACCCGCCTATCACCTGCGCGCAGGGCGTGCCGGCGAGCGGATAGACGGTGTTCTCCTCGAAGTGGCCCTGGGAGTAGATGGCCAGGGTCTCCACATGGCCCTGCATGGCCGCGGACAGAATGCCGATGAAGGCGAAATCCACCCTCAGGGTCAGCGCCAGGTAGCGGACGATCTGGCAGTAGATGTCCTGCTCGGGAGCCCCCGAGACACCGAGGGCGACGTTGCGCAGGGCCTCTTCGATGCGCTTGCGTTCGCTGATGTCGGTGGAGATGCTGCACACCCCGCATACCGTCCCGCCAGGGCCGAACAGCGGCAGCCGGGTGGTGAGCAGGGTGCGGCACACGCCGCCGAGTTCGAGCTGCTCCTCGAACTCGGCGGCGCGCCCCTGGGCGAACACGCTGCAATCGTGAGCGTCCACCCGGCGTGCGAAGGGCTCCGGCAGGACCTCGAACACGGTCTTGCCGATGGGATCGGCGCAGGTAGCAGTCAGTAGCTCACGCAGCCGCCGACTCACGCGCACGAAGCGCCGCTCGCCGTCCTTTACCGATACCAGCAGGCCGGAATGATCGAGGATCTGGCCGAGCAGGTATTCACCGGGGAATTCTGTCGCCGCCCTCCCCGAGAGGCTGATCGGTTGCTGGGTCAAGGTACTCGCTCCCCGCCGGCCTGGCGTGCCGACGCCCCGCTATCTGAGCTGATGGTAGCACCGCCGTGGCCGCTTGGCGGCCGTGAACCTCGCCCGGAAACACGACCGAAACAATTGAAACCGCGCCGATAACGATAGTGCGCGGCGCACCGCCGCCGATACCAAACGCCAACAAAGTCGTGCGTGCGCGACATCGGACTGATACCGCCTCTTCCTACTCTGGACACCAACCGGCAAGGCTGTCATGACAGCCCCGGCCGGCGTCCAGGTAAGTTCCTGAATCACGGGGAGAGCAACCATGATCAAGCGCATCGCCATCTTCGCCTACGGTGCGGCGTGCTATGCCGTGTTCTTCGCCACCTTCCTCTACGCCATCGGCTTCGTCGGCAACATCCTGGTGCCCAAGGCCATCGACTCGGCGCCGACCCGACCCTTCTTCGAGGCGCTGCTGATCGATCTCGGCCTGCTGGCGTTGTTCGCCGTGCAACACAGCGTCATGGCCCGGCCGGCCTTCAAGCGCTGGTGGACACGGATCGTTCCCGAGTCAGCCGAGCGCAGCACCTACGTGCTGCTGGCCAGCCTCGCCCTGATCGTGCTGTTCATGTTCTGGGAGCCGCTGGGCGGGGAGGTGTGGAACGTACAGAACCCTGTCGGACAGGCCGTGCTCTACGGCCTGTCTGCCCTCGGCTGGGGTCTGGTGCTGGTTTCTACCTTCCTGATCAACCACTTCGATCTGTTCGGCCTGCGCCAGGTCTGGCTCTGCCTGCGCGGCGCCGAGTACCAGGCGCTGGGCTTCGTCACCCCGTGGCTGTATCGCCATGTGCGCCACCCGCTTTACCTGGGCTGGCTGTTCGCCTTCTGGGCCACCCCGACCATGACCGTGACGCATCTGCTGTTCGCCATGGTCACCACGGCCTACATCCTCGTCGCCATCCGCCTGGAGGAGCGCGACCTGGTGCAGGCCCACGGCCAGCGCTATGCCGAGTACCAGCGACGGGTGCCGATGATCATCCCGCGCCCGCTGCGCAAGGGCATAACGGCGGCGGAGATCGACCGGCTCGCCGACTCCGATTCGGCAGCCTGAATAGCCGGGCGGGCGCGCGTGACCGCGCCCTGCCCTCTTGGAGGATCCATGCCATGCACACCTATCTGCTCTCCCTGCTGACCGCTGGCGGCGCTGCGCGCTATGCGGCAGCCACCCGCCTCGGCCTGGCCGGCTTGACCTTTTTCGCGGTCAAGGGCCTGCTCTGGCTGCTGCTGCTGATGGCGCTGGAACGGCTCGGTTGAAGCAAATCCAATGCACCGCCCCCGGCCATGCCGGGGGTTTGTCATTCCGGCACAAACATATAGCCCGCCCCGCGCACGGTGCGGATGATGCGCGGATTGGCGGGGTCGTCCTCGATCTTGCGGCGGATGCGGGCGATACGGATGTCGACGCTGCGGTCGAAGGGATCCCAGTCGCGATTCTGGGTCAGATTGAGGATGTCATCGCGGCTCAATACCCGGTTGGGCCGTGTACTGAACACACGCAGCAGCTCGTACTCCATGCTGGTGAGGGGAATCTCGGCCCCGTCGGCACCGATCAGGCGGTGGGTATCGAGATCGAGCACACAGCGGCCGAAGCGGATGCGTCGGCCCGCTGCCTGCGCCGGTGCCGCCGTCCTGGCCCGGCTGCGCCGCAGCACGCTCTTGATGCGGGCCAGCAGTTCGCGCGGATCGAAGGGTTTGGCCACATAGTCGTCGGCGCCGATCTCCAGACCGACGATGCGGTCCACCACCGCACCGGAGGCGGTGACCATGATGATGCCCAGATCGAGGCGTTCGCGCAGATGGCGGGCCAGCGACAACCCGTCCTCGCCGGGCATGGCCAGATCCAGCAGCACCAGATCCGGCACCTGCTCGGCCAAGATAGCACGCGCAGCCCGCCCGTTCTCCGCCAGCAGCACCGTGTAGCCGTGGCTGGAGAGATATTCGGCGAGCATCTCCCGCACCTGCGGATCGTCATCGACGACGAGAATCGAGGCCTGGTCGGTCAAATCCGGCTCCCTCGGGGAGGCATTCAGGGTGCCTGGATACTTAATAGGCCTATCTGTGCGGTGCGGCAAGAGCCGAGATCGGATCGGTCCGGACGTGCCAACGATAGCAAACAGGGGCATGCAACGACACGAGGGGGGCCAGCCCGACCGGCACCACGCGGTGCGCGCCGGAGCGGCCCCGTCGGAGGGCGGCTACGAGGATCAGAGCAGCGGCACCAGCGCCTGGTGGATACGCCGGGCCTGGGCCACGGAGATCATGCGCCCCAGGATCTCCAGGAACCGGCTTTCCTCGATGCCGGAGCCGATGTACTGCCAGCGATAGGCACGCAGCATGCCGCCGTGGATGGCATGGCTCTGCTCGGTACTGAAGCGGTGGCCGCAGAGGCGTAGGAAGTAATCGGCATCGGCCGCCGCCTGGGTCTGCAGGAGGCCGTCCATGGCCTGCACCAGTTCGATCAGCTCATCCACCGCCCGCTCGCGTTGCCGTTCGTCGAGCCGCGCATTCTCGCGCCCCCACTCCAGCTCATCGAGGATGACGTGCTGCGACTCCTCGCGCCAGTGGAAGAGGAAGACGTCCCGGTACAGCTCGGACATCCCGGCATCCGCATCCATGCTCTCGCGGTAGTGGGCCTGGATGCACAGCTCGATGTGGCAGGTCAGGGCCAGTATCGCCCAGGTGGACTTGCCGAGGACCCGCGCCGCCACCTGATTGGGATCGGGCAGGAAGGTGTAGCCTTCCGGCATGTCGCCCGCGATCATGCGCTCGATGCGGCGGAACAGTTCCTGGTGTTTCAGTTCCTCGTCGCTGAAGCGCACCAGCGCCTCCAGGGCGGTCTGGTCCCCCAGCCAGTGAGCCCGGCTGATCTCCAGGATCTCGGCATTGATGAAGCGTTCCACCAGGCTCAGCATGTTGGCGTAGGTTCGCCCCTGGATCTGGCTCATCAGCCGCTGCTCTTCCGCGTTCGACAATCCCATCTCCCGCACCCGCGACAGCCTGTCCGGGAGGAATTTGCGCCTGAAGTCGAACTGCCGCCCCCGGATCACATCGCGGTCGATCTCCCAGCGAATACGCTTGGAGATTTCGATACACCTGGCGTAGCGGACAGCATGGTTCAGGTCGATTGCCGCATTCATGCTTCACCTCGATCGCTCTGCGAGTGTGACGAACAAGCCACCGGGTAAGCGCCTGCCTCGCTGGTTCGGCCGGACTCCCACCCGGGCCAAGCTAGCTTGCATCGGCGGCGTATCGCGGTGATTTCGCGCAAGTAGCGGATTGTTGCCGGTGTGTTTCAGAGCCTGCGGGCAAGGGTGCCGCAGCGGGTATACTCTCCGCCGAGCCCCCACCAATGTCATCAGCGCCATGCCGCAACTGCCCTATTCCGAAGCCTGTGAGCAGAACAAGGAACCGATCCTGGCGGTGCTGCGCCAGGTGTTCACCGAACCCGGCCTGGTTCTGGAGATCGGCAGCGGCACTGGCCAGCACGCGGTGCACTTCGCCCCCGCCCTGCCCCATCTGCTCTGGCAGCCCTCTGATCTGGCCGAGAATCTGCCCGGCATCGCGCTGTGGCTGGCCGCCTATCCGGCCCCCAACCTGCGGCCGGCCATCGAACTGGATGTGACCTGGGCGAGGTGGCCGGTGGCGGCCGTCGACGGGGTGTACTCGGCCAATACCGCCCACATCATGGGCTGGCCTGCGGTGGAAGCGATGTTCGCCGGGATCGGGCGGGTGCTGCGGCCGGGCGGCTGCTTCTGCCTGTACGGACCATTCAGCTACGGCGGCCGCCACACCGCAGACAGCAATGCCCGCTTCGATCAGATGCTGAAACTGCGCGACCCGCGCATGGGGGTGCGCGATGTCGACGAGCTGCAGCGGCTAGCACGGGACGCCGGTCTGGAACTGGTCCACGACTGGGCCATGCCGGTGAACAACCGCACCCTGGTGTGGCGCAGGCAAGGCTAGCCGGCAAAGGCCAATAAAAAAGGGCGCGGGATAAAAAAGGGCGCGGGATCGCCCGCGCCCTGACGCGTATCCGATTCGCGCTCAGGCGATGGTGATGCTCTTGTCCAGGTACACGTCCTGGATGGCATGCAGCAGCGCCACGCCGTCCTTCATCGGCTTCTGGAAGGCCTTGCGGCCGGAGATCAGGCCCATGCCGCCGGCGCGCTTGTTGATCACTGCGGTGCGCACCGCCTGCGCCAGATCGTTGGCGCCAGAGGCGCCGCCGGAGTTGATCAGGCCGGCGCGGCCCAGATAGCAGTTGGCCACCTGCCAGCGGGTCAGGTCGATCGGATGGTCGGTGACCAGCTCGCCGTAGACCTTCTTGTGGGTATGGCCGAAGCCGACGGCGTTGTAGCCGCCGTTGTTCTCGGCCTGCTTCTGCTTGACGATGTCGGCGCCGATGGTGGCGGCGAGGTGGTTGGCCTGCCCGCTCAGGTCGGCGCTGACGTGGTAGTCCACGCCGTCCTTCTTGAAGGCCGAATTGCGCAAATAGGCCCACAGCACGGTGACCATGCCCAGCTCATGGGCGCGGGCGAAGGCCTCGGAGATCTCCACGATCTGGCGGCGGCTGTTCTCGGAGCCGAAGTAGATGGTGGCGCCCACCGCCAGGCAGCCCATGTCGAAGGCCTGCTCTACCTGGGCGAACAGGGTCTGGTCGTAGGTGGTCGGGTAGCTCAGGGTCTCGTTGTGGTTGAGCTTGAGCATGAACGGGATCTTGTGGGCATAGCGCCGGGCCACGGCGCCGAGCACGCCCAGGGTGGAGCAGACACAGTTGCAGCCACCCGCGATGGCCAGCTCGACGATGTTCTTGGGATCGAAGTAGATCGGATTGGGGGCGAAAGAGGCGGCGCCGGAGTGCTCCACGCCCTGATCCACCGGCAGGATGGAGAGATAGCCGGTACCGGCCAGGCGGCCGGTGTTGAACAGGGTTTGCAGGTTGCGCAGCACGCCGGGCTTGCGGTCGCTGTCGGCCAGCACCCGGTCGATGTAGTCCGGACCGGGCAGATAGAGCTGGTCGGCGGTGATGCCGGTGCAGCGGTAGCTGAGCAGGCTCTCGGCTTCGGTCCCGAGCAGGGCAACGATGTCGGTCATGCGCTTTCCCCCCATTAGGGCTGTCGGTTGTATGCATCGGGGCGGAACCGGCACGCCGGTTCCGCAACGGCGGGTATCATACTGGAAAGCCGGCCAAACGACAGCCAAAGCGGGCCTGCAAGCGCCCCGAGCGATGGACTTGTCGGGACCGTTGCGGCAGACTGGTATGGCCTCGGCCTCCCTTTCGGCCCTTGTGGATCTGGCTGGGTTTCCGATCGCGGCTGCCCCTCGCCGCACCCGATCCGGCGCACCGGTATCGGCAACAACAACAATATTCGCGGAGGTGGTCGCTTGAATACCTCATCGTCCCTCTCGCACGCCACCATCGCCATCGCACCGACGGCGACGCCACGGCTGGGCATCGGCTTGCGCGGCAAGTCCCTGCTCGTCCTCGCCACGCTCTGCTGCCTTGCGCTGATCCTGGCCTACGGCATCGGCCATCACGCGGTGGAGGCCATCAAGCTCCACTACGGCACGGCCTACGCGCGCACCCAGACCCTGCTCAACAAGCAGTACATCCTCTCGCCGCTGCTGCGCGAGCTGGCCCTGTCCCAGCGTCTGGCGGAGTCGGAGCTCACCCGCCAATGGCTGCTGGATCGGGACAACCCTGAAAAGAAGGCGCTGCTGTTTCGGGAGGCGGAACATTACCGGCAAGCCTTCGCCGACCGCTCCTATTTCATCATCGACGCCGCCAGCGGCGGCTATTACTTCAACGATGCCCTCAAACCCTTGAGCAGCGAACCGCGCTACTTCCTGCGTCCCGACGTGAGCGAAGACCAGTGGTACTTCACCACCCTGAAGAGCGCGCCGGATTTCAACATCAACGTCAACGTCGACGTCAACCTCGGCCTCACCAAGATCTGGTTCAACATCATAGTCAAGGATGGTACGCGCCGCATCGGGCTGGCCGGCACCGGTCTCGACATCTCACCTTTCCTCAAGACCTTCATTAGCGGCACCGATCCCGGCGTGACCACGCTGATCGTCAACCGCGATGGTATGATCCAGGCCCACCGCGATCCCCGTCTCATCGAATACTCGTCGCTGACCAAGACCCGCTCGGACAAGACCCTCTACCGCCTGCTGCAAGGAGCAGGGGATGCGGCCGCAGCCGGCGCCGCGCTAGGCCGCCTGGAACGCGGCGAGAGCGAAGTGGAGACGCTCGCCGTGCAGATGGACGGCAAACCGCAGATCCTGGCCGCCACTTTCCTGCCCGAGTTGGGCTGGCACGTGCTCACCGCCGTCGACCTCGACGCCGCCCGGGTCTTCGATGGTGCGACGTTCACCCCGCTGATGGTGGGGCTGCTGGCCATCCTGGCTCTGTTGGTGCTAGCGGTCAGCATCGGCGTCGATCGCCTGCTGCTGACGCCGCTGCTGCGCCTGACCGAAATGGCCCGCGCCGTGGCCCGCGGCGACTACCGCACAGCGCTGACCAGCGCCCGCCGCGACGAGATCGGCGAGCTGACCCGCGCCTTCGTCTCCATGACCCACCAGATCCGTTCCTATACCGAGGAGCTGGAGGAGAAGGTACGGGAGCGCACCCGCGAGCTCGAAGCCGCCAACGAGCGCATGGCGGCGGCCAACAAAAAGATCAACGACAGCATTCAGTACGCCAGCCTAATCCAGACCGCCATTCTGCCCCGAATGCAACTGGCGCGGGACCTGCCCGGCGAGCATTTCGTGCTGTGGCAGCCACGCGACGTCGTCGGTGGCGACTTCTACGTCTATCGTCAGGCCGAGCACGGCTGCCTGATCGGTGTCGTCGACTGCGCCGGCCACGGCGTGCCCGGCGCCTTCATGACCATGATCGCCCATGCCGCCCTGGACATCGCCATCGACGACGTCGGCCTGGACGATCCGGCGCGTCTGCTGGCGCGCACCGATGCCGCGGTCCGCATCATGCTGAACAGCCAGCAGGATGCGCATCTGGCCACCAGCATGGACATCGGACTGTGCCATGTCGATTTCCTGTCGCGCACGGTGACCTTCGCCGGGGCCAGGCTTTCACTGTACTGGTGCGATGGCCAGCAGGTGGTGGAGATCAAGGGCGAGCGGCGCGGCATCGGCGAGCGGCGTCAGGGTAGCTTCAGCAACCAGACCGTGGCCCTGGCCGCCGAGCGCACCTTCTATCTGACCACCGACGGCTTCCTCGACCAGGCCGGCGGCGACAAGGGCTTCAGCTTCGGCAACGGCCGCTTCCGCAACTTGCTACTGCGCCATGCCAGCCTGCCGCTGGCCGAGCAGCAGCGGGCCTTCACTGAGTGCCTTGCCGGGTACCGCGGCGACTATCCACAGCGCGACGACATCACGGTGCTGAGTTTCCGTTTCGCGCTACCCGTGCCGGCATCGACCACCGGCCCCTGAGCCTGCCACTGAGGAGTCCGCATGAAACAACTGGACGTCTTCTCGCTACGCGAGACTTTCTCTCGACAGCAGATCCTGCTGTGCTTCAACGGCCCGTTCTCGACCAGCATCATCGAGGAGATCGGTAAGGCCCTGAAGCACTACCTGCAGGGGCTGGAAGCCTCGGCCTCGGCGGTCATGGACGTGTTCTCGGTGTACATCGAAATGACCCAGAACGTCAGGCAATACGCCACCCTCAAGGGCTACACCGAGCAACTGGCGACGGCCACGGTGGTAATCTCCCGCGACACAAGCGGGCATTACGTCATCAGCGCCGGCAACCTCGTCGAGCCCGCCGATGGCGCGGCCCTGGTGGCGCGTATCGAGCACCTCGCCGGGCTGGACAAGGGCCAGCTCAAGGCCGCCTACAAAGAACAACTGCGCAAGCCCCGCGAGCCGGGCGCCACCGGCGCCGGCCTGGGGCTGATCGACATGGCCCGTAAGGCCAGTGCACCGCTGGCCTGCTCACTGTGTGCGCTCAACGACGGGCAAGCCTTCTTCAGTCTGCGCGTGGTGATCTGAACACCGTCATGGAGTCTGGAATGATCGATCTCAACATCGCCGGCACGAGTTCCTCACCCGCCATCGTCAGCCGCTGGGCGGAGGGCACTCTGGAAATGCGGGGCGACTCCTATCCGGAGAATTCCTTCGAGCTGTACCAGCCAGTCTTCGACTGGGTCAAGCGCTATCTGGAAACCGTAGAGCGGCCGCTGACCTTGAACCTCTATCTGCTCTATCTCAACACCAGTAGCATCAAGTCGCTGATGGACATCCTCGATCTGCTGGAGCAGGCCCATGGGGAGGGGCGGCCGGTGGCGGTGAACTGGTACTACGACCAGGACAACGAACGGGTGGCGGAACTGGCCGAGGAGTTCAAGGAGGACTGCAGCTTCCCCTTTGCGATCATCGGCTACTCGCCGTGCTGACAGCGTAATGCGTGACGACGAGCGCTTCGAAGCCTGGATTGCGGAACTGCTGGCCGCCCCGGAGCACCGCGACCACCCCTTGCACGAAGCGCTGGCCACGCTGTTTCAGCGCTACCAGGAGCAGGTGCATCAACTGGAGCGCGTCGCCCGCATCAGCGACCGCTACCAAAGCCTGGAGCACGAGCGCAGCCGCTCCCTGGCCGAGCGCTACCGCCGCCAGTTGCGGCAACTGGAAAAGATCGCGCGCATCAGCGACCGCTACCAGACCATGTTGCGTGAGGTCAACCAGACATTGCGCGAACTGTCCATCCGCGATGCCCTGACCGGACTCTACAACCGCCGCTACATGCTGGAGCGGCTCAGCACCGAGGCTGCCCTGGTGCAGCGCCAGGGCACATCCTTCGGCCTGGCCATCTGCGACATCGATCATTTCAAGCGTATCAACGACCGCCATGGTCACGACGCCGGCGATCAGGTCCTCGCCGAAATCGCCTGTTGCCTGCACGGCAGCCTGCGCGATTACGATGTCTGCGCCCGCTGGGGCGGCGAGGAGTTCCTGTTCCTGTTCCCTGAGACCGACAGCGCTGCGGCCCTGGCCATCATGGAACGTCTGCGCACGACGGTAGCGGAGTTGTGCCCGCTGATCGAGGGCAGCCCGCTGGCGCTGTCGATCAGCGCCGGCATCACCGAACACCGCGCCCAGGATGCCATCCGCGACAGCCTGCGGCGCGCCGACCACGCCCTCTACCAGGCCAAGCACAGCGGTCGCAACCGCTGCGTAGTGGCCTGAACGCGCCTCAGAACTGTTCCAGCACCTCGGCCAGCCGGGTCACGCCGCTCACCCGCATCTCCCCCACCACCCCACGCTTGGGCGCGTTGGCCTTGGGGATGACGGCGCGCTTGAAACCGTGCTTGGCCGCCTCGCGCAGCCGCTCCTCGCCGTTGGGCACCGGGCGGATCTCGCCGGCCAGGCCGACCTCGCCGAAGACGATGAGATCGGCAGGGATGGGTCGGTCACGGTAGCTGGACAGGGCCGCCAGCAGCACCGCCAGGTCGGCGGCGGTCTCGCCGATGCGCACCCCGCCTACGGCGTTGACGTAGACGTCCTGGTCATACATGGCGATGCCGCCGTGGCGATGCATGACGGCGAGCAGCATGGCCAGACGGTTCTGCTCCAGGCCCAGCGTCACCCGGCGCGGATTGCCGCCGTGGCACTCGTCCACCAAGGCTTGGATCTCCACCAGCAGCGGGCGCGTACCCTCGCGGGTGACCATGATCACGCTGCCGGCCACCGGCTGCTCGTGGCGGGAGAGGAAGATGGCCGAAGGGTTGCTGACCTCCTTCAGTCCCTTCTCGGTCATGGCGAACACGCCCAGCTCGTTGACCGGACCGAAGCGGTTCTTTACCGCTCGCATCACCCGGTAGCGGCTGCCCGACTCGCCCTCGAAGTACAGCACCGTATCCACCATGTGCTCCAGCACCCGCGGGCCGGCGATGGCGCCCTCCTTGGTCACATGGCCTACCAGGAACAGGGCGGTGCCGCTGCGCTTGGCGAAGCGCACCAGCAATGCCGCGCTCTCGCGCAGCTGAGCCACCGCCCCAGGGGCAGATTGCAGCCGCTCGGTGAAGATGGTCTGGATGGAGTCGATCACCATCACCCGCGGCCGCTCCTGCTCGGCCACAGCGATCATGCGCTCGACGCAGGTCTCGGCCAGCAGACGCAGGTGGGCGCGGTCCAGGCCCAGGCGCTGGGCACGCAGGCTGACCTGCTGCGGCGACTCCTCGCCGGTGACGTAGAGGCAGCGCTCGCGGGCGGCGAGGTGCGCCAGGGTCTGCAGCAGGATGGTGGACTTGCCGATGCCGGGGTCGCCACCGACCAGCACCACCGAGCCCGCCACCAGACCGCCGCCCAGTACCCGGTCCAGCTCGCCGATGCCGGTGACCAGCCGCACCTGCTCGTCGGCGCCCACCTGGTCCAGGGTCTGTACCCGCGCCCCCTCCCCGGCAGTACCGGCGTAGCCGGTGAAACCGGCGCCCCGCGGGGCGGGCGCCGCCACCACGGTCTCCTCCAGAGAGTTCCAGGCGCCGCAGTCCGGGCACTGTCCCGACCACTTGGGCGACTGCGCGCCGCATTCGCGGCATACGTAGACATTGCGCGCCTTGCTCATCTAACCGCATTCCTGCTAGTAATCGCCGCCATCCGTGTAGCTCTCCGGCATGAAATTCTCGAAACGGGTGTACTTGCCAAGGAAGGTCAGCCGCACCGTGCCGATCGGGCCGTTACGCTGCTTGCCGATGATGATCTCGGCCACCCCCTTGTCCGGGCTGTCGGGGTCGTAGACCTCGTCGCGGTAGATGAAACAAATCAGGTCTGCATCCTGCTCGATCGCGCCAGATTCGCGCAGATCCGACATCACCGGCCGCTTGTTGGGGCGCTGCTCCAGACTGCGGTTGAGCTGGGACAGGGCGATCACCGGTACGTGCAGCTCCTTGGCCAGGGCCTTGAGCGAGCGCGAGATCTCGGAGATCTCGGTGGCGCGGTTCTCGGTGTTGCCGGGCACCCGCATCAGCTGCAGGTAGTCGACCAGCACCAGGGCCAGTTGGCCGTGCTCGCGGGCGAGCCGGCGGCAGCGCGCGCGCACCTCAGCCGGACTGAGCCCGGCTGAGTCGTCGATGAACAGCTTGGTCTCGTTGAGGATGGAAACCGCCGAGGTCAGCCGCGGCCAGTCATCGTCCTCCAGCTTGCCGGTGCGGATGCGGTGCTGGTCGATGCGCCCGAGCGAGGACATCATGCGCATCGCCAGGTGCTCGCCGGGCATCTCCATGCTGAATACCGCCACCGGCTGCTGCAGCTTGATGGCCGCATGCTCGGCGATGTTCATGGCGAAGGTGGTGTTGTGCACCAGCATGTCTTCGGCGATGAAGTTATGGGTCTGCGGCACGGTCAGGTCGTAGACCTGTCGCCGGCCCAGATGCTCGATCGCCTCGATACGGTCCCAATAGAGATCGCTGCTCGCCACATGGGCCGCCTGCGCCTCGTGCAGACGCTCGGCGAGGCGCTCCAATGCCTGCTCCTGGCCCAGGATACCGATCTCGCGGATGAAGCCGAGCACATCCTCGGGGGCGCTGATATGCAGCTCGCTGCCGCCGGGTCCGACCGCGGCAGGCGCAGCGTGCCGCAGCGTGGCGTTGATGCCAAAGCGCAGCAGGAGATGCTGCACGTCCCGCGCCAGAGCCGTGCTGGCCGTGCGGTAGCCAATCCCGCATGGCGCGCCGGCCTGCGCGCAGACGCTAGCCCCGCAGGCAAACAGCCGGTTGAGGAAGAGTGCGAGCTGCTCGCGGACCAGCGCGAATACCGTCGGCGGCAAAGACCCGACAGGGCCGTCTTGTTCCCGCAATGCCCGCACCGCCGACCCGACAGCGCGTCGCTCACCGCCGCCCCGCAACGCCGCTTCGCAATCGGCGCGCAGGCGCGGGTTGGCGTCGATGCGAGCCAGCGTCGGCCGATCGGCGCTGGCCACCTGATAGGCCAGCCGCTTGACCTGCTGCGCCGGCCAGCGCTCGCGGCCGAAATACGGCAGGCGCCGCGGCACGGCGATGCGGTCGCCGACCCGCAGCGCGGCCAGCGGACACCAACCGTCGAGCGCCAGGAAGGGATGGGTGAGCGTGGTGACGATCTCCCGGCCCAGCGCGGTGCGCACCCGGAATACCGGCTTGATGCCATCATCGACGAAATGGGATGCCTCGGCCTGCTGCAAGCGATGATCGCCATCCACCGTGACCAGCCGCCCGTCCTGCTGCCGTACCATTTCGTCGATGGTACGCAGCCGGCCAGTGGCAGGATCGAGGAGGCGACTGCCGCTGGCGATGCATTTCCCCATCGACGGTCTACCCGCGATGATGATCAGGTCCCCCGGCTGCAGGCCGGCGGTCATCTCGTCGAAATCGCGCCAGCCAGTGGGCACGCCGGTAATCGGATTATCGAGCTGGAACAGGGTATCGATGCGGTCCACCGCCTTGGTCAGCAGGTGGTTGATGCTCTGGAAACCCTGCTGCTGGCGCTTGCCCTGCTCGGCGATGGCGAACACATTCTTCTCGGCCAACTCCAGCAGCTCGGCGCTGTTGCGGCCTTCGGGGAAATAGGCGCTGCTGGCGATGTCGGTGCCGACGCGGATGAGCTGACGCAACACCGAGCGCTCGCGGACGATATCGGCATAGGCCCGGATGTTGGCGGCGCTGGGGGTGTCGCGGGCCAGGGTGGCGAGATAAGCCAGCCCGCCGGCTTCCTCCAGCTTGCCGTTGCTGTCCAGCCACTCGGACAGGGTGACCACGTCGAAGGGTTGGGCGCGCTCGGCCAGGCCGCGGATCGCCTGGAAGATCAGGCGATGGTCGGCACGGTAGAAATCCGTCTCGCCGATCCGGTCGGCGATCTGGTCCCAAGCGGCGTTGTCCAGCATCAGACCGCCCAGCACCGCCTGCTCGGCCTCGATGGAATGGGGCGGTACTTTGAGGGCGTCGGCGGCCGGGTCCTTGCGGTCCATAAAGCTGGCGATGGGCTGCATTCGGAACCTCTCGGCCTGAAGAAAGACACTCCATCTGCCCGGCGGGCAGACATCCCTGATCGCGTTAGTGTAGGCGCTCGCTCGGACCCGGTAAATCGCCCGGCGGCACAAGCACAGAAAAATAAAAATTCAAATAAAACAATGTTATAAGCGCAACAAAAATGGCCGCCCGGAGGCGGCCATTGCAGCCCGAGGAGCCCCTGGCGGAGCCCGTCCCAGGCTTATTCCGCGACCACGTTGACGCGGATCTGGGTATCGACGTCGGCGTACAGGTGGATGTCCACGTCGTACTCGCCCACCTGGCGGATGGGACCGCCGGCCATGCGCACTTCGTGCTTCTTCAGCTCGATACCGGCCGCCGACACCGCCTCGGCGATGTCGGCGGGACCGACGGAGCCGAACAGACGGCCCTCGTTACCGGCCTTCACCGACAAGGTGACGATCAGCTCGGCCAGCTTCTCGGCGCGGGCCTGAGCAGTGGCCAAGGCCTCGGCGGCCTTACGCTCCAGCTCGGCACGGCGGGCCTCGAACTTGGCGATGTTGGCCGCCGTGGCCTCGGTGGCCTTGCCTTGAGGGATGAGGTAGTTACGGCCGTAGCCGGGCTTGACCTTGACGCGGTCACCGAGGTTGCCCAGGTTGGCGACTTTCTGCAGCAGGATGACTTCCATCGTAGGACTCCAAAACGAACTCGAGAAACGGGGTTTACTGTCCGAGCGGCGACTTGGGCTTGACGCGGGCACGCAGATCGATCCAGGCATCGAGGATGCCGATGAGGCTGAGCAGCAGCAGCATCTGCGGCAGGGCCAGGGACAACAGTACGTACAGCGCCACCAGCCAGCCCTTGGACAGACCGGCTAGCCCCACCAGACCGTGCAACAGGGCCAGCCCCTGGAACACGAACAAAAGACCCAGCAGCAGGGCCAGATTGACCAGCCATATCTGCCCCAGGACACCGGCCAGGACGATGCTCGTGGCCGCGGCCAGGGCCAGGGTACGTCCCAGGCGCAGGCCATGGAACTCCTGGCGGAAGCCGTCGGGGTTGTACAGCCGCGCCTGCCAGGCCCGCCCCAGCAGCAGTCCGCAATAGACCACGGCCAGTTGCAGGACTACGGTAAGACCGGTGAGGAACGGCGCCTGGTAACGTATCCACTGGTCCACCAGAGCCTCGTCCACCTGCAGCCCGGCCTCCTGGAACAGAGGCTTGAACTGCCCCAGCAGTTCCACCCAGCGGGCTGCCGGATCGCCCAACCACGCATAGGTCAGCAGCAGCGCCAGCAGCCCCAGGGCGACACCGGTCAGCAGGGCCAGCGGCAGCGACACCGTGGTACGCAGCACGCCGGCCAACAGCCACACCGGCAACCAGTACAGCAGCCCTAGGGACAGGGCCAGCAGCGGCGCCGCTTGGCCGAACAGGGGCAGGGCCAAGACGCACAGTCCGGCAGCGGCCAGCAGCATCAGCAAGGCTCCCTCGCCCATGCCGCGGCGCAGGGTGGCGAGCGCCACCACGGCATTGCCGATGACACTGCTGAACGGCGGCAACAGCCAGGCGCTGACCGCCGTCACCAAAGCCGCCTGCAGGCGGCCGCGCATGACGAAGGAGGCCAGAGCCGACATGGTGTCGCCGTTATCGGGTCGCTCGCCGCGCCGCGACTCAGTGGCGGTCGCAATAGGGCAACAGGGCCAGGTAGCGGGCGCGCTTGATGGCAGTGGCCAGCTGGCGCTGATAGCGGGCCTTGGTGCCGGTGATACGGCTCGGCACGATCTTGCCGGTCTCGGTGATATAGGCCTTGAGGGTGTTGATGTCCTTGTAGTCGATCTCCTTCACCCCCTCGGCGGTGAAGCGGCAGTACTTCTTACGACGGAAAAAGCGGGACATGGTGGGTATCCTCTATTCGCTATGGGTAGCCAATGACTCGATGCACGCGGCGTGCAGCACCAGACGATCCTGCCCCTGACGGTGATCGGCACGGGTCAGAAAGCCCTGCACCCGCACCTGGGCGCCGATGCCGATCCCCTGCAACTGCTGCTGCAGGAGCTCGCCGCAGACCAGCACCTCGATGCGGCAGTGAGCCTCGCGGGGAATGCCCGCCTCGACCTGCCGAGAGCGATGTTCCAGCAGCAGCCGGGTGATGGGCAGTCCGGCCGGGTTGTAGCGGGTCTCGGCACGGTTCAGCACCTGCCCGCTCAACACCAGGTGGTTGTCGGCGGTGGGGATCATCGGGCTGCTGAGGACTCACTCCTCCTCGCCGTCGCCCTCGCTCTCGTGCTGGGCGCGCTCGCTGCGGCCTTCACGCTCGTCGCGGGACTTGACCAGCGGCGAAGGCTCGGTCACCGGGCCGTCGCGATGGATGATCAGGTTGCGCAGCACCGCATCGTTGAAGCGGAAGGCGCTGGCGAGCTCGTCGACTACCGCCTGGCTGCACTCGATGTTCATCAGCACGTAATGGGCCTTGTGCACCTTCTGGATGGGATAGGCCAGCTGCCGCCGCCCCCAGTCTTCCAGGCGATGGATATGCCCGCCGTCGTCCTCGATCAAGGCGCGGTAGCGCTCGATCATGGCCGGCACCTGCTCGCTCTGGTCAGGGTGGACCAGAAACACGATCTCGTAGTGACGCATTAACGCTCGATGCTCCTTACGGATGTGGATGACACAGCCTCCCCTGGATGGGTGAGGCAAGGAGTGAAGCGGCCCGCTCGGGTCGCGAAAACGCGTGATTGTAGGGGTAAAAGCAGAGCAAGGCAACGCCGCGGTGGCGTCGCCCGCGCCTGTCACATGGCGCGCACGATGGCTTCCCAGTCCACCTCGACTAGGGTGCAGTCCACCAGGGTGCGCAGCTCCACTGGCCAGCGCTCGCGCTCGCGCGCTGCCATCTGCTCGTAGTAGCGGCGCAGGCTGGTAGCGAGATTGGCCTCGCTCCAGCCGGCCGCGGCATAGCGCTTGAGGTGGTCGATATAGGGGCGGTTGAAGGTGCGCAAATGCCCCAGGATGGCCCAACTGGCGCTGTCCATAGCGCTCTCCGTAACCGACTTCAGCCCACCGCGGGAACGCTGCTGTTCCTCCTCCCACCAGCGGGCGATCACCCCGTGCACACTGGCAAGCTGCGCATGCCGCTCCAGTTCTGCGCTGTCGATGGCCTGGGGCTGTTGGGGACGCAGCGGTTCGCTGACCGGCTTGTGCTGGGCCGGGTCGATACGGGCAGGCGCCAATTGTCGGGGTGGCGCCGGCTGCCGAGAAGCCGCAGGTACAACTCCGGATGTTGCGGCCGGCGTCACGGCAGGCGCAGGCGGTACCGACTCATCGCTCTGCCCGGGCAGCAGCTTGTAGAGCTGGGCGATCTCGCTGGCGCGTTCCTTGGATACTTTCACGGCGCGGTCGCGATAGCCGCTGATCAGGGACATGGCCCAGTGGAAACGCACCGGATCGAAAAGTTGGCGAAAATCGTTCAGCGACAAGAGGGGCAGATGATCGTAGTAGAGCCCCACGTAGATTCTGGCCATGGACTTGCCCATGGGGCTGAAGCGGCCCTCGCCCTTGCACCATTGGTAAACCGCTTCTTCATTGCGCTGCGGCTCGTTCACGGAAGCAGTCCTCGAAAGGTCCTGTTATTTATATTTGGAGTGCCTCTTTCCTGGAGCACCCTCCTGCACTCAACCGATGATCATAGCGCATTCCGCTGGCGCACGGCCTCGAACAGCAGGATGCCGGTGGCCACCGAGACGTTCAAGCTCTCCACCTTGCCCAGCATGGGGATATGCACCAACTGATCGCAGTGCTCGCGGGTCAACCGCCGCAGCCCCTTGTCCTCGGCCCCCAGCACGATGGCCAACGGCCCGCGCAGATCGGCCTGATAGAGGCTGTGCTCGGCCTCACCGGCGGCGCCGATGACCCACAGGCCGCTATCGCGCAGCCAGCGCAGGGTACGCGCCAGGTTGGTGACCTGCACGAACGGCACACTCTCGGCGGCACCGCAAGCCACCTTGCGCGCCGTCGGGGTGAGGCCGACGGCGCGGTCGCCGGGGGCGATCACCGCGCATACCCCGGCGGCATCGGCCGAACGCAGGCAGGCCCCCAAATTGTGCGGGTCCTGCACCCCGTCCAGCACCAGCACCAGCGGATTCGCCCCGGCCGCGGCGAGGATCTCGGGCAGCTCACGCTCGGCGCGGGGACGGGCCAGGGCCTGGGCGGCCTGGCGCGCCACCACTCCTTGGTGGCGCCCGTCCGGGCAGAGCCGGTCCAGAACCTCACGCGGGCGGAACTCCACTGTCACTCCGGCGCGCTCGGCCTGCTCCAGCAGAGCCCGCATGCGCGGGTCACGGCGATTCGTCTCCACCCACAGACTGCGCAGGCTGTGCGGTTCGTACTTGAGAGCGGCCTGCACCGCATGCAGGCCGTAGATGATCTCATCGTCTGCCATCGCGCTCCTCTCGGCGCCGTCTGGGACCACGCCGCGCGCTGCCGGCGCGGGGTTCCGCCAGTTCGAAATCGATCTTGCGCTCGTCCAGGCCGACCCGCACCACCCGCACCCGCAGCAGGTCGCCGAGGCGATAGACGCGGCCGCTGCGCTCGCCATGCAGACGGTGCCCAACCGGATCGAAATGATAGTAGTCATTGGGCAAGGCGGTCACGTGCACCAACCCCTCCACGAACACCTCGCGCAGTTCCACGAACAGGCCGAAGGCGGTCACGGCGCTGACGATGCCATCGTATTCCTCCCCCACCTTGTCCAGCATAAACTCGCACTTGAGCCACTCCACGGCGTCGCGGGTGGCCTCGTCGGCGCGCCGCTCAGTCATCGAGCAATGTTCGCCCAGGGTCTGCATGAGGGCGTGATTGTACGGGAAATCCTTGGGCTTGCCGCCGCGCAGCAGATGACGAATGGCGCGGTGCACCAGCAGGTCCGGGTAGCGACGGATGGGCGAGGTGAAATGGGCATAGGCTTCCAAGGCCAGCCCAAAGTGGCCAACGTTGGCGGGGCTGTAGACCGCCTGGGCCAGGGAGCGCAGCATCACTGTCTGGATCAGGTGCAGGTCGGGACGCCCCTGGGCGCGCTCCAGAGTCATGGCATAATCCTTGGCCGAGGGCTGGTCGCCGCCGCCCAGTCCGAGACCCAGCTCACCGAGAAAGGTGCGCAGGTTCTCCAGCTTCTCAGTGGTAGGGCCCTCGTGGACCCGGTACAGGGTTGGCATGCGGTGGCACTCCAGGAAGCGGGCGGCGGCCACGTTGGCGGCGATCATGCACTCCTCGATCAGCTTGTGCGCATCGTTGCGCTCGCTCGGCAGGATGCGCTCGATCTTGCGCTCGGGATCGTACTCGATGATGGTCTCCTGGGTCTCGAAGTCGATGGCACCGCGCTCCTCGCGCGCCCGCCGCAGCACCTGGTAGAGCGCGTGCAAGTTCTCCAAATGCGGCACCAGCCCAGCGTACTCGGCACGCAGCCGCTCGTCGCGTTCCACCAGTATGGCTGCCACAGCATCGTAGGTGAGCCGCGCATGCGAACGCATCACTGCCTCGAAGAAGCGCGAGCGGACGGCGCGCCCCTGCTGATTGATGAGTATCTCGCAGGCCAGACACAGCCGGTCGACCTGGGGATTGAGGGAGCACAGGCCGTTGGACAGAGCCTCGGGCAGCATGGGGATGACACGGTCAGGGAAATACACCGAGTTGCCGCGCTTTTCCGCCTCCTGGTCCAGGGCGCTGCCGGGCTGCACGTAGTGGGAGACATCGGCGATGGCTACGATTAGGCGGAAGTTGTTGCCGCGCCGCTCGCAGTACACGGCATCATCGAAGTCGCGGGCGGTGATGCCGTCGATGGTCACCAGCGGCAGGTCACGCAGATCCAGCCGCCCCTGCTTGGCACTCTCCGCTACCTCCTCGCCGTAGGCGGCAGCCTCCTCCAGGACCGCTTCCGGCCATTCGACGGGGATATCGTAGGAGACGATGGCGATCTCCACCTCCATGCCCGGCGCCATGTGGTCACCCAGCACCTCCTTGATACGGCCGATGGGCTGACGGTAGGAGGTGGGCTGCTCGAGAATCTCCACTACCACGATCTGACCGTGCTGCGCCCCGCCCTGTTGCTCTGGCGGGATGACGATGTCCTGGCTGATGCGCCGGTTGTCCGGATCGACGAAGCCGACGCCACGCTCGCAGAAGAAGCGTCCCACCACTCGCTGGGTGTTGCGCTCCAACACTTCCACCAAGGCCCCTTCGCGGCGGCCGCGATAATCGACGCCAGCGACCCGCATCACCACCCGGTCGCCATGCATGAGCGCGCGCATCTCCCGCGGCGAGATGAACAGATGGTCGCTGCCGTCGTCCGGCACCAGGAAGCCGTAGCCTTCCGGATGGCCCACCACCCGGCCGCGGATCAGGTCCATCTTGCGCATCACGCCATAGCCTTCGCGGCGATTGCGGATGAGCTGACCCTCGCGCTCCATGGCGTTGAGGCGGCGGCGCAGCGCCTCCTGCTCCCACTCGTCGCGCAGTTCCCACTCCTCGCACAGTGCCTGCCAGGTCAGCGGCATGCCGCGGCCCTCCAGGTACTGAACGATGAACTCGCGACTGGGGATGGCGCGGCCGTATCTGGCCTTCTCCGTGGCATAGTGCGGATCGAGGCGGCGCCAGTCCGGGCCGTACTTGTTCTTCTTCATACTGTATGCTCCAAAAGTCTCAGTGTCATGGAAGGGCGCTGTTGACAGCCCTAGACCATATCCGTATAGTTCGCAGCCGTTGCCGCTGCTTGCGCGGCGATGGCAAAGAGATGGTGCCGCCGAGGTGGCGGAATTGGTAGACGCACTAGTTTCAGGTACTAGCGGGGCGACCCGTGGAGGTTCGAGTCCTCTCCTCGGCACCAAGTCTCGATGAAAACACCCCGCAAGGGGTTTTTTTATCGTCCGACCCCATCACCCTGTCTTTGCAGCAGCGACCGATCGAGACGCGTGCCGCCGAGGTGGCGGAATTGGTAGACGCACTAGTTTCAGGTACTAGCGGGGCGACCCGTGGAGGTTCGAGTCCTCTCCTCGGCACCAGCTCTCGATTCCGCTCAGTCGATCCGTGAAATGGCCCCATCAGGGGCTTTTTTATTGCCCGCATTCCGGGCCGACCCCGAGCCAGGGCCGGCCCTGCTCCGCTCAGGCGAAGGGATCGCGCAGCACGATAGTCTCCTCCCGGTCGGGACCAGTGGAGATGATGTCGATCGGCGCCTCCACCACTTCCTCGAGCCGCTTCAGGTAGCTGCGCGCGTTGGCCGGCAACTCCTCCAGCCGGCGCAGGCCAACGGTCGATTCCTTCCAGCCCGGCATCTCCTCATACACCGGCTCGCAGGCCTCGAACGCCTCGGCCCCCAGCGGCGGGGTCTCCAGCAGCTGCCCTTGGTAGCGGTAGCCGACGCACAGCTTCACCGATTCCAGCCCATCCAGCACGTCCAGCTTGGTCACGCACAAACCGCTGATACTGTTGTTCTGGATGGCGCGGCGCAGCACTACGGCGTCGAACCAGCCACAGCGGCGCGGCCGCCCGGTGACCGAGCCGAACTCGCGGCCGACCTGGGCGATGTGGGCGCCCAGGTCGTCGTGCAGCTCGGTGGGGAACGGTCCGGAGCCGACGCGAGTAGTGTAGGCCTTGGTGATGCCCAGCACGTAGTCCAGGTAGCGCGGGCCGACACCGGTGCCGGTGGCGGCACCGCCGGCGGTCGTGTTGGAGGAGGTGACGTAGGGATAGGTGCCCTGATCGATGTCGAGCAGCGTGCCCTGGGCACCCTCGAACATGATGTTGCCACCATCGCGCTGGATCTGGAACAACAGCGTGGTGACGTCGGCCACCAAGGGCTTGAGGATCTCAGCGCGGGCCAGGGTCTCATCCAGCACCTGGCTGTAGTCCACCGTTTCAGCCCGGTAGTAATGCTGCAGGGTGAAGTTGTGCAACTCCAGCACCTCGCGCAACTTGGCGGCGAAACGCTCCGGATGGAACAGGTCGCCCAGGCGCACGGCGCGACGGGCGACCTTGTCTTCGTAAGCCGGGCCGATGCCGCGCCCGGTGGTGCCGATGGCCTTGGCACCGCGCGCGCGCTCTCGGGCCTGGTCCAGCGCCACGTGGTAAGGCAGGATCAACGGGCAAGCCTCGCTGATGCGCAGCCGTGCGCGCACGTCCACACCACGGCTCTCCAGCTCGCCGATCTCGGTGAGCAAGGCCTCCGGCGACAGTACCACGCCGTTGCCGATCAGGCATAGCACGCCTTCGCGCAGGATGCCCGAGGGGATCAGGCGCAGGATGGTCTTCTGGCCGTCGATCACCAGCGTATGGCCAGCATTGTGCCCGCCCTGGAAGCGCACCACCGCTGCCGCCCGCTCGGTAAGCAGATCGACGATCTTGCCCTTGCCCTCATCACCCCACTGGGTGCCGATCACCACTACGTTCTTGCCCATCTTCACAATCCACTACGGTCAGGTTACTCGGAAACCTCAGCAGCTGCGCTCGGTGCAACCAGCGGCCGTACCGTCCAGCCCTCCTCGCCCAATTGCAGGATGCGGTCGCAGCCCAGCGCCCGCGGCTCCACTTCCAGGCCCGGCAGGGCGCGGATGACCCGCTCGCGGCGCTGGCGTAGTTCGGCCACCAACGCCTCCAAGGCCGGATCGTCGGCGCGCGGAGCGTAGATGGCGCCGCGCGGCCGTGGCTCCAAGGCCGTGGCGCCGGCGGTCAGCAGCGCGCGCAGATCGGTACTGAAGCCGGTGGCCGGGCGGGCATAGCCAAAGGCGCGGCCGATGTCGTCGTAACGCCCGCCCTTGGCGATGGCCTGGCCCACACCGGGCACATAGGCCGCGAACACCACCCCGGTGTGGTAGCGATAGCCGCGCAGTTCGGCCAGATCGAAATTGATCGGCAGTCCGGGCCAGTGATGTTCCACGGCCGCCGCCAGTTGGTGCAGGTTCTCCAGCGCGGCGAGCACTTCCTCCGGAGCGTCGGCCAGTTCACACTCGGCCTGCTCCAGCACCTCGGCGCCGCCGTTGAGCTCGGCCAGGGCCAGCAGCCGCCGTGCTTCGTCGTCGGCCAGCCGGTATCCGGCCAGCAGACTGCGGATCTCGGGTACCGCCTTGCGCTGCAGAGCATCGAACAGGGTGTCCTCCTGGCGTGGGGTCAGGCCAGCCTGGCGCACCAGGCCGCGGAACACCGCCACATGCCCCAGATCGAGGTGCACGTCGCGCACCCCGGCCAGCGCCAGGGTTTCCAGCATCAGGCAGAGCACTTCCAGGTCGCTCTCGTAGCCACTGTGCCCATACAGCTCGGCGCCTACCTGCAACGGGCTGCGCGAACCGCCCAGGCCGTCGCTGCGCGTGCGCAGCACGGTGCCGATATAGCACAGCCGGCTAGGCAACTCGCGCGGCATGTGATGGGCGTCGATTCGGGTCACCTGCGGCGTCATATCGGCACGCACCCCCATCAGCCGTCCGCTCACCTGGTCGGTCAACTTGAAGGTATGCAGTTCCAGATCGTTGCCGGTGCCCACCAGCAGCGCGTCGAGGAACTCGACGAAGGGCGGGATCACCAGCTCGTAGCCCCAGACATCGTAGAGATCCAGCAGGTCGCGGCGCAGCGACTCCAGCCGCCAGGCGGTAGGCGGCAAGATCTCCTCGATGCCCTCGGGCAACAGCCAGTATCCGTCTTCAATGCTCATCGTGGTCGTGTCCGCACAACATGGAAAGAGGCCGGCCGCGCCGTTCAGCGCAGCAGATAGAGCAGCAGCAGCCCGAATAGCATGCTGACCAGGCCGATGGTGCGCAGGCTGCGATCGTCCAGCTGCACCAGTTGCAGCAAGGCCTGGCGCACGGCAGCGGGATTGACAAAGGGCAGGATACCCTCCAATACCAACATCAAGCCGACGGCGGCGAGCAAATCATGCCACATCCGACATCCCACAAAAAAATCCGGGCGGGATAACCCGCCCGGGTCGTCGCTTCGTCATTCTCGGACCCGCGGCACCGGCTCAGCGTGTGGACTGATTGAAGAAGCGGAAGAAATCGGAATCCGGCTGCAACACCAGCATATCCTGCTTGTCCTGGAAAGTGGCGCGATAGGCGCTCAGGCTGCGGTAGAAGGCGTAGAAATCCGCATCCTGACCGTAGGCTTGAGCGTAGATCTCGGCAGCTCGGGCATCCCCCTCGCCGCGGATGCGCTCGGCGTCGCGGAATGCCTCGGCCAGCAGCACGGTGCGCTGGCGGTCGGCTTCGGCCTTGATGCGCTCGGCGACCTCGGCACCGCGCGAACGAAAATCGCGGGCCACACGCTCGCGCTCGGCGCGCATGCGGCTGAACACCGAGTCGCTAACGTCCGCGGGCAGGTCGATGCGCTTGATGCGCACATCCAGCACCTCGATGCCCAGCGCCTCGGCCTCGCGATTGGTGGTGGTGGTCAACACTTGCATGATCTGGGCGCGGTCGCCGGAGACCACATCCTGCAGGGTGCGCTTGCTGAACTCGCTGCGCAGGCCGTCCTTGATGATCTGGTCCAGACGCAGGTTGGCCCGCACCGGATCACCGGCCACGGCAGTGTAGAAGCGCGCCACCTCTCTGATGCGCCACTTGACGAAGGAATCGACGATGACGTTCTTCTTCTCCGCCGTAAGGAAACGCTCAGGCTCGGTGTCCAGGGTCTGCACCCGGGCGTCGAACTTGCGCACATTGTTGATTAGCGGGATCTGGAAATGCAAACCGGGCTTATAGTTGGATTGCACGATCTCGCCGAGCTGGAAGCGCACCGCGACCTCGTACTCCTGCACGGTAAACACCGCCATGGAACCGAGGATCAGGACGGCAGCGCCTATACCCAGCAGGACGTTCCTGGAAAAAGGGCTCATCATCAGCGGCTCTCCCGGATACGGCTGGTGTCACGTTCGCGCATACGGCTGCCGCCGACGCTGTCGGCGGGCTCCGTCGGGCTGGCCGGCAGCGCTTCGAAGCCGCGCTGATCGCCGATTGCGCCGGAACGGCTGCTGCCCTGTACCAGTTTGTCCAGCGGCAGGTAGAACAGACTGTTGCCGCCCTGCACGTCCATCAGAACCTTGCTGGAATTGGACAGCACCGACTCCATGGTTTCCAGATACAGACGCTGCCGGGTTACTTCGGGCGCCTTCTGGTACTCCGCGACAAGCTGGCTGAAGCGGGCAGCCTCACCCTCGGCCTTGGCGATAGCCTGTTCCTTGTAGGCCACCGCCTCCTCCAGACGCCGCGCCGCCTGGCCGCGAGCCTTGGGCAGGATGTCGTTGGCATAGGCCTCGGCCTCGTTCTTTTGGCGCTGCTCGTCCTCGCGCGCCTTGATGGCATCGGCGAAGGCATCCTGCACCTCTTCCGGCGGCTGGGCATCCTGCAGGTTGACGTTGGTGAGCTGCAGACCGGTGTTGTACTGGTCGAGGATTTGCTGGGCCAGGAGCTTGACGTCGGCCACCACGTCGCTACGACCCTCGGTGAGGACGAAGTCCATGGCACTCTTGCCCACGGTCTCGCGCACCGCGCTCTCGATCACCTGCTGCAGAGTAGCCTCGGGGTCTACCACATTGAACAGGAAAGCGCGCGGATCCTTGATCTGGTATTGCACCGAGATCTGGATGTTGACGATATTCTCGTCCTGGGTGAGCATCAGCGCCTCTTTCGGTACCGAGCGCGAGCCCTGACGGCCGGCGGAACGGTAGCCGATCTCCATCACTCGCCGCTGCTCGACGTCGACGATCTCGTGGCGCTCGATCGGCCAGGGCAGGCGCCAATGCGGCCCCGGCGCGGTGGTGTCGATATAGCGGCCGAAGCGCAGCACCACGCCGCGCTTGCCCTCGTCGACGATATAGATACCGGAGAATATCCACCCCACCAGCACCACGCCGACGATCAGCCACAGGCCCTTGCTCCTGCGCAGGGGCGGCAAACCGGCGCCAGCACCGCCTGCGGTCTTGCCACCCAGCAGGCCGCCTAGCTTGGCGGACAGCTTGCGCAGTACCTCGTCCAGGTCGGGGGGCCCTTGGTCGCGGTTGTTGCCGCCCCACGGGTCACGATTGCCGCCACCCGGTTCGTTCCAGGCCATGTCTCGCTCCAGTCTTGACGATCAAAAAGGCCGATTCTAGGAGTTGCCCGCTGCCCGCTGCAAGGGACGGGTGTCCATGCGTGCCTCCAGCCAGGCCGCGTCCAGCCCCTCCTGGCGGCACAACTGTAATAGGTTGCGGCGCGAGGTGCGGATTTCCAGCAGCCAGTCACCATCGAGCGCCACCTGCTCGCTGCGCACCGCACCCAGTTCAAACAGTCGCGCCCGCAACCGCCCCGCCTGGCTCGGCGGCAGGCGCAGCCAACCCTGCCAGCTCTCCCCGCCGAGACGCTCGTCCAAGGCCGCGAGCAACAGGTCGACACCGGCCCCGGTGACGGCAGACAGCCATACCGCCCGCACCGCGCCGCTTTCATCGCGCTCCAGACGTGGCCCCTGGCTGTTCAGGCGATCGATCTTGTTGTAGACGCGCAGGCAGGGGATGTCGGCCGCACCGATCTGTTGCAGCACCGATTCCACCTCGGTGAGGTAGACATCGCGCTGGCTGTCGCTGGCGTCGATGACGTGCAGTAGCAGGTCCGCCTCGCTGGTTTCCTGCAGGGTGGAGCGGAACGCTGCGATCAGTTCGTGGGGCAGGTGACTGATGAAGCCCACCGTGTCGGCCAGCACCAACGGCTCCCGGCTGCCCGGAAGCTGCAGGCGGCGCAACGTCGGATCGAGGGTGGCGAAAAGCTGATCGGCAGCATATACCCCGGCTTCGGTGAGCCGGTTGAACAGCGTGGACTTGCCAGCATTGGTATAGCCCACCAGGGATACGGTGGGAATCTCGGCCTTGCGCCGCGCCTGACGGTTCTGGTGACGCTGCTCCATCACCCGCTCCAGACGGCGGCGCAACTGCTTGATGCGCTCGCCGATCAGGCGCCGATCGAGCTCGAGCTGAGTCTCGCCGGGACCGCGCAGGCCAATACCGCCGCGCTGCCGCTCCAAGTGGGTCCAGCCGCGCACCAGGCGGGTGGACATGTGGCGCAACTGGGCCAGCTCCACCTGCAGCTTGCCCTCGAAACTGCGGGCACGCTGGGCGAAGATATCGAGTATCAGACCCGTGCGATCCACCACCCGGCACTTGAGCAGGGACTCCAGATTGCGTTCCTGGCTGGGGGTCAGATCGTGGTCGAAGATCACCAGCTCGGCCCCGGTGTTCTGCACCAGGTCGCGAATCTCCTCGGCCTTGCCGCTACCCACGAACAGACGGGCGTCGGGTACGCGGCGGCTTCCCCCCACCATCCCGACGCACCGCGCGCCGGCGGAAGCGGCTAGCGCCCGGAACTCCTCCAGGTCACGCTCGCCTTCCCCGGCACTCAGGGACAGATGGACCAATACAGCGTATTCGCCGCTACTTGGTCGCTCGAACAAACGGCTTTACTCCTCGCGCTCCGCTTTGCTCCGGCGCTCAGTGCCCTTCGGACTCGCCGCCGGAGTGTTCCTCACCCAGGCTGAGACGTACATTACGCGAAGGCACCACCGTGGAGATGGCGTGTTTGTAGATCATCTGGCTGACGCTGTTTTTCAACAGCACCACAAATTGGTCGAAGGATTCGATCTGGCCCTGCAGCTTGATTCCATTCACCAGGTAGATCGAAACCGGAATTCGCTCCTTGCGCAGCGCATTCAGAAAAGGTTCCTGAAGGGAATGGCCTTTTGCCATGTTGGGTTCTCCATTATTTTTTGTAATCAATGTCATGTGGAGCGGCGCAGTTGGCATTCTAGCACAGCATCACGAGTCCCGCGCTCACCGCTCAGTTGTCTCGATGCCACCACTCGCCGCCCCCGACCAGGCGGAGCACGCGCTCCAGTAGGTCGGGGGCGCCGCTGTTCAACCAGTGTGCGTCGCGCTCGGCACGCAACCAGGTGAGCTGGCGCTTGGCGAATTGCCGCGTAGCGACAACGCCGCGCCGTACCATCTCCGTGTAATCGTAACGCCCCTCCAGGTATTCCCAGACCTGGCGATAGCCCACCGCGCGCATCGCGGGCTTGTCCAGTCCCAGATCACCGCGCCCGCGCAGGCGCTCCACTTCGGCCACGAAACCTGCCTCCAGCATGCATCGAAAGCGCCGCTCGATGCGCTCATGCAGCATCTCCCGCGACGGCGACAATACCAGCTTGAGCACGGCGAACCGCAAAAATTCGTCCTGACGCTGAGCATAAAGTTCCGTCATCGGACGGCCGCTGATGACATACACTTCCAGCGCCCGCAGGATGCGCTGGCTGTCGTTGGGATGGATGCGCGCCGCGGCCTGAGGATCCACCTCGGCCAGCCAGCGATGCATGGCGGCAAGCCCCAGTCGCGCGGTCTCCGCCTCCAGCTCCGCCCGTACCGCGGGATCCGCCGAGGGTAGCCGCGACAGCCCATGCTGCAACGCACGATAATACAACATCGTCCCCCCCGCCAACAGCGGAATCTTGCCGCTGGCGGTGATCTCCTCCATGGCCGCCAGGGCGTCGGCACGAAAGCGGGCAGCGGAGTAGCTCTCCGCTGGATCGAGGATATCGATGAGACGATGGGGAGCACGCCGCAGGATCTCGGCGTCCGGCTTGGCGGTGCCGATGTCCATGCCGCGGTAGATCATCGCCGAGTCGACACTGATGATCTCGAACGGCATCCGCTCCACCAAAGCCACCGCCAGATCGGTCTTGCCGGAGGCGGTGGGTCCCATGAGGAACAGGGCCGGGGGCAGCGGAAGTTCGCTCACGAGCATCAGCGTCCGCGCAGGAACAGCTTGTCCAGATCGTCCAGACCGAGCTGGATCCAGGTGGGACGACCATGGTTGCACTGGCTGCTGCGCTCGGTGCGCTCCATGTCGCGTAGCAGGGCGTTCATCTCCGTCAGGGTCAAGCGACGGTGGGCGCGCACCGAGCCGTGACAAGCCATGGTGGCGAGCAGTTCGTCGATGCGTGCGCGCACCCGGTCACTGCTGCCGTGCTCGCGCAGATCGGCGATCACGTCGCGCAGCAACTGGGCGCCGTCGCCGCCGGCGAGCAGTGCCGGCATCTGCCGCAGCACCACCGCATCCGCGGTGAGCGGCGCCACCTCCAGACCGAGGGTGGCGAGCAGTTCGCTCTGGTCCTCGACGACACGCATCTCCGCTGGCGCCAAGTGCACCGTGATCGGCACCAGCAGCGGCTGCAGGCGGATGCCGCCCTGCTCGTCCAGGCTGCGCTTGAGGCGCTCGTAGGTGATGCGCTCGTGGGCGGCGTGCATGTCCACCAGCACCAGACCCTGGGCGTTCTCGGCCAGGATGTAGATGCCGTGCAACTGGGCGATGGCATAGCCCAACGGCGGCGTCTCGACAGACTCGACGGCACTCGCCGGAACTGCCGTAGGAGGCATCGGATCGGTCTCGGCACCGTCGCCATACAGGCGCTGATAGGCAGCCAGTGGCTCGCGCAGCGACAACGCCGCTTGCTGACGGTAGAAAGGGTAAGTTGGTGGTATGCCGTACGAAGGGGTGGGCGGCGCCGCAGGACCTGGCACGCCCAACGGCGCCGCGACGCCCTCTGCGCCCGGGCGTGGCTGAGCCAGAGCCTGATGCAGGATGCGGAACAGGAAGTCGTGCACCAGCCGACCCTCGCGGAAGCGCACCTCGTGTTTGGCAGGATGGGCGTTGACGTCGACCAGAGCGGGGGGGAGCTCGAGATAGAGCACGAAGGCTGGATGCCGGCCGTGATAGAGCACGTCCTGATAGGCCTGGCGCACGGCGTGACCGATCAACTTGTCGCGCACCATACGGCCATTGACAAAGACATACTGCAGGTCGGCCTGACTGCGGGAGAAAGTGGGCAGGCCGATCCAGCCCCACAAACGCAGGCCCGCCGCTTCCCGGTCCAGGAACACGGCGTGCTCGACGAAGGGCCGCCCGCACAGCTCCGCCACCCGCCGTTCGCGCTCCTCCGTACTCTCGGCGCGCCGCAACCACAGCACCTGGCGCTGATTGTGACGCAGCTGGAATTCCACCGCGAAGCGACTCAGGGCAACGCGTCGCACCACGTCCTCCAGATGCTCGTATTCGGTACGTTCGCTCCTGAGGAATTTGCGCCGCGCCGGGGTGTTGAAGAACAGGTCGCGCACTTCCACGGTAGTGCCCACGGGGTGGGCGGCGGGAACCGGAACCTGGCCGCGCTCGCGGCCGTCGCCGCTGAGGCGCCAGCCACTCTCGCTCGCGGCCTGGCGCGAGGTCAGGGTAAGGCGTGAAACCGCGGCGATGCTGGGCAGAGCCTCGCCGCGGAAGCCCAGGGTGGCGACCCGCTCCAGATCGGCAAGGTCGCGGATCTTGCTGGTAGCATGGCTGGCCAGCGCCAGCGTCAGGTCGTCGCGGTGGATGCCGTGGCCGTCGTCGCGAATACGGATCAGCTTGACCCCGCCCTGCTCAGCCTCGATCTCGATGCGGGAAGCGCCAGCGTCCAGGCTGTTTTCCACCAGCTCCTTGACCACCGAGGCCGGCCGCTCCACCACCTCGCCGGCGGCGATCTGGTTGACGAGCTGAGGTGGCAGCGGCTGGATACGGGCGGTCATGGAGGTCGGCGCCGGCCCGGGACGAGCCGGCGCAACGAGACTCAGCGCAGACTGCGCTCGAGGATGTCGAGGATCAGTTTGGCACCGTCGGAGCGGTCGGGCTGGCCGCTGCTATCCTGTACCAGCACGATGGTCTTATCGCCTTGCCCGGCCAGACGCACCTTGTGCCGAGTACCGGGGGTGTAGTCGGGTTGATCGCTACGCCAGAACATCAGGCGGGAGAGCACGCCGCCGCTCTTCTGGCTGCCGCCGTTGTCGTCGCGCTCCCGATATTCCACCAGGTACAGGCCGTTCTGACGGTCCTGGTCCTCCACGGTGAAGTTGCCGCTGTCCAGGGCCAAGCCCACCCGCCGCCAGGTGGTGTCGTAGTCCTGCGCCACCAGGAGCTGCTGGGTGCCGTCGGCGCGCGGCTGGCGCAGCACCCGGCTCGCGTTGGCAGCGGCCGTGGACTGACCGCTCTTGGCCAGCTCGGCGGCGGCGCGCTTCTCCGAAGCCCCCAGGGAGACCATGAGACGGTTGAGCATCTCCGCCTCCAGCTCCGGATCGGCGGGGCGCGGTTCCCATACGATGGTCTCGCCGTCGCGGCCGCGGCTCACCTCCTGCATGCCGTAGTGGGTGAGGAATACGGCGGTGCCGCTACCCATACGCTCCAGCCGCAGCTTGAACTTGTCGCGGGTCGGGGCGGAATAGGCGAAGTCGAGGGCCTTCTTCAGGACGGAACGGATCAGGTCCTCGGGAATGTCGGCGCGATTCTCCGCCCACTCGGTCTCCATGATGCCGGTGCGCGGATCCTCCTTGGCCAGGGTCAGGCCGTTGGCCAGCCAGAAATCCTTGAGGCGCGGCCACAGTACCTCAGGGCTGGCCTCCACCTGCAGCCAGCGCCGTCCGCCCTCGTTCTTGATCACCATGCTGTCGGGCTGCACCAACACCGCCTCGGCGCCGGCTACACGGCCATCGCTGCGCTCGCTGGCGTAGTCGCTGAGGCTGGCGCTGCCGCTGGGATTGATCTCCGGCACCACCAGGGTCTCGTCGATGGTGGTGTTGGTCAGGTCAGGCGGCACCTCCAGGGGTGAGGTCAACTTGCTGTTACGGTAGTCTGGGCGGCGGTCGGGAATGATGCTGCCGGAGCTGCTGCAGGCGGCGAGGGTGACGACTCCCAGCGCCAGCAGCAGGACACGGGTCAGACGCGGTTGCTGCATAATCTCGCTCTCCCGCCCTCAGCCGGCCAGGATGCCGGCCCGCGCCAGTGCCGCCCGCAGCGTTGGCCGGTGCTCCTCGGACAGGGGCACCAGCGGCAGGCGGATACCGGTGTCGATCAGCCCCATCTCGTGCAGGGCCCACTTCACCGGGATCGGGTTGGACTCCAGGAACAGGGCCTTGTGCAGCTCGGCCAGGCCGGCGTCGATGCGCTCGGCCTCGCTACGGTCGCCTTTGAGGGCGGCGGCGCACAGCTCATGCATGGCCTTGGGGGCGACGTTGGCGGTCACCGAGATCACGCCCTTGCCACCGGATAGGATCACCTCGGCGGCGATTGGATCATCGCCGCTGTAGAGATCGAGACGATCACCACAGCGCGCCATCACCTCGCGGGCACGCTCGAGCTTGCCGCTAGCCTCTTTGATGCCAATGATGTTAGGGATATGGGAGAGGCGCTCGACGGTTTCCGGCAGCAGGTCACAGGCGGTGCGCCCGGGCACGTTGTACAGGATCTGCGGAATGGGCACGCTCTCGGCGATGAGCTTGAAGTGGCGATAAAGCCCTTCCTGGGTCGGCTTATTGTAATAAGGTGTCACCAGCAAACAGGCGTCGGCCCCGTCCTCCATTGCCCAACGGGTAAGCTCGATGGCCTCGGCGGTGGCATTGGCGCCGGTTCCGGCGATCACCGGCACGCGTCCGCCCGCCAGCTCCACGACGCGGCGCACTACGGTGCGGTGCTCCTCGAAACTGAGGGTCGCGGATTCGCCAGTGGTGCCCACCGCCACGATGGCGTCGGTGCCGTTCTCCAGGTGGAACTCGACCAGCCGCGCCAGGGCCTCGAAGTCCAGGCTGCCGTCCGCCCGCATCGGCGTTACCAGCGCCACCATGCTGCCATGGAACATAAAGTGTCTCCGCTTGCATTGAACTGCAACCGAGGCATGGTACGTGCCGCGGCGGTGCTTGACAAGCAGCCGGGAAGGCTGTTTCCAGCCATGGTCTAACCCGTTACACTGGTTGTAAAAACACCAGCCAACTGGAACTTTTCGTGAAGAATTACCTGCTCGTCACCGCCCTTGGCGAGAACCAGCCGGGTTTCGTCAGCACCCTCACCCAGGCGGTGACGGAGGCCGGCTGCAGCATCGTCGACAGCCGCATGGTAGCCCTGGGCAGCGAGTTTGCCGCCATCCTCATGGTGCACGGCAACTGGAACACGCTGGCCAAGCTGGAGGCGCAGCTCAAGCGCCTGGAGCAGAACCAGGGGCTGCACCTCCTGGCCCAGCGCTGCGAGGGCCGGCGTGGCCAGCGCGACCTGCTGCCCTATGCGGTGGAGGTAATCGCCCTGGATCAGCCGGGCATCGTCCACAGCCTGGCGGAGTTCTTCAGCAGCCGCGCCATTCTCATCGAGGAACTGGTGTGCCGCAGCTACAGCGCCCCGCACACCGGCACGCCGATGTTTTCCGTGAACATGGTGGTCGGCATTCCGGCCAATCTGCACATCGCCATGCTGAGGGAAGAGTTCATGGATTTCTGTGATCATCTCAACCTCGACGCGGTCATGGAGCCGGTGAAGGGATGAGCGCGCCGACGCTCGGACAGCCGGTCCCGGAGTTCACCGGCCAGGCCACGGGCGGCCGCACCCTGAGCCCTGGCGATCTGCGCGGGCGCTGGTGGGTGCTGTACTTCTACCCCAAGGACAACACCCCTGGCTGTACCCAGGAAGGTCAGGACTTCCGCGACCTCTACCCGGAATTCCAGGCGCTCGGCGCCGAGGTGATCGGCGTCTCCCGCGACGGTCTGAAGAGCCACGACAACTTCGCCAGCAAATTCGGCTTTCCTTTTCCCCTGATCAGCGACGCCGACGAGCATCTGTGCCGGGTCTTCGACGTGATCAAACCCAAGAAGATGTACGGCAAAGAAGTTCGCGGCGTCGAGCGCAGCACCTTTCTGGTCGACCCGCAAGGGGTACTGACGGCCGAGTGGCGCGGCGTCAAGGTGCCCGGCCACGCCCGAACGGTGCTGGCGGCACTGCTTGAACGGATAAACAGTCCATGACCAGAACCCATCACGTCGAGGGCAAGCGTCTGTTCGTGCTGGACACCAACGTCCTGATGCACGATCCCACTGCCTTGTTCCGCTTCAAGGAGCACGACATCTACCTGCCCATGGTAGTGCTGGAGGAGCTGGATCACTCCAAGAAGGGCACCTCCGAGGTGGCACGCAACGTGCGCCAGGTCAGCCGCTTTCTGGACGACCTGCTGGCGGAAAAGAGCCAGGCGCAAATCGAGCAGGGGCTGCCCCTGCCGGCGCCGCGCAACACCGCTGGCAACGGTAACGGCGCTCCCGTCCCCATCGGCGGTCGGCTGTTCTTCCAGACCCGGCCGCTGTCGGCCGATCTGCCAGCCACCCTGCCCGGCAACAGTCCTGACAACACCATCCTCAGCGTGGCCATGGCGCTCAGCCGCGAGCATCCGGAGCTGCCGCTGACCCTGGTGTCCAAGGACATCAACCTGCGCATCAAGGCCACCATCCTCGGCATCCACGCCGAGGACTACCAGAACGACCAGGTCCTCGACGACGTCAACCTGCTCTACAGCGGCACCCGCGAGCTGCCCGAGGACTTCTGGGAGAAGCACAGCAAGGAAATGGCCTCTTGGCAGGAGGCGGGACGCACTTTCTACCGGGTGCGCGGCCCCGAGGTAGGCAGCTGGTATCCCAACCAGTGCCTCTATCCGGCCGACGGCCTAGGGCCGTGCTTCATGGTCCGCAACCTGGAGCCGGGCGCCGCCATCATCGAGGTGGCCCGCGACTACACCAGCCCCAATCACGCGGTATGGGGCATCACCGCCCGTAACCGCGAGCAGAACTTCGCCCTCAACCTGCTGCTCGATCCGGACATCGACTTCGTCACCCTACTCGGCACCGCCGGTACCGGCAAGACGCTGCTGACGCTGGCGGCGGGCCTGGCCCAGGTGCTGGACGAGAAGCGCTACCAGGAAATCATCATGACCCGCGTCACCGTGCCGGTGGGCGAGGATATCGGCTTCCTCCCCGGCACCGAGGAGGAGAAGATGACCCCCTGGATGGGCGCGCTGATGGACAACCTGGAGGTGCTGGCCGGCACCCGCGAAGGCGGCGCCTGGGGCCGCGCCGCCACCGCCGATCTGCTCGGCAATCGCATCAAGATCCGCTCGCTCAACTTCATGCGCGGGCGCACCTTCCAGAACAAGTACCTGATCATCGACGAGGCGCAGAACCTGACCTCGAAGCAGATGAAGACCCTGATCACCCGCGCCGGCCCCGGCACCAAGGTGATCTGTCTGGGCAACATCGCCCAGATCGACACGCCCTACCTGAGCGAGACCACTTCCGGCCTGACCTATGTGGTGGACCGCTTCAAGGGCTGGCCCCACGGCGGCCACATCACCCTGCTGCGGGGCGAGCGCTCGCGCCTGGCGGAGTTCGCGGCGGATATCCTCTGAGCGCACCATGCGCGCCTTTGCCACGCGGCTACGGGCAGCCGCTGCATGCGCACTGGCCGCTACCTTGTTGCTATGGCCAGCGCTGTGGAACGGCTTTCCGCTGTTCTTCTTCGACAGCGTTGACTACCTCGGCATCGCCCTGGGCGAGCCCCTGGTACTCTACCGCACCCTGCCCTACAGCGCCTTCCTCGTCGCCGCCGGGGTAAGGCTGGAACTGTGGCCGGTGCTCGTCGTCCAGGCTTTGCTCGCCGTCTGGCTGCTGCGCGAGGCGCTGCTGGTGTTCGCTCCCGGCGCCGCCGAGCGGCGGCTGCTGCCGCTGACTGCCATGCTCGCTGCCACCTCGGGGCTACCCTGGTACGTGTCCCAGTTCATGCCCGATGTGTTCACCGGACTGGCGCCGCTGGGTTTGCTCACCCTGGCCTATGGCCGCGGCCGGCTGCCGCGCTGGCGCCGGATCCTGCTCGTCCTGCTCACCGCCCTGGCCGTCGCCATGCACTCCACGCACCTGCTGGTGGCGGCAGGGCTGCTGGCGGTAGGCGGCCTAGCTGGATGGTGGCTACGGCGCCGGCCGCAGGGCCGCCCGACGCTGGCGGCACCGGGCACCGCCGTGGCGCTGGCCGTCGTCCTGATCCTCGGCACGCACTGGCTTTGGCTGGGACGGCCGGTGCTCAACCAGGCCAGCCCGGTGTTCCTGCTTGCCCAGTTGCTGGAACAGGGCCTGGCCCAACGCCATCTGCAGGTGCTCTGCCCCGGCCTACAGCTGCGCCTGTGCCCCCTGCAGGACGCCGTTTTCGCCAGCGCCAACGATTTCCTGTGGGGCGAGCCCGCACCGAGCGTGCGCAGTCTGGGCGGCTGGGCGGCCATCCGCGACGAGGCTGCCCTGGTGGTGACCGGCACGTTGCGCGCCTACCCTCTGGAATTCCTGCGTCATGCCCTGGGCAACGCCCTGCGTCAGGGCTTGATGTTCAAGACCGGCGACGGCCTGCCGCCCCAAGGCTATCCGCTGCCGGAGTTGCTCGCCCACCATTTCCCCGCTCTCTACCCCGCCTTCACGCGGGGACGCCAGCAACAGGGCATCGATTTCGACTTCCTCAACCGCTGGCAGCCGGTGCTGCAAGGGGGGGCGCTGCTCGGCACACTGGTTGCCACGATCCTGGCCTGGCGGCGTGCCCGCTTCGAGTTGGCTGGGCTAGGCGCGGGAGTACTGCTGGCGCTGGCCGGCAATGCCCTGGTCTGCGGCGCCTTCTCCACAGTGGACGACCGTTACCAGAACCGGCTGGTATGGCTGGCGCTGCTGGTTTGCAGTACAGGACGGGCCTGGCAGGCGCAGCGCTCAGGCCATGGCGGCGTCGCTGGCGCCGCGCCGCGGCCAGGCGTTGATCACGGCCTGTACCACGGTGGCCAGCGGAATGGCGAAGAACACCCCCCAGAAGCCCCATAATCCGCCGAACACCAGCACGGCGACGATGATCGCCACCGGGTGCAGATCCACCGCCTCGGAGAACAGCACCGGCACCAGCACGTTGCCATCGAGCACCTGAATGATGGTATAGCCTACCAGCAGCCACATGAAGTCCGGCCCCCAGCCCCACTGGAAGAAGGCCACCAGGGCCACCGGGATGGTCACCACCACGGCGCCGATGTAGGGAATGATCACCGACAGGCCCACCATGAGGCTGAGCAGCATGGCGTACTGCAGCCCCATCATGGCGAACTGCAGGAAGGTCACCGCCCACACCACCACGATCTCCATGAACTTGCCGCGCACGTAGTTGCCGATCTGCGCATCGACCTCGTGCCAGACCTGGCGCGCCAGCGAATAGTCCTCGGGCAGAAAGCGGTGGAACCAGGCCAGGATCTGGTGCTTGTCTTTGAGGAAGAAGAACACCAGGAACGGCACCAGGAACAGGTAAATGCCCAGGGTGATCAGCCCCAGACCGGCGGACAGCGACCAGGTCAGCGCCTGCTGGCCGAGGTTGCCGAGCTCCGACCTGACCGTGTCGATGAGTTGCGTCACCTGAGCCTCGCTGATGTAGGAGGGATAGGCCTCGGGCAGGCCCATCAGCAGCTCCTGGCCCTTGACGATCATGCTCGGCAGCTGCTGCACCAGCTGGGTGAGCTGGCGCGAGGCCTGGGGCAGCAGGCCGAACAGCACGAACAGCACGCCGGCGCTGAACAGGGTGAACACCAGATAGACCGCCATGGTGCGCGGCAAGCATAGCCGCTCCAGGCGCTGGATCAATCCCTCCAACAGGTAGGCGATGACGATGCCGGCCAGCACCGGCGTCAACATTTGCCCCATCAACAGGATCACGCCGCCGCCGACCAGCAGGATCACCAGCAGGATGACCGCCTGCGGATCGGTGAAGAGGCGACGGAACCAGTCGGCGATGATCTGCATGCAGGACCCGTAGGACATCCTTGGAGAGGAAGGCGGCCATGGTAGCAACAAAGCCCGGGCTGCCCAAGGGCAGGCCACCGCCGGCCTTGGGCGGCGCACCCGCGACACTCGGGCCTGCCCTCAACCGGCCAGCGTGCCCGCCAGCTTGGGGTCCTGCAGCATGCGCTCCAGGGCCCGGCTCAGCACCTCGTTGAGCATATAAACGCTGTCCACCATGCCGGGCGGGGTCAGCACACGGCGGGCGCTGTCAGCCTGGAATTCGCCACTAGCGGTGAGCGCGCCGTTGCGGGCGGTGGCCTGCAGCCGGGCGCTGGTGCGCACCTCATTGATCACGGGACTGCCGGCGGTCCGGTACTCCACCGCCAGGATCTCCACCCGCAGCGCCAGCGGCGCCCCCGGCCGCGCCGGCGCCACCACGAACTGGGCCTGGTTGAGACGGTCGGCAAGGGCTTGCCACACCGCCTGAGACAGGTCACCGCTGGAGCTGATGGGCGGATTGCCGCCGATCCCGGCCAGATAGCCGAAGGTCTGGGAGGGCCGCCGATCCACCACCTCCAGCACCAGCTCCCGCCCTCGCCCCACCTGGGCCAGCGGCGCCTCGACGAACGGCTGCAGGGTAACCACCTGCGGTCCAGCAGCACAGCCGGTCAACAGCACCAGCCACCACGACAACAGACCCATACCCCAGCGCAGCCTCATCATTGTTCTCCCCTTGCCGAGTGCGACGATGATAAGCCCTCCGCGCGCCAGTTTGACAGGCGCGAAAAGCCCTACCGATACTTGATTCATAACAGTCTGCGAAGACACGTGGCCAGCCAGCACAGTTCCCCGGAGCCAGCATGCCGCCAGCCAGTCACGGCAATCTCTACCAGCAGGTCGCCCACGACATCGCCGACTCGGTACACAAGGGAGCCTATCTGCCGGGCGACAAGATGCCGTCTTTGCGCCAGCTCAGCGGCCGTCTAGGGGTAAGCATTTCCACGGTGACCCAGGCCTACCGGCTGCTGGAGAGTCAGGGAGTGGTAGAGGTGCGGCCGCAGTCAGGCTACTACGTCAGCGCCCGTAGCCGGCCGCCGGAGCCGGCCATCTCCCGTCCGCGCCCACGGCCGACCCCGGTCAGTACCGGCGATCTCATCGCCAGCATGCTGCAGCTCCCCTCCTCCCCCGACCACATCCAGCTCGCCGTGGCCACACCCCCGCCGGACCTGCTGCCGACCCGCAAGATCAACCGCCTGCTCGGCCTGATCGGCCGCGAGCAGCCCCAGCTCGGTGCCAACTACGACCTGCCACCGGGGCGGTTGGAACTACGCGCCCAGATCGCCCGCCTGAGCACCGCCGGCGGCTGCCATCCCCAGGTGGACGACATCGTCATCACCAGCGGCTGTCAGGAAGCGCTGACCCTGTGTCTGCGCGCCGTGGCCAGAGCCGGTGATACCATCGCCGTGGAGTCGCCCACTTATTACGGTCTGCTACAGGCTATCGAGGCGCTGGGGATGCACGCCCTGGAGATCCCCACCCATCCCCGTGACGGCGTGTGTCTGGAGGAGCTGGAACAGGCCATCGGGCGCTGGCCGATCAAAGCCTGTCTGTTCATCCCCAATCACGGCAATCCGCTGGGCAGCCGCATGCCCGATGAGAACAAGCGACGCCTGGTGGCGCTGCTGGCCCGCCACGGGATTCCGCTGATCGAGGACGATGCCTACGGGGATCTGCACTTCCATGGCATCCGGCCGCGCACCTGCAAGAGCTACGACGAGGAGGGGCTGGTACTGTTGTGTTCGTCCTTTTCCAAGACCTTGGGACCGGGCTACCGGGTGGGCTGGACCATGCCTGGGCGCCATCTGCGACAGGTCAGCCACCTCCAAGGCTTGACCCACACCACTGCCTCGCCACTGCAACAACTGGCCATCGCCCGCTTCCTAGCCAAGGAGAACTATCAGGCCCATGTCCAACGCCTGCGCGTCGCCTATGCCCGGCAGGTAGAGATGGTGACGCGCGCGGTCGGCCAGCACTTTCCGCCCAGTACCCGCGTCACCCAGCCGGCCGGCGGCTCGGTATTGTGGCTGGAACTGCCGCCGGCGGTGGACACGGTGAAGCTCTATCACCGGGCGCGGGAGCACGGCATCAGCTTCGCCCCCGGCGTGGTGTTCACCGCGCAGCGCCGCTACCGCAATTGCCTACGTCTGAACTGTGCCCATCCCTGGAACGAGCGCCTGGCCTGGGCCATCGCCACCCTGGGGCGGCTGGCGCGGGAGATGCTCTGATTGGCCGCTTCGTCCCAGAATCCCCCTCTGGGAATCCGCACCTTACCCTGGGCCGCCCCCTGATAAGGGGCGCGGAACCCCCGATCGGCGCCGCCGTCATATATGTGTAGCCAGTAGTGCAGTTCCCCTCCGGTTTTCCGGCATTTCCACGGGCCTGGGGCGCGGTAGAAGAAGACTGGTGATACAGTACAGATGTAGATTCTGCAATTTGTACCGTAACAGTGCTTCTTCTATAGTTAGGCTAAGGTCCCGTGGCACCAATCCGAGGCATCGTTTTTGGGCAGTCTTGACCAAAACAGGGCAGGCATCCGAATGCCGGTCCGCTTCATGAGGTCGCCGATCACGGCAGCTGGAGTCCTCTTCTCGCTTTTTGACCAACATCGGCGGAGCGGCGCCACCGCCACTGCTTACTGTCTGGCGCACCATTTGCATCATCACAGTATCGATTGCGTGCCAACGGCATGCACACAGCTGAGGAGGTCAGCGCCATGAGCCTTTTTGACCGCTATCTGTCACGCTACGAAGAGAGTCGCGAGGACATTTACACGCTGCAAGAGTACCTCGAGATCTGCAAGAACGACCCGATGGCCTATGCCAGCCCGGCGGAACGTCTGCTCGCGGCCATCGGCAAGCCGAAGCTGATCGACACGCGCAACGACCCGCGGCTGTCGCGCATCTTCCAGAACAAGGTGATCAAGCTCTATCCGGCCTTCCAGGAGTTCTACGGGATGGAGGACTCGATCGAGCAGATCGTCTCCTTCCTCAAGCACTCCGCCCAAGGCCTGGAGGAAAAGAAGCAGATCCTCTACCTGCTCGGTCCGGTGGGTGGCGGTAAGTCGTCACTGGCCGAGCAGCTCAAGCAGTTGATGGAGAAGGTGCCGTTCTACGCCCTGCAGGGCTCGCCGGTGTTCGAGTCGCCCCTGGGGTTGTTCGACCCCGATGAAGACGGTCCCATCCTGGAAGAGGACTACGGCATTCCGCGCCGTTATCTGCGTACCATCATGTCGCCCTGGGCAGTGAAGCGGCTGCACGAGTACGGCGGCGACATCACCAAGTTCAAGGTGGTGAAGCTGCGCCCCTCCATCCTCAACCAGATCGCCATCACCAAGACCGAGCCGGGTGACGAAAACAACCAGGACATCTCCTCCCTGGTCGGCAAGGTGGATATCCGCAAGCTGGAGCACTATGCCCAGAACGATGCAGACGCCTACTCCTTCTCCGGCGGCCTGTGCCGCGGCAACCGCGGCATCATGGAGTTCGTGGAGATGTTCAAAGCACCGATCAAGGTGCTGCATCCACTGCTGACCGCCACGCAAGAGGGCAACTACAACGCTACCGAGGGGCTATCGGCCATTCCTTTCGACGGCATCATCCTCGCCCACTCCAACGAGTCGGAGTGGCTGAGCTTCAAGAACAACCGCAACAACGAGGCCTTCCTCGACCGTGTCTATATCGTCAAGGTGCCTTACTGCCTGCGGGTCAACGAGGAGGTGGAGATCTACAAGAAGCTTTTGCGCCACAGCTCCCTGGATCAAGCGCCCTGCGCCCCGGGCACCCTGGAGATGATGGCCCAGTTCTCGGTGCTGTCGCGCCTGAAAGAGCCGGAGAACTCCAGTATCTACTCCAAGATGCGGGTCTACAACGGCGAAAACCTCAAGGATACCGATCCCAAGGCCAAGTCCATCCAGGAGTACCGCGACTACGCCGGCGTCGACGAGGGCATGACCGGGCTCTCCACCCGCTTCGCCTTCAAGATCCTGTCGCAGGTGTTCAACTTCGACCATACCGAGGTAGCGGCCAACCCGGTGCACCTGCTGTATGTGCTGGAGCGGCAGATCGAGCGCGAACAGTTCCCGCCCGAGGTCGAGGAACGCTACCTCGGCTTCATCAAGGGCTATCTGGCACCGCGCTACGCCGAGTTCATCGGCAAGGAGCTGCAGACCGCCTATCTGGAGTCCTACTCCGAGTACGGCCAGAACATCTTCGACCGCTACGTCACCTATGCCGACTTCTGGATCCAGGATCAGGAATACCGCGATCCGGATACCGGCGAGTTCTTCGATCGCGCTGCCCTCAATGAGGAGCTCGAGAAGATCGAGAAGCCGGCGGGGATCTCCAACCCCAAGGATTTCCGCAACGAGATCGTCAACTTCGTGCTGCGGGCGCGGGCCAACAACAACGGCAAGAACCCGAGCTGGACCAGCTACGAGAAGCTGCGGGCGGTGATCGAGAAGAAGATGTTCGCGCAAACCGAGGACCTGCTCCCCGTGATCTCCTTCAACGCCAAGGCTTCGGCCGAAGACCAGAAGAAGCACGAGGAGTTCGTCAACCGCATGGTCGCCAAGGGCTATACTCCCAAGCAGGTGCGTCTGCTTTCGGAGTGGTACCTGCGGGTACGGAAAGCCTCTTGATGGGGACTCGGAGCAGCGGCATAAGGGTGATCGCAGACGGCAGGAGCGTGTAACCGATGGCGACCTTGATCGATCGGCGGTTGGACAGCAAGCACAAGAGTGCGGTCAACCGGCAGCGCTTCATCCGCCGCTTCAAGCAACAGCTCAAGCAGGCGGTGAGCGATGCCATGAACCGTCGCTCCATCACCGATATGGATTCGGGCGAGAAGGTCTCCATCCCCGCCCGCGACCTGTCCGAGCCGGTGTTCGGCCACGGTCCGGGCGGACGGCGGGAGACCATCCACCCCGGCAACAAGGAGTTCATCGCCGGCGACCGGGTGGCCCGCCCCCAGGGCGGCGGCAGCGGTGGCGGCGCCGGCCAGGGGCAGGCCAGCAACAGCGGGCAAGGTCAGGACGATTTTGTCTTCGAACTGTCGCGGGAGGAGTTTCTCGATCTGTTCTTCGATGACCTGGAACTGCCCAATCTGGTCAAGCGCCAACTCACCAAGATCACCGAGTTCAAGACCGTGCGCGCTGGTTTCACCACTGACGGCGTGCCCAGCAACATCAACGTGGTGCGCTCGCTGAAGACCGCGCTGGCTCGGCGCAAGGCCATGGCGGCGCCGTATTCCGGGCGGCTGCGCGAGGCACAGGCCGAGTTGCAGCAGTTGCTGGCCGAGACCACCGAGGACGATGCGCGGGTGCAGGCACTCAAGGCCGAGATCGAGTACCTGCGCGGCCGCATCCGGGCAGTCCCTTTCATCGACACCATCGACCTGCGCTACAACCTGCGCATCAAGCAACCGCAGCCCTCTACCCAGGCGGTGATGTTCTGCCTGATGGACGTCTCCGGCTCCATGAGCCGCGAGCGCAAAGACCTGGCCAAGCGCTTCTTCACCCTGCTCTACCTGTTCCTCAAACGTAACTACCAGCACATCGACGTGGTCTTCATCCGTCACCACACCGTGGCCAAGGAAGTCGACGAAGAGGAGTTCTTCTACTCCCGCGAAACCGGCGGCACCGTGGTCTCCAGCGCCCTGGAGATGATGCGTGACATCGTGCGCGATCGATACCCCAGCTCGGCCTGGAACATCTATGCCGCTCAGGCCTCGGACGGCGACAACTGGCGCCACGATTCGCCGCTGTGCCGGGATCTGCTGGTCGACCACATCATGCCGCTGGTGCAGTACTTCGCTTACATTGAGATCACCCCGGATCGCCATCAGAGCCTGTGGGAGGCTTACGAGGAGGTGGCACAGCGCTATAGCAACTTCGCCATGGAGCAGATCGACGGACCGGCCGACATCTACCCGGTGTTCCGAGACCTGTTCAGGAGGCGTACGGCATGAGCAGAAACCTGATCGCCGACACCTCGGAGTGGACCTTCCCGCTCCTCGAGCGCTTCAACGACGAGATCGCCGACATTGCCGAGAATACCTTCGGTCTGGACACCTATGCCAAGCAGATCGAGGTGATCACCGCCGAGCAGATGATGGATGCTTATTCCTCGGTCGGCATGCCCATCGGCTACCGCCACTGGTCCTACGGCAAGCAGTTCGTCGCCACTGAGCAGAACTATCGGCGCGGGCAGATGGGGCTCGCCTACGAGATCGTCATCAACTCCGACCCCTGCATCGCCTATCTGATGGAGGAGAACACCCTGCCGATGCAGGCTCTGGTGATCGCCCATGCCTGCTATGGCCACAACTCCTTCTTCAAGGGCAACTACCTGTTCCGCACCTGGACTTCGGCCGATGCGATCATCGACTACTTGGTGTTCGCCAAGAACTACGTGGCCGAGTGCGAGGAACGCTACGGCGAGGAAGAGGTAGAGCTACTGCTCGACTCCTGCCACGCCCTGATGAACTACGGCGTCGACCGCTACAAGCGTCCGGCGCCCTTGTCTCTGACCAAGGAGAAAGAGCGCCAGCGCCAGCGCGAGGCCTATCTACAGTCCCAGGTCAACGACCTGTGGCGTACCATTCCCAGCCGCGGCGCGGAACCGGCCAGCAAGCAACAGAAGCGCTTCCCGGCCGAGCCGCAGGAGAACCTGCTCTACTTCATCGAGAAGAACGCACCGCTGCTGGAGCCCTGGCAGCGCGAGATCGTGCGCATCGTGCGCAAGATCGGCCAGTATTTCTATCCGCAGCGCCAGACCCAGGTGATGAACGAGGGCTGGGCCACCTTCTGGCACTACACCCTGCTCAACGAACTCTACGACCGCGGCAAGGTGAGCGACGGCTTCATGATCGAGTGGCTGCAGTCGCACACCAACGTCATCTACCAGCCGTCTTTCGATAGCCCCTATTACAGCGGCATCAATCCCTATGCCCTGGGCTTTGCGATGATGAGCGACATCAAGCGCATGTGCCAGAACCCCACCGACGAGGACCGCTACTGGTTCCCCGATATCGCCGGGAAGGACTGGCTCAAGGTGCTGGATTTCGCCATGCGCAACTTCAAGGACGAAAGCTTCATCGCCCAGTATCTTTCGCCCAAGGTAATCCGCGACTTCAAGCTGTTCGCGGTGCTGGACGACGACCGCAGCCGCGAGCTGGAGATCTCCGCCATCCATGACGAGAAGGGCTACCGCCACGTGCGGCAGGCCTTGGCCGATCAATACAACTTGGGCTCGCGCGAGCCCAACATCCAGGTGTGGAACGTCAACACCCGCGGCGACCGTTCCCTTACCCTACGCCACAGCCGCTACAATCGCAAACCGCTCTCTGACCATACCGAGGAGGTGCTGAAGCACCTGTATCGGCTATGGGGCTTTACCGTGCGGCTGGAGACGGTGCACGAAGACGGCCGGGTGGAGCTGACGGCGGAAGTGCCGCGGGGTTGAGTCGACCACTGGTGCGGCGTACGGGGCCGTGAGCGGCCCCGTTTCCGTTTACGGCCGCGCATGCTCCCGCGTGGCGCTGAACTTCACCTCCGGCCAGCGCTCTTGGGTGAGCTGCAGGTTGACCCGGGTAGGGGCGATGTAGACCAGTTCACCGTGGTGATCCAGCGCCAGGTTGTCGTGGCATTTGTTCTTGAACTCTTCGAAGCGTTTGCCGTCCAGGCACTTCACCCAGCGGGCGGTGGTCACGTTCACCGCCTCGAACAGACAGTCCACGTTGTACTCCGATTTGAGCCGGTAGGCAGCGACATCGAACTGCAGCACGCCCACCGCACCGAGGATCAGGTCGTTGGAGTTGAGCGGCCGGAACAACTGGGTGGCGCCCTCCTCGCAGAGCTGCTCCAGGCCTTTCTGCAACTGCTTCATCTTCAGCGGATCGCGCAGCCGGGCGCGGCGGAACAGCTCCGGTGCAAAGTCAGGGATGCCGGTGAAGCGCAGCGCTTCGCCTTCGCTGAAGGTGTCGCCGATGCGGATGGTGCCGTGGTTATGCAGACCGATGATGTCGCCGGGATAGGCTTCTGCAACATGTTCGCGCTCGGCGGCCATGAAGGTGAGCGCGTCGGGAATCTTCACCTCGCGCCCCAAGCGCACGTGAAACGCCTTCATGCCCGGCGTGTAGCGCCCGGAGCACACCCGCAGGAAGGCGATGCGGTCGCGGTGCTGCGGGTCCATATTGGCCTGGATCTTGAATACGAAGCCGGAGAACTTCTCCTCCTGTGGCAGCACTTCACGACCGTTGGTCATGCGCGGACGCGGCGGCGGGGCGTACTCAACGAAGCCGTCCAGCATCTCCTGCACGCCGAAGTTGTTGATGGCCGAGCCGAAGAATACCGGCGTCTGGCGCCCGGCCAGATACTCGCCATGGTCGAACGGCTCGGCGGCGCCCTGCACCAGCTCGATTTCCTCGCGCAGCGCATCGAGCACCTCGTCGCCCAACTCGGCCGCGGCCTCATCGGAATCCAGGCCTTGGATCACCCGCCCCTCATTGATACGCCCGTCCTTGCTCGGCTGGTAGAGGTGGATGAAGTCGCCAAGTAGGTGATACACCCCCTTGAGTTCGCGGCCCATGCCAATCGGCCAGGTGATGGGGGCGCAGCGGATCTTCAGCACTTTCTCGATCTCGTCTAGGAGCTCCAGCGGCTCGCGACCGTCGCGGTCGAGCTTGTTGATGAAGGTCATGATCGGCGTGTCGCGCAGCCGGCACACCTCCATCAGCTTGATGGTACGCTCCTCCACGCCCTTGGCGCAGTCGATGACCATCAGCGCCGAGTCTACCGCGGTGAGGGTGCGGTAGGTGTCTTCGGAGAAATCCTCGTGGCCAGGGGTATCGAGCAGGTTGATGATGCGGTTCTTGTAGGGGAACTGCATCACCGAGGAGGTCACCGAGATGCCGCGCTGCTTCTCCAGCTCCATCCAGTCCGAGGTGGCATGACGCGCCGCCTTGCGGCCCTTGACGGTGCCGGCCAGCTGGATGACGCCGCCGAACAGCAGCAACTTCTCGGTAAGGGTGGTCTTGCCGGCGTCGGGATGGGAGATGATGGCGAACGTGCGGCGCCGCTTCATCTCGATGAGGAATTCGGTCATGGTATCTCTGGCAATGAGCGGGTTCGGGGTCATACGCAGTGAACGCGTTATGGTACACCCGTCGGCCGTACAAGACAGCCGTTTTTCAGGGCTCGATACGGTCGCCGTTACGCCAGTGGCGGAGCCAGTCGGCGAGTTCGGCGCCGGGCATGGGCGGTGCAATGTAGAACCCTTGGGCCAGGTCGCAGCCCAGTTCGGCCAGGCAGTCCCAATCCTCACGCGACTCCACCCCCTCCGCCACTACCCGCATGCCAAGGCGGTGGGCCATGGTAATGGTGGATTCGACGATGACCCGCGCCACCGGATCGCTGCCGGCGCCGCGCACGAAGAAGCGATCCAGCTTGAGCTGGCTAAACGGCATGCGCTTGAGCTGCTCCATGGTGGAGTAGCCGGTACCGTAGTCGTCGATGGACAAGGCGAAGCCCTTGAGCCGCAGCCGGCTGAGGATATCCAGCGCCACCACCAGATTCTCCGCCAGCCAGCTCTCGGTGATCTCGATGATGATGTTCTGGGTGGGTACGTTGAGCGAGCCGGCCAGACGCAGCAGACGCTCGGGGAAGTCGAGCTGGTTCAACGAGCGCATGGAGACGTTGATGGCCAGCTTCGGCTCCAGTCCGCTGCTGCGCCACTCCACCACCTGGCCGAGGGCCTTGGTGATGGTCTGCTCGGTCATGCGATCGAGCAGATCGCTGTTCTCGGCGGTGCTGATGAACAGCTCCGGCCCGAGCAAACCACGCTGCGGATGTTGCCAGCGCAACAAAGCCTCCACTTCGGTAAGGCGCGCCGAGCGCATCTCCACCAGAGGCTGGTAGAACGGCACCAATTCTTCCTGGTCCAGGGCGCGGCGCAACTCCTCCAGGGCGGGATGCTGGTCGTCTGCCCCGGCGCTCTGCGGCTGGGACTGACGCTTGCGGATGAGCATGCGGATCAGCTCGTCGTGGTCGAACGGCTTGGCCAGTCCGCCCACCACCTGCAACCCATGCTCCTGGGCCAACTGGGTGGCGCTCTTGAGCACCCGTTGGTCGAAGGCGCTGATCAGCAGGATGCCGGCCTGGCAACCGTGCTTGGCCAGATAGCGCAGCACCTCCACGCCATCTACATCGGGCATGAGCAGATCCAGCACCACCAGCTCGACGCACTCGTCGAAGCGCCGACAGAAGGTTGCGAAATCGGTCGCCGCCTGGGCGCTGTAACCGGCTTGTTCGGCCAGGATCGCTACTAGCTCGGCGGTCGCCGCATCGTCATCCAGGACCAATAAATGCGGAACGTGCACGTAGCACTCTCGAGGTAACTTTCTTATTTCGACAGGGCAGTGGGGGGATGCTCCCTGCCTTTGCACAGTGTAGCCGATCACATTATGAGCGGCAGAGTTTCCATCGCCCTCGCTTAGGTGACAGGCACCGGCCTTGCCATTACCCTGTCGCTGCCGACCCATGAGAGGAGTACCACCCCCGCCATGCAATCCGCCGCCCGCTTCGATTTCGACCGCCTCATCGACCGTCGCTGCAGCGACAGCGACAAGTGGCTGCGCTACCCGGCCGATGTGCTGCCCATGTGGGTAGCGGATATGGATTTTCCCTGCCCGCCGGCCCTGCTGGAGCACCTGCAGGCAGTGCTGGAGCAGGGGGTGCTGGGCTATGGCGTAGCGCGCCCGGCGGCACTGCTGGAGCTGTTGTGCGAGCGCCTGTGGCGGCTCTACCGCTGGCGCGTGCAGCCCGACGAGGTACTACTGCTGCCCGGCCTGGTATGCGGTCTCAACCTGGTCAGCCGCGCCATCGGCCAGCCCGGCGACGAGGTGCTGATCCAGACCCCGGTGTATCCGCCGTTCATGTCAGCGCCGCGCAACCAGGAGCGGACGCCGCGCTGCGTCCCGCTGCACGCATCATGGCGCAACGGTCACCTCCACTACGCGCCGGATCTCGACGCTCTGGCCGCGGCCATCGGCCCGCGCACCCGGCTGTTCCTGCTCTGCCAGCCGCACAACCCGGTCGGCCGGGTGTTCGATGCTGGCGAACTCACCGCCCTGGCCGAATTGTGTGCGCGCCACGACCTGGTGATTTGCTCCGACGAGGTGCACGGCGAGCTGCTGCTGGGGGATAGCCGCCACCAACCCCTGGCCGCCCTGTCGCCGGAGATCGCTCGGCGTACCGTCACCCTGCTCGCCCCCAGCAAGACCTTCAACATCGCCGGTCTGGGGGCGAGCTTCGCCATCGTCCCTGACGCCGAGCTGCGCCGGCGCCTGGAGCGGACGGCGGCGGGCATCGTTCCCCAGGTCAATCTGCTGGCGGTAGCAGCGGCCGAGGCGGCCTACCGCTACGGCGACGAGTGGCTGGCCGAGCTGCGCCGCTACCTCACCGCCAACTGCGATTTTCTGCTGGGCTACCTGGCCGAGCACCTACCCCTGCTCGGCTGCACCCGGCCCGAGGCCACCTACCTCGCCTGGATCGACTGCCGCCAGGCCGGCATCGCCGGCAACCCTCAGCGTTTCTTCCTGGAGCGGGGCAAGATAGCGCTCAACGACGGTGCCACCTTCGGCCCCGGCGGCGAGGGCTTCGTGCGGCTCAACTTTGGCTGTCCGCGGGTGCTGCTGGAACAAGGTCTAGAGCGCATGCGCACGGCGCTGGCGACGCGCTGAGCGGCGTGATTCCGCCGCCGCGGCGTTTTTTGCTAAGCTCAGGCCAGTTTTCCACCCGCCTGGACCGTCGCTGCCGCCATGTCACTCCGTCTCCCCGCCCTCAATATCCTGGCCCGGCCGGAACTGCTGGCCAGGCTGGCGCCCTGGGTGACGCTGCTGCTGGTGCTGGCCCTGGCCCACAGTCTGGCCCGTCTCACCTGGCAATTGCTGCCGCTGCCCAGCGGCGTGGCCGGCGGTGCCGCGGCGCCGGTGACGAGCGTCGGCACCGCCAATGGTGGTCGGGTGGACTACCAGGCCATCATCGACTGGCATCTGTTCGGCCAGCCCGGCACCGAACCGGTGGCGCCGCCGGCGCCAGTGGCAGAGACCCCGCTCAATCTGCGCCTGGGCGGTGTGTTCTACGGCCTCGATATCGCCCTCATCGGCGAGGCCAGCGGCGAGGAGAAGCGCTATTCGGTAGGCGATCTGCTGCCCGGCGGCGCCCGCCTGGAGGCGGTGCTGGAGCGGCAGGTGATCCTCTCCCGTGACGGTCGCCGCGAGACCCTGAGCCTGCCCAAGGACAGCAGCGGCGGGTCCATGACACCGCTGCCCGGGCTGACGCCGGCGACGGCGCCCGCAGCCGCGGTAGCAGCGACGGCGGTGAGCGTGGACGCCAGTGCCATTGCCCGCGAATATGGGCAGAGCCTGAGTGGCAATCCTCAGGCCCTGCAGGATCTGGCTTTCGCCGTGCCCTATGTGCAGAACGGCCAGTTCGTCGGCTTCCGTCTGCGCCCGGGCCGTAAGCGCGAGCTGTTCGCTCAGCTCGGCCTGCAGAGCGGCGATGTGATCACCGAACTCAACGGCATCCGTCTCGACAACCCGGCCCAGGCCATGACCATGCTGCAGGGGCTCGCCAGCGGCGGCCGGGCGACCGCCAAGGTGCTGCGCAACGGGACCGAGATCCCGCTCACCTTCGCCTTCAATCCGAACGGCGCCGCCCAGTAGCGCAGCCGCCGCCCAGCCGCAAGGGAACAGACAGACGTGCACAGCCATCCGCCCTCCGTCACCGCCCGTCGCCGCTCCGCCTGGCACCTGCCGCTGCTGGCGCTGCTGTTAGGCCTGGCGCAACCCCTGTGGGCGGCACCGGTCACGCTCAACCTCAAGGACGCCGACATCGGCGCGCTGATCGCCAGCATCTCCGAGATCACCGGCAAGAACTTCATCGTCGATCCGCGGGTCAAGGCTCGGGTCAGCGTGATCTCCGCCCGCCCCATGGAGGCCGACGAGATCTACCAGGTGTTTCTCTCCATCCTGGCGGTGCACGGCTTCGCCGCCGTGCCCGGCGACAACGTCATCAAGATCGTCCCCGCGCCCAACGCCAAGCAGGAGGCCATTCCCACCGTGCAGGCCGGGCTGGACCCTGGCGGCCCGGATCAGGTCATCACCCGGGTGATCCAGATGAAGAATGTATCGGCGGCGCAGATCGTGCCCATCCTGCGCCCGCTTATCCCCCCCGAGGGGCATCTGGCCGCCTACGCACCGACCAACGTGTTGATCGTCTCCGATCTGGCCGCCAATGTGGAGCGTATCGCTAACATCATCGCCCGCGTCGACCAGGCCAGCGGCGAGGAGGTGGAAGTGGTGCAATTGCGCCACGCCTCTGCTGCCGACGTGGTGCGGGTACTCAACTCCCTGGAGCAGAGCCGCGCCCAGGGCGATGCCACAGCCGCTGCCGGCGGCGCGCCCGGCGCTGCGCCCAGGCTGGTGGCCGACGAACGCACCAACAGCGTGCTGATGAGCGGCGACCGCAGCGCCCGGCTACGCCTGCGTACCCTCATCGCCCATCTCGACACGCCACTGCCGAGCGGCGGCAACACCCAGGTGGTGTACCTGCGCTACGCCAAAGCCAAGGATATGGTTCCTATCTTGCAAGGGGTGAGTCAGAGCCTGAACAAGACCCCGGGCGCCGCCCCGGCCCCAACCCCGGGTGCTTCAGGCGGCCAGGCCGCCATCGCCAATATCCAGGCCGACGAGGCCACCAACTCGGTAGTCATCACCGCCGAACCCAACACCCTGCAGGCGCTCAAGTCGGTGATTGCCCAGCTCGACGTGCGCCGCGCCCAGGTGCTAGTGGAAGCGGTGATCGCCGAGATCTCCACCGACCGCGCCGCCGAACTGGGCGTGCAGTGGGTCATCGACGGCCGCAACGACGGCTCGGTGGTAGGCCTTTCCAACTTCAACAACGGCAGCCTCAGCGTCGGCACCATCGGCAGGGCTCTGACCAGCGATCAGGCGGTACCCGAATTGCCGGCCATCGCCGGTGCGGTGGTGGGCGACTTCACCGGCAGTATCCGCTTCGGTGCCCTGATCACCGCCTTGGGCTCGGATGCCGGCACCAATGTGCTCTCTACCCCCAGCTTGGTGACCCTAGACAACGAGGAGGCCAAGATCATCGTCGGCCAGAACGTGCCCTTCGTCACCGGCAGCTTCACCACCAGTGTGGGCGGCACCACCAACGGCACAACCGGCCTGGTGGGCAACCCGTTCCAGACCATTGAGCGCCAGGATGTCGGCCTGACCCTGAAGATCAAGCCGCAGATCAATGAGGGCAACGCCATCCGCCTGGACATCGAGCAGGAGGTGTCCAACGTGGTGCCTACGGCCACGGCCGCCATCCAGGGTCCGACCACCAACAAGCGTGCCCTCAAGACCAGCGTGCTGGTGGAGGATGGTCAGATCCTGGTGCTGGGCGGGCTGGTGGACGACAATCTGAGCGAGTCCCTGCAGAAAGTGCCGGGGCTGGGCGATATCCCTCTGATCGGCGAGCTGTTCCGCTCGCGCAAGACTTCCAAGACCAAGCGCAACCTGATGGTATTCCTGCACCCGGTGATCCTGCGTGACGCCAGCCAGGGCACGCTCAGCACCAACGACAAGTACAGCTATATTCGCGAACAGCAGTTCCTGGCCCGGCAGCGCGGGGTGAGTCTGATGCCCGACGCACAAACGCCGGTGCTGCCGCCGCCGGAGCAGGTGCGCCGCGAGGGCACCATCCTCGATATCACCGGCCAGTCGGGTGCTGCCCCCACCCCGTCGGCACCGGCAGCGCCGCCCGCCCCCCAGCCCGGCGCGGCAGCCCAGCCGCCGCCGACCCAGCCGCCCGCGGCGCCGAACCGCGCCCGCACTCGCGATCTGGACCGCCGATGAGCTCCTCCCCCGTTCCCGGCCACGATGAGCACGCCGCTCGTCAGGCGCCGCGGCGTCTGCCCTACGCTTTCGCCAAGCGCCACGGCGTGCTGGCGCTGGAGGCCGCGGGTGGGCGGGTGCGGGT
>DATLYF010000010.1:0-6812 GCA_035575095.1 Candidatus Competibacteraceae bacterium
ACAAACTTATGTTTCCTGGGGTAACAGGGTGATGGCCAGGCTCCGCCCGCTTCCAGGGAGAGCGCGAACAAGGGGACTGGCAATACACGTCCCCGCTCCCTCTGGGAGAGGGCTAGAGTGAGGGTTTGCTTTCCCCTGCAAGCGGAGAGGGACGGCATGCGGGGGCGCGGCAGTCGGCGCCGTCATTCAAGGCCGCGGTATCCCCATCCTCTGCCTTCTCTCCCACAGCGCCTTGCGGCTGATCCCCAGGCGCCTGGCGATCTCGGTCTCGGACAGCTTGTCCTGGTGGGTGAGGACGAAGTGGCGGAAATAGTCGTCCAGACTGAGCTGCGGGTCGGGCGCGGCGGCAGTGGCGGGCGCGGCGGCGGGGCAGCCGGCCTCGGGGATACCGAGCAGGGCGCTGCCGATTTCGGCGCCTTCGCACAGGATCACCGCCCGCTCGATGGCGTTCTTCAGCTCGCGTACGTTGCCCGGCCAGGGATAGGCGCGGATAGCGGCCAGCGCCTCGACGCCAAAGCGCAGCCCGGGACGGTGCAAGCGCTTGCCCGCCTGATCGAGGAAGAATTCGGCCAGGGCGATGAGGTCTTCGCCGCGTTCCCGTAGCGGCGGCAGATGAATCTCCATCACTTTGAGACGGTAATAGAGGTCCTGGCGGAACTCGCCGGCGGCCACTCGCTCGGGCAGATTGCGGTTGGTGGCCGCGACCAGGCGAATGTCGACGCGCTTGGAATGAGTGGCGCCTACCGGGCGCACCTCCTGGGTCTCCAAGAGACGCAGTAGCCGCGCCTGAGCCGGCAGCGGCAGCTCGCCGATCTCGTCCAGGAACAGGGTGCCGCCGTTGGCGGCCGCGGCCAGACCCGCGCGGCGCTCGTGAGCGCCGGTGAAGGCGCCCTTCTCGTGGCCGAACAGCTCGGATTCCATCAGGCTCTCGGGGATGGCGGCGCAGTTCACCACGATGATCGGCTCCTCCTTGCGCGGGCTGTGCTCGTGCAGGGCGCGGGCCACCAGCTCCTTGCCGGTGCCGGACTCGCCGGTGATGAGCACGGTCATGTCCACCGGAGCGACGCGCTGGATACGGGCGAACACCTCCTGCATGGCGCTACAGCGGCCGATCATGCCGGTGACCGGGAAATCCCGTTGCAGGTCTTGCTTGAGGGCAGCGTTCTGCCGGCTGAGCCTGGCGTGCTTGGCAATGATGCTCTCGATCAGGGCCAGCATCTCGCCATGGTCGAAGGGTTTCGAGATGTAGTCCACTGCCCCCTGCTTCATGCTCTCCACCGCCGAGCGCACGCTGGCGTAGCTGGTCATGATCAGCACCGGCACCTCGCCGGCGTGGTGGATGATCTCGGTCCCCTCGCCGCCGGGTAGGCGCAGGTCGGCGATGATCAGATCGAAGCCGCGCAGATCGTAGCGCAGGGCTTCACTCACCGTGGCGGCCTCGGCCACCTCGTAGTGATGGCGCTCCAGCAGGCGGCGCAGGGCGTGGCGGATGACATCCTCGTCTTCCAGGATCAGCACACGGCTCATGGGATGATGGTCTCCTCCGGCGGTGCGGGCACGGCCGCGCGCGGCAGGCGCAGGGTCACCACCGTGCCCTGCTCTGGCCGGCTGCGGATCTGGATGCTGCCGTGGTGCTCCTCGATGATGCTGTGCACCAGGGACAGCCCCAGTCCGGTGCCTTCGCCCACCGATTTAGTGGTAAAGAAGGGTTCGAAGATGCGCTGGCGGATCTCCTCGGGGATGCCGCGCCCCTGGTCGTAGATGTGGACCAGGAGGTGCTCGGCGCCGTCGGCTTCGGCCACCACTTCGACCCGGGTGTGGGGGTCGGAGGCTTCACAGGCATTGGCCAGCAGGTTGACGAAGACCTGGGCCATGCGCTGACGGTCGGCGCGGATCAGGAAATCCTCGCCCACCCGGCAGTCGAGCTGTACCTGGCGTCCGGCATGGCTGAGGCGCACCAGGCGCACTGCCTCTAGGACGCAGTCGCGCAGTCGGAACAAGCTGGGCGGCTGGCGCGCCAGCGGCTCGCCGTGGGAGAAGGCCAGTAGGGTCTTGACGATGTCGCTGATGCGCTGAGTCTGGGTGAGGATGTCGCGGGCCGCCGCCTCCAGCCGCTCGGGATCGTCCTCGTAGATCAGGTTCTGGGCGATGCAGGCGATGCCGGTGACCGGGTTGCCGATCTCATGGGCCACCCCGGCGGCGAAACGGCCGATGGAGGCGAGGCGCTCGCTGTGGGCCAGCTCCGCCTCCAGGGTATCCAGGTCGGTGCGGTCCTCGACCAGGATCACCAGACCGCCGGCCTCCCGCGGCTGACCCTGACTGGGCTCGATCTGCGCCTTGTGCAGCCGGTAGCTGCGCCAGCGCCCGCCGTGCTGCAGGGTCTGCTTGGCCCGGTTACGCTCGGCAGAGGCGGCGAAGTCGGCCAACAGCTCGCCCCACGGTACGGGCAGGTTGGCTAGCGTCCGCCCCATGGCCTGGCGTGCGTCGACGCCGGCGATGGCCTGCATGGCGTCGTTCCAGATCAGCACCTCGCCCTGGGGACTGACGGCGCACACGCCGATGGGCAGGGTGTGCAGCACGTCGCGGTGATAGCGGCGCAGATCGTCCAGCGCCTTGACCGCACCGCGCAGCCGGCTGCGCGACTCCTCCAGCTGCTCCTCCATGTAACGGATGCTTTCGGCCAGGGCGATGTGGGATTTCTCCCGCAGGCGCAGTTGGTCGTCGACGATCAGCCGGGCCAGGGCCGGCCCGAGCAGGCCGGACAGGTTACGGTGGATACGCTCGCGCAGGCGCCTGAGTTCGGTGGGCCGCTCCTCGTCGTGGGGCAGGCCCAGTTCCAGGCGGGCGCGCAACACTTCGGCGTGGGCTGCGTAGGAACCCATCACTTTGGCCAGTTGCTTCTCGAACTGGCGCGGCGAGGTGGCTGCCACCTGGCCGGCCAGCGGCTGGTAGGCCGGCTGCGGCCGACAGGCCTCGGCCGCTTCGGCTTCTTCCAGGATGGGCGGGCTGAGCAGCGAGCCCAGCACGAACAGCAGAGCGTTGACCGTCAGCGACCAGAAGGTGGTGACGCTCCAGATGTTGGCGCCGCCCTCGCCGAACATCGCGCTCAGGGCCAGCTCCCGGGTCAGCGTCCCCTCGTGTACGGTCAGCGGCAGGATGAGCAGCGCAAACCACACCACGGCGCCGCCGCACAGACCGGCAATGAAGCCTATCCGGGTGGCGCGCGGCCAGAACAGTATCCCCAATACCCCCGGCAGCAATTGCGCTGCGGCGACGAAGGAGATCAGCCCGAGCTGGGCCAGGCCCTGGTTGTGCTCGATGATGCGGTGGAAGGCGTAGGCGGCGGCGAAGATCAGAGCGATCACCAGGCGCTTGGTCCACAGGATCCAGCGGTACAGGTCACGCTGCGGCGCATGCCCGAGCAGGCGTACGGGCAGGATCAGGTGGTTCATGCACATGGAGGCCAGCGCCAGGATCTCCACGATCATCATGGCGCTGGCCGCCGACACACCGCCGACGAAGGCCAGCAGCGGCAGCCAGGGCTGCGCCTGGTTGAGGGTGATGGCCACAGCGTAGAAGTCCGGTGCAGTGGCAGTACCCTGGCGGATGCCGGCCCAGAGGATGGGCACGATCGGCAGGTTGAGCAGCAGCAGATAGAGCGGAAACAGCCAGGATGCGGTCTTCAGCGCCGCCGGGTTGTTGTTCTCGGCGAAGGTCATGTGGAACTGGCGCGGCAGCAGGAAGGCCGCGCAGAAGGCCAGAAACAGCATGGCCAGCCACGGCCCCTGGCCGACCGGGTCGTAGAGCTGACGCAGCCGCTCCGGGTGTTCGGCCAACCACTCGGCCAGAGCGTCGGGGCCGCCCAGCACTCCGAACAGGGCGAAACCGCCCACCGAGAGCAGGGCAATGAGCTTGACCGCCGACTCGAAGGCGATGGCCGCCACCAGACCCTCGTGCTTGTCACGGGGGGTGAGGTGGCGGGCGCCGAAGAGGATGGCGAACAGGGTCAGGGTGACGCAGCCGACCAGGGCCAGGATATCCGGCGGCGCGTCCTGGACGATGACCCGTGCCGATTCGGTGATGGCCTGGATTTGCAGCGACAGATAGGGAAGGATGCCGATCAGCATGAACAGCGTCACCAGCAGCCCGCTCACCCGACTGGGGTAGCGGAAGGCGAACAGATCGGCGATGGAGGCGAGCTGGTAGTCGCGTACGATGCGTGCCAACGGCTGGAGTAGCAACGGGGTGAGGGCGAAGGCCGCGGTCACCCCCAGGTAGACGGTGAGAAACACGTAGCCGCCCTGGCTGGCCAGGCCGACGCTGCCGTAGTAGGTCCAGGAGGTTGCGTACACCCCCATCGACAGGCTGTAGGTCAGAGGGTGATGGACGAGGCCAGGCTTGAGCCAGCCGCGCTCGGCCGCGTAGGCCACCAGAAACAGCAGTCCCAGGTAGGCCACCGCGGTGACGAACAGCAACCACAGTTCAATCGGCATCGCGGCTGTGCTGGTAGAGGGCGATCAAGCCGATCAGCGCACCCCACAGCAGGAACGGGAAGTACCAGGGTACCCCGGCCTGCGCCCACCAGTCGGCGAACGGCGAGGCAAACAGCAGCAAGGCGAACAGCAACAGCAGGATGGCGCCGTCGTTGCGCCGGGAGGGGAATTGGGGCATGGCTTCCTCCGGGCAGGCTTGTTACGAACGGTAACAACAGCGCTATGGTACTACGCGGCGCGCATGGCGGGGAGGTTAGGGTTGCGTGCTGCGCATACCGTACCGCATGGTGCAAGCCGCGCGCGCCTCACCGCGCCAGCGCCCAGCGGCTCAGCTCGCTCTCGGTCCGGCACAGCTCCAGCACGATGTCGAAGTGGTTGAGGCCAGCGTACTCCCGCGCCTCCACGGGCAGACCGGCGGCGGCCAGTCTGGCCGCGAACGCCCGGCTCTGGCGCTTGAACTCATCGGTCTCGTTTGCCCCCCACACCACCGCCACCGGGCAGCGTACGTGCATCTCCAGGTACTGCGGGCTCCAGGCTGCCACCTGTTGCGCAGTGAGCCCGAGCGGCGCGTCCACGTAGCTGAGGCGGATCGGCTCCAGGTCGTAGATGCCGCTGATCAGCAGCGCGCCCTTGATCAGGTCGGCGGGCAGCCCGAGCCGCGTCCAGTCCGTGGCCAGCAGCATGGCCAGCAGGTGTGCCCCGGCGCTGTGGCCGGAGACGGCGATGCGCGCCCTGTCGATGCCCAGCTTGGCAGCGTGGCGATACAGCCAGGCCAGGGCGCGGCGGCACTGTCCGATCATCTCGCCGATGCTGGCGGCCGGGGCCAGGGTGTAGTTGAGGGCGGCGCAGGCCACTCCCTGGGACTGGAACATCGGCGCCATGAAGCCGGAATCGCGCTGGCTCAGGGCCTGCCAGTAGCCGCCGTGGATGAACACATGCAGCGGCCAGGGGCCATCGTCCTGCGGCAGGAACAGGTCCAGCACCTCGTCCGGATGCTCGCCGTAAGCCAGCCCGGGGCGGGCGCCGGGCTGGGCGCGGGCCTGTTCGCTCAGCTCGGCATAGCGGCGCAGATAGGGCTCGATGTCGCCGCCGACGCGGGAGCTGGGCGAGTACTCCCGATCCAGCGCGGCGCGGTCGAAGCCGCGGTAGATGGCCGTCATCGCCGGGGCGCCTTCAGGTCACCGCTTCGGCGCGCTGGAAGCGGGCGTCGCGGTATTCGCCGCGCTCGAGCACTTCGCGCAGATGCCGCACCGCCTGCCACACATCGGCGTGGCTGAGATACAGGGGCGCGAAGCCGAAGCGCAGCAGGCCGGGGGCGCGGAAGTCGCCGATCACGCCGCGGGCGATCAGCGCCTGGATGATGGCGTAACCGTCGGTGTCGCGGTAATAGGCCACCTGGCTGCCGCGTCGCGCTGGCTCCGCCGGGGTGAGCAGGCGCAGGCCGTGCGCGGCCGCCAGCGGGCGCATCAGCTCCATGAACAGCCCGGTGAGGGACAGGCTCTTCGCGCGCAGGGCCGCCAGGTCGACCTCCTGCCACAGCTCCAGGCTGGCCTCCAGGGCGCCGTAGGCCAGGGCCGAGTGGGTACCGGTGAGGAACTGGCGGATGTCGGCGGCGGGGCGATAGTCGGCCTCGAAGGTGAAGGGATCGGCATGGCCGAACCAGCCGGTCAGCGGCTGCACCGTCCGGCCCTGCAGGTCGCGGCGCACATAGAGAAAGGCCGGAGCGCCGGGACCGCCGTTGAGGTACTTGTAGGTGCAGCCCACGGCGAACTCGACGCCGCAGCGGTTCAGCTCCAGCGGCAGCGCGCCGGCGGAATGGGCCAGGTCCCAGATCAGGTGGAGGCCGCGCGCCCGGGCGCGGCGGGTGAGATCCTCCATATCGTACAGGCGTCCGCTGCGGTAGTTGACGTGGCTGAGCACCGCCACTGCCACGTCGTCGCCGAACCACGCAGCCGGGTCCTCGGCCTCGGCCGGGATGGTGCGGTGCATCAGGCCGGGCAGCAGCGTCGCCAGGCCCTGGGCGATGTACTGGTCGGTGGGGAAGTTGCCGCCCTCGCTGAGGATGACCCGCCGTTCGGGATGCAACCGCAGAGCGTAGGTGATGAGCTTGAACAGGTTGAGCGAGATGGTGTCGCTGACGATCACCTCATCGGTCTGCGCCCCCAGCAGCGGCGCCAGCAGTCCGCCCAAGCGGCGCGGCGCCTGCCACCAGGACAGATTCCAGCCGCCGATCAGGTGTCGGCCCCACTCCTGGCGCACGATGCGCTCGACATGCGCCGAGGTGTGGCGGGGCAGTGCCCCCAGGGAATTGCCGTCCAG
>DATLYF010000011.1:0-28204 GCA_035575095.1 Candidatus Competibacteraceae bacterium
ATCCAGCTCTCGGCGCTGTTTCACGTGCGCCTGGTGACGATCGCCGACAACACCGAGCTGACTGATTTCGTGGCCCGGCTCACCTCGCGTTCGTCGCTGATCATCGCCGTCTATGGCTCGCGCAAGAGCGTCGGCTGCCAGTGCGGTGATCACGAGGAACTGATCGATCTCATCGAGGCCCATGACAGCCAGGGCGCACGCGCCTGGATGGAGCGGCATCTGGAGGAGATCGAGGCCAGCCTCAACTTCGGCGGTGAGGAGTCGAGCGCACCGGATTTCAAGAAGATCTTTGCCGAGCTCAGCAGCCGCCAGCAGAGCCCTTGGCGTTGAATCCCGGCCATCGAGCAGGAGGACATCGCGATGACATCCCAACCCTACCCACGCGACCTGGTGGGTTACGGCCGCAATCCGCCCCATGCCGACTGGCCCGGCAATGCCCGGGTGGCGGTGCAGTTCGTGCTCAATTACGAGGAAGGCGGCGAGAATTGCGTGCTGCACGGCGACAAGACCTCGGAGATCTTCCTCTCCGAGATCATCGGTGCCCAAGCCTATGAAGCGCGGCACATGAGTATGGAGTCGATCTACGAGTACGGCTCCCGCGTCGGGGTATGGCGCATCCTCAAGGAGTTCGAGCGGCGCGGCCTGCCGCTCACCATCTTCGGCGTCTCCATGGCCCTGGAACGGCATCCGGAGGTAACTGCCGCCTTCCTCGAGCTGGGCCACGAGATCGCCTGCCACGGCTGGCGCTGGATCCACTACCAGCACATGGACGAGGCCAGCGAGCGCGAGCACATGCGCATCGCCGTGGACATCATCCGGCGCCTGACCGGCCAGGCGCCGCTCGGCTGGTATACCGGCCGCGACTCGCCCAACACCCGGCGCCTGGTCGTCGAGCACGGCGGCTTTCTCTACGATGCCGACTACTACGGCGACGATCTGCCGTTCTGGACCGAAGTGGAGCTGTCCGACGGCAGCCGCAAACCCCATCTGGTGGTGCCCTATACCCTGGACACCAACGACATGCGTTTCGCCACGCCCCAGGGCTTCAACTGCGGCGACCAGTTCTTCGCCTATCTGCGCGATGCCTTCGACGTGCTCTACGCAGAAGGCGCGGAATCGCCCAAGATGTTGTCCATCGGCATGCACTGCCGGCTGCTCGGCCGCCCCGGCCGCTTCAGGGCCCTGCAGCGCTTCCTCGACCACATCGAGCGGCACGACCGGGTCTGGGTGTGCCGCCGCCTCGACATCGCCCGCCACTGGCTGGAGCGCCATCCCTACCGGGCCGCATGAGGAGCACCATGAGCCGCATTTCCCTGGACTATGTAAACGGCCTCGACCAGGCCGCCTTCGTCGAGCAGTTCGGTTCGGTGTTCGAGCACTCGCCGTGGGTGGCCGAGCGCGCCTGGGCCGCCCGTCCCTTTGCCTCCCGCGAGGCGCTGCACCGGGCCATGCTGGAGGCCATGCACGCTGCGCCCTGCGCGGAGCAACTGGCCCTGATTCACGCCCACCCCGATCTGGTCGGCCGCGCCGCCGCCCGCCGCCATCTCACCGCCGAATCCCAGCGCGAGCAAGCCGGCGCCGGACTGGACAGTTGCACCGACGCGGAGATGGCAGCCCTGGAGCGCTACAACGCAGCCTATAAGGAGAAGTTCGGCTTCCCCTTCATCATCGCCGTACGCGCTAGTCACAAACAGGCCATCCTCACCGCCCTGGCGCAACGGCTGGAGAACGATCGCGCCACCGAGTTCCAGCGCGCCTTGGAGGAAATCGGCAAGATCGCCGGCTTCCGCCTGGGCGATCTGGTAGCGGAGTAGATCCCCAACCCTCCCCCCGCGCGGGGGAGCGCTTCGGGTGGGGTGCGTAGCACCACCCCACCCTCTTTTAAGAAGAGAACATATCGCCATGACCGAACGCCCCGATTTTCTCAAGTACCCCAATCTGGCCAGCGCCCGCCTCGGTACCCAGGCCATCGCCGCCAGCGACGAGTTCTTCGCCGACAAGAGCCGCATGCTCAACCCCGAGCCGGCGGTGTTCATCCCTGGCAAGTACGACGAGCACGGCAAGTGGATGGACGGCTGGGAGACGCGGCGCAAGCGCGGCGAGGGCCACGACTGGTGCATCGTCAAGCTGGGCGTGGCCGGCGTCATCTTCGGCGTCGACATCGACACCAGCCACTTCACCGGCAACTATCCGCCCGCGGCCTCGCTCCAGGCCTGCTATAGCGAGACTACGCCCGGAGACGATGCCGATTGGGTGGAGATCGTCCCCTCGACCTCGCTGCAGGGCAACAGCCACCACTACCTGGCGGTGAGCGAGCGCCGGCCCTTCAATTATCTGCGCCTCAACATCTACCCCGATGGCGGGGTAGCCCGGCTGCGGGTCCATGGCCAGCCCTATCGCGACTGGGCGGCCTACCGCGGCAGCGAGCTCATCGACCTCATCGCCCTGGAGAACGGCGGGCGCATCATCGCCTGCAACGACAGTCACTTCGGCGCCCCGGAGAACCTGCTGGCCCCGGGCCGCGGGGTGAACATGGGCGACGGCTGGGAGACGCGCCGGCGCCGCGAACCGGGCAACGACTGGGTGATCATCGCCCTGGGCCATGCCGGCACCATCCGCCGCGTGGTGGTGGATACCGCTCACTTCAAAGGCAACTATCCGGACCGCTGCTCGCTGCAGGCCGCCTACGCCCCCACCATCGAGGAGTCGGCCCTGGTGCCTAACTCGCTATTCTGGCGCACCCTGCTGCCGGAGCAGAAGCTGCAGATGGACCACATCCACACCTTCGAGGCGGAAGTGCTGGAGCTGGGCCCCATCACCCACGTACGCTTCAACATCATCCCCGACGGCGGCGTCAGCCGGCTGCGGCTGTACGGCCTGCCGGCCTGAGGAGGTGAGCATGTTGCGCCTGTGTACCGAACCGCTGACCCGGGAAGCTTTCGCCCCCTTCGGCGATGTCATCGAGACCGAGGGCCGCGACGCATTCCTCATCAACTGGGGCCGTACCCAGCGCTTTCACGACCTGGCGCGGGTGGAGATCGAAGGTCCGGACGCCCGGCCGCTGATCAACATCTTCCGCAGCCAGCCCTGGGCGCTGCCGGTGGAGATCCGCATGCTGGAACGCCACCCCCTGGGCAGCCAGGCCTTCATGCCCCTGTCCGAGGAGCCGTTCCTGGTGGTGGTGGCACCGCCCGGCGAGACTTTCTCCGCCGCCGATATTCGCGCCTTCCTCACCAACGGCCGCCAAGGGGTGAACTACGCCCGCGGCACCTGGCACCACCCGGTGCTGGCCCTGAACCGGATGTCGGATTTTCTGGTGGTGGACCGCGGCGGTCCCGGCCACAACTGCGACGAGCGGGAACTGACCGAACCGGTGCTGGTGGAGCTGGCTTGATGGCACCTTATCCGGAGACTTCTCGATGAGCCTGGCCTACTCCGCATCGCCCCTGAAAGCCTTCCGCGGCCGCATCGTCCACTGCCTGCGCGATCCGGGAACCGGCAACGATGCCGCCGCCCTGGAGCATTTCGAAGACGGCCTGCTCGTAGTCGAGCACGGCCGGGTAGCGCGGGTGGGACCGGCTGCCGAGCTGTTGCCGCAGCTTGCGGCCGGCACGCCGCTCGAGGACCACCGCGGCAAGCTCATCGTGCCGGGCTTCATCGACACCCACATCCACTATCCGCAGACCGACATCATCGCCAGCTACGGCGAGCAGTTGCTCACCTGGCTCGAGCGCTACACCTTCCCCACCGAGGGCCAGTTCCAGGACGCGGCCCACGCCGCCGAGGTAGCCGAGTTCTTCCTCGGCGAGCTGCTGCGCAATGGCACCACCAGCGCTCTGGTGCTGGCCACCGTGCACCCGCAGTCGGTGGACGCCATCTTCGCCGCCGCCCAGGCGCGCGGCATGCGCCTGATTGCCGGCAAGGTGCTGATGGACCGCAACTGCCCGGAGTTTTTGCGCGACAGCGCAGAGACCGGCTACACCGAATCCAAGGCGCTGATCGAGCGCTGGCACGGGGTGGAGCGCTTGGCCTATGCCATCACCCCGCGCTTCGCGCCGACCTCCAGCGAGCGCCAACTGGAGCTGGCCGGGCAGCTCGGGCGCGAGCACCCCGACGTCTATCTGCATACTCATGTGGCCGAGAACCGCGCCGAGGTGGCCTGGGTGGCGAAGCTGTTCCCCTGGTCGCGCAGCTACCTGGATGTCTACGATCGCTTCGGGCTGCTGCGCGATCGCGCCGTGTACGCCCACTGCATCCACCTGGACGAGCAGGACCGCCGGCGCATGGCCGAGTCCGGCGCGGTGGCGGCGTTCTGTCCCACCTCCAATCTGTTCCTGGGCAGCGGCCTGTTCGATCTAGAGGCCACCCGCGGCCTGGGGGTGCGGGTGGGCCTGGCCACCGATGTGGGCGGCGGCACCAGCTTCAGCATGATCCGCACCCTGGCCGAGGCCTACAAGGTGGAGCAACTGGCCGGCCAGGCCCTGTCCCCAGCCCGCGCCCTGTATCTCGCCACTCTGGGCAGTGCCGAAGCGCTGTACCTGGAGGACCGCATCGGCAATTTCTTGCCTGGCAAGGAGGCCGATTTCGTGGTCCTCAACCCCGGCCCCACCCCGCTCATGGCACGGCGCATGGCCCATACCCATACCCTGGAGGAGCAGCTCTTTGCTCTGTTCACCCTGGGTGACGACCGCAACGTGGCCGTCACGTACGTGATGGGCGAAGCGGCTTATCGGGCCGGATGAACGCCGCATCCGGCTCGCTTGCCAGGCCGCGCGCCGCCCTGGCATGCTCGCGCCCATGGCCCCGGCCGGGGCGTCAGGGGAGGCTGGATGGAACGGGCGCGCCGCTACCGATGGCGGGTGCCGCTGGCACTGGCGGCGCTCACGCTGCTCGCCCTGCTGCTCGGCAGCAAGGCCCTGCTGGGCTGGGCTGCCGCCGGGCTGCTCGCGCGCGCCGGCTATGCCGAGGCGACGGTCACCGTGCTGCGTCTCGGTCCCGCTCAGGCCGAAGCCAGCGTCGATCTGGGCGCCGATCAGGATCTGCCCCGCATCCTTCTTGACTATCGGCTGGCCGGCCTGCTGGCGGGCCGTCTCGAGCGGGTGCGGATCGAGGGCGGCCGGCTCGCGCTGCCCCTGGGGCGGCTCGCCGGCGCCGCCACCCCGTCGCCAAGGTGGTCGCTCGAGCGCCTGGAAGTCAGCGGCACGGTGCTGCATCTCGTCGGCCTGGAGCACGCCCCGGACTTTGCGCTCACCCTGGATCTGGACTACCGCCGCAACCCGGCCGGCGCCAGCGCCGCGGCACAGCTGCGCGCTGTGACCGGGATCGTTGCCGGCGAACTGACGGCACATCAGGATGCCGTCGCTGGCTGGACCCTGGAGCTGAAGGCAGACAGCGCCGACCCGGCTGGGCTGGCGCGGCTCGCCGGCCTCACCGCACCGCTGTCGGGCCGGCTACGGCTGGAGGCCCGCACGCTGCAACCCTGGCGCGACCGACTGCCGTCCCTGGCGCTGCGCGTGCACGGCGAGGCGCTGGCCTGGCAGGACGTGGTCGAGCGCGCCGACCTGGAGTTCGGCGCGCGCCTGAACCGCATCGGCAACGGAGCGGCATACCGGCTCGACGGTGACCAGACCATCAGCGTGGAAATGCTGCCGGCGCCGGCGCTGCGCGAACGCCTCGGACTGCCCGCAGCGCCGCTCAGGTTGGAGCTCGCTCCGGCCGGCGCCGACGGCACCTGGGGCCTGCTCTGGAACCGTGCCGGCGACGGCTCCCGCCTGACCCTGCAACCGGCCCATCTGCGCTTCGACCATGCCGTGGGCACGTTGCAAGGCGAGTTGCGCCGATTCACTCTCGAACATCGGCCGGACGACGATGAACGTCCCCTGCGTCTGCGCCTGGAAGCCGGCACGCTGCGCCTGACACACCCGCGCCTGCGTCTGCCGCCGCTGCACCTCGCCGGCGAGGCCAGCGGCGACGGCCAGCGCTGGCGCCTCGAAGCCAGTGCCAACGGTCCGGACGGCGTCCCCACCCTCACCCTGCAGAGCCGTCATGAGCCGGGCCAGGGCCAGGCACAACTGCGCCTGGCGCCGCTGGAGTTCGTTCCGGGCCGCCACCAGCCGGCGGACTTCTGGCCGGCGCTGTATGGGGTGGTCACCGAGGCCCGCGGCCGCATCGGCGGCAGTGTGCGCTGGCGCTGGGACGCGCAGGGCCGCAGCAACGACGGCGAACTGGCGCTCGAGCGGCTCACCGCCGCCGGTCCCCTGGGCCGCATCGAGGGCCTGGACGGCCGATTGATCGCCAGCGGACTCTGGCCACTACACCTGCCGGAGTGGCAGCGGCTGCGCATCGCCCGGCTCGAACTGGGCGGGCTGCCCCTTAGCGACGGACAGGTGGCATTCACACTGGCCGGTGACCGGCTGGAGGTGAACGTGGCCGACTTCACCTGGGCCGGCGGCCGGCTGCGTCTGGCGCCGTTCAGCGCCCGTTCCCGCGACACGCGCTGGGATGTGGTACTGGAACTGGAGGCCGTGCAGCTCGCCCAGCTCCTGGACCTGCTGCGCCTCGAAGGTCTGCGCGGCAGCGGCACCCTGAGCGGGCGGCTGCCACTCGGCATCAGCGATAGCGGGGTGCAGGTCAACGACGGTCGGCTCGCCGCCGACGGCGCAGGCGAGCTGCGTTACGATCCGGCCGAGCCGCCGGCCTTCCTCGCCGAGGCGAGCGATCCCAACCTGGTGCTGCTGCGCCAGGCGCTGCGCGATTTCCGCTACCAGCGCCTGGAACTGGCCCTGGACGGTGCAGTGGGCGGGGAAATGTCGGCCACCGGCCGCATCGAGGGCAGCAGCCCGCAGTTCCAGGACGGCCGCCCGCTAGCCCTGAACCTCAACCTGAGCGGCGCCCTAGCCGCCCTGCTGCGCGACAGCGCTGACGCCTACCGACTGCCGGAGACGCTGCGCCAGCGCCTGCAACGACTTCTGGAGAGGAGCCCGTAACCCCATGAAACCCCAGCCATCGCCTAATCGCCAAGCGCTCCTCTGGGGCTTCGCCCTGCTCGGCCTGGCGCTCGGCGCCTGTACCCCGACGGTCAAGGTGCAGCCACCCGACAAGCCCATTGAGATCAACCTCAACGTGCGCATCGAGCATGAGGTCAGGATCAAGATCGATCGCGAGCTGGATGCGGTGTTCGCCGACAAGCCCGAACTTTTCGGCATTCCCAAGGAGCACAAGCCATGATCCGCCGCCGCCCGTTCATCGCCCTGCTCGGCGCCCTCCTCCTCGGCGCTGCCCTGCCCGCTGGCGCCGAACCGTCCCTGGTCGAGGCCAAGGCCCGCGGGCTAGTAGGGGAACGCCCCGACGGGCTGCTGGGCATCGTCACCGCCTCCCCCAGCGCCGAGATCCGCAGTCTGGTGGAGCGCATCAACGCCGAGCGCCGTCAGCAGTATCAGCAGATCGCCCGCAGCACCGGGCGCTCCCTGGCCGAGGTGCAGAGCGTGGCCGGCCAGCGCCTGATCCAGGCTACCCCCGCCGGCCAGTACGTGCAGGATGCCGGCGGACGCTGGTTCAAGAAGTAGCGTCGTCGAAGGTGAGGTAGACCAGGGTCTGGTTAAGGAGCTGATAGGCGATCTCGCCAAAGGTGAATGGCCCGACCATGCCTTGGGTCTGCCGTCCCTCCAACTCGCCGTAGAGATAGTTGAGGATACAGTTGCACGAGAACACCGCGCGCGCGGCCGCAGGCGGCATGGCCGCGGCGAAGTCGACCAGGTAATCGGGCAACGGCCGAGCCAGACGGTATTCGACGCCGGGAAAGACTGGCGCATAAAACTCCACCCGGCGCTCGCGGTAATGCACTTGACGGATGCTGACGTTGATCGGCGCCCCGCAATAATCGGCCACCAACGGCAATCGGGTGTCGAGAGCGCGGTCCCGGTAATAGTCGGCGAGATTGGCGGGCCGGCCGTCGATCAGGCAGTCGGCGGCTTCGAAGCCGGTCGCCGCGAAAGTGATGATCTCTCCGGCGCCGGGCTGGAATGGATTGACGATATCGATGAGCGCGTGACGCGTGGCCGGCAAGGGGATGTGCATGACCACCGCACAGTCGCTCACGCTGGTGCCGAGCAACCCATCGTATACGCGCGGCGCCCGCTGTCCCAACTCACTCAGGTGCACGCCGGCGACCCAGCCGAGCAGGGGCTTGAGGTACATGTCGTCGTAGTTGGGGGCATTGCGGGCATAGGCCGAATGCACCTCGCTGCCGGCTGGGATGATGATGAGCGACACCCCGTGATCGGGAGCGTCGCGAGCCACGCGATGCAGCTCATCAAGGGCGTAGTACCGGATCGAAGGCTGCGCACCCCAGTCGGAGACATCGTGGACAAAGATTCGCTCTCGGCTGCTCAGGCCGCCGGCGGCGGTCATGAAATAGGGAATGGTGCCACCGATCCAGCGCCCTTGCGGCAATCCCTCCAACGCCGCCTCATCCCCCGCCAGCGCCAAAGACCGCCCCTGGCGGATCAGAGCGGCGACCTCTTCGATGCGCATCAGAGCGGCTTGCGGCACGTTCGTGACCTCCCTCGCGTGATTTAGTGGAATATCCTGACCATCTCGCTGCGCAAGCTGTGTCGATGCTTGAGGAAATAACGCCGCAGGTTATCGATGTCGGCGAGCCGGGCAGCCCCATCGTCCGGGCGCGCTTGGGCACGGATGCGGCTGAGCAGCAATTTCAGCGACAGGGTCTTGATCTGGGCATCCATCTCGCCGCTCAACAATCGTGCCCAGATCGGATGCTGCCGCGGTGGAATGTCGTCCGCATCGTCCTCACCCGCTCTCTCCATCACGGACGCGGCATCACTCGCGCCGCGACGCTGGCTCCGTAGCCGCTGGACCTCGCCGGTATCGACCCCGGTCAGCCGGGCGATTTCGGCCTCGGGCAGACGCAGTCTCAGCAACTGCCCGATCTGTTGCTCCAGGGCTTCACTCAACGCCCCCGCTCGCGCCCCCAACCAGGGCTGTGACAGGCAGCAACCGGGCTTGTCGGCGCAGTCGGGATCCGCCGGCAGCTCAGCATGCACGAAGACCTTGAAAGTGCCAATGCTGATATGCTGCCAGGTATGTTCCTGCAGCGCCTGACGCAGATTGAAGACCCGCCCGCACGTGGCGCACTCCAGGGTACGCCGCAACCCAAACCAGGACTCGCCCTGCTGGGATTTGATCCAAACGTCGATACGCTTGTGCTCCGGGTCGCAGGCCACGCGGCTTACATCCCAGGGCGCCACGACGCCCAGAATATGCCGGCAGAATTCGCTGTCTTTCACCGCAACCTCCCATGTCGAAACAGCCGACAAAGGCGGGCGCCATTGCGACGCCCGCAGTTTCCTCGGCCAACCCCTGGCCGTTCCTCTACCACTGCGAGTCAGTCGATACGCACGGTCTCCAGCCAGGCACGGATCGCCCACAGCGCCTCCTGGCTGAGCGGCCCTTCCGGCTGGGCGAACTTGGGCATGTACACGGCGCCGTTACGCACCGCGCCATTGCGTACCCGTTCCTGGAACCATTCGTCGCCGGCATCGCCCTGTTCCAGCTTGCGCAGATCGGGGGCGATGCCGCCGGACACCGCATCCAGGCCATGGCAGCGGGCGCAGTTCTGCGCGTAGGCGGACTTGCCGATGTTGATTGCCACCTCGTTACCGCGGTAAGGGTTGGTGGGGCGCCACTCCTCGCCCAGGGGCTCCAGCCCCGTAGTATCCACGGGCTGCGGCGAGACATCGCCATGACCCAGAGCCGTACCGGCGAGCAGCATCAGCATAGACCCGCCAAGAAGCATCAGACCGCGCGTCATTACTCTACAACCTCCAATGGTGTGGCTATCGTGTTGATCTGTGCTCTAATTTTTAGCAACCATGATGCCAATTCAATCAACTCATTGAAAAATCGTGAACAATATCGCCCTCCATCCGTTTCCGCGGGTTGCCTAGACAGTGGATGTCTGGCGATTGTCACGGGGATGGAACAGCCTGTCACTGGATTGCGCAATAATGGCTACCGACTGATGAAAAAATCGGGTTCTCTGTGCTCACGAAGACCGCTAGACTAGATTGATATGCAATTCGAGCAGCACTCGGATAGGCGATGAACAACAGACGCACAGCAAGAGGCGCAACAGCGCCCGGTGCGCAATACCAGCCGGTATCACCACGACCGGTAAAGAGGAAGGAGAAACATCGATGGCCACCCCATCCCAGCACGTCGCGCGGGTGATGTCGCTTGCTTTCAGTGAGCGCGGCGCACTGGCGCAGCGCTCGCCCGACCCCAACGTCATCCGCTCCTGGAGCCGCTGTTTACAGGACTACCGCCTGGCGCCGACCGGCGCCTACGATACGCTGGTCCTGGATCAGCCACGGCTGGCCGAGCGCCAGGCCCGCCTGGAGGACATCATCGAGATCGCGCGGGTCGAGATGGACAGCCTTTATCAGCAGATTTCCGGCTCGGGCAGCGCCATCATCCTCACCGACTGCGAGGGCTACATCCTCAACTGCGTCACCGATCCCGACGCCGCGCGCCTGTTCCAGAGAGCCGGGCTGTGGCTGGGCGCCAACTGGAGCGAGGAGCACGAAGGCACCAACGGCATCGGCACCTGTCTGATCGAGCGCCAGCCCATCACCATCCACCGCGACGACCACTTCCTCAGCCGACACATCGGCCTGTCCTGCTCGGCGGCGCCCATCTTCGACCCGCAGGGCCAGCTCGTCGCCGTGCTCGATGCCTCTACCGTCAACTCGCGCGACTCCAAGCAGAGCCAGTACCACGCCATGGCACTGGCCACCATCTCCGCCAAGCTCATCGAGAACTGCGCCTTCGTGCGTTGTTATCGCCAGCAGTGGGTGCTGCGCTTCCATCATCGTCCCGAGTTCGTCGGGCTGCTGAGCGAGGGCATGATCGCCTTCGACGGCGAAGGCCGCATCCTGGCGCTCAATCAGAGCGCCCTGAACCAGCTCGGCAGCCGCCTGCGCAGCGAGCTGGTGGGGCTGCCCATCGGCGCCCTGTTCGATGCGCCCCTGGAGCTGCTCATGGGCCGTTCCAGCTTGACCCCGGCAGCAGTGTGGCCGATCCGCGACCACGCCGGCCACGGTTTCTTCGCCATGCTGCGCGGTCCGGAGCAGGTACCGCTGCGCATCCCCGCAGTCGCGCCGCCGCGCAGCATCGCGCCGGCCCAGCCGATTCGCCTCGATCTCGCTGGCCTGCGCGGTCAGGACCCGCAGATGGCCTATAACGTGCGCTGCGCCGAGCGGGTCATGAACAAGGACGTCACCATTTTGCTCAACGGTGAGACCGGCACCGGCAAGGAGGCTTTCGCCAAGGCCGTGCACCTGGCCAGCGCCCGCGCCGGCAAGCCGTTCGTGGCCGTCAACTGCGCTGCCATCCCGGAGAACCTGATCGAGAGCGAGCTGTTCGGCTACCGTCACGGCGCCTTCACCGGCGCGCGGCGCGAGGGCATGCGCGGCAAGATCCTGCAGGCCGATGGCGGCACCCTGTTCCTCGACGAGATCGGCGACATGCCGCTGACCCTGCAGACGCGGCTGTTGCGCGTGCTGGAGGAGCGCGAGGTGCTGCCGCTCGGTGCCGAGCATCCGATCCCGGTGGACATCCGCCTGATCAGCGCCACTCACCGCGACCTCGCCGCCATGGTCGCCGCCGGCCAGTTCCGCGAGGATCTCTACTACCGTCTCAACGGCCTGGTGCTGAGCCTGCCGCCGCTGCGTGAGCGCGCCGACATCGCCGAGGTGATCCGCGGCGTGCTCGCCCTGGAGTGCGGCAATCAGCCGATACGGTTAAGCTTCGAGGCCTTCGACTGCCTGGCGCACTACCCGTGGCCGGGCAACATCCGCCAGTTGCGCAACGTGCTGCGCACCGCCATCGCCCTGTGCGAGGGCGATCTGATCCGCCTGGAAGATCTGCCACCGGAGCTGACCCGGCGCAACAGCACTCAGCCGCAGGGAGTAGCGTGCGCGCCGGTGGGCATGACGGCCCTGATCGCACCCCCGACGGCGGATCTCCCTGTCACCATGACCGAGACTGAGGGCCGGGCCCTACAGAACGCGGAGAAGATGGCCCTGCTGCGGGAACTGGAGGCACACCGCTGGAACATGACCAGCACCGCCCAGCACCTCGGCATCAGCCGCAACACCCTCTACCGCAAGCTGAAGAAGCACGGCATCACCCCGCCCACCCTGGCCTCGTGACATTGTCACTGGCTGTCACGTTCCTGTCACAGGGGCGTGACAGCCGAGCCGGCATGCATCCATCAAATCGGGTCTTTTTCCATTGTTGACCGGCACTTAGCGATAGTGCCGGCGCTGGCACGGAACCTGCGTGAACTTTTGGCGTGTCGTGCGACACACTTATAACCATTCCATATCAGAGGAGCACCACCATGAGATGGGAAAAGCCCAGTTTCACCGAGATGCGCTTCGGCTTCGAAGTGACCATGTACATCGCCAACCGCTGATCCCGGCGCTCCCGGCCCGGGCAGTGCCGGGTCGGGAGCCTTTCGCAAGGCATCGCGCCCCATGCACATCCGTATCCTCGGCTCCGCCGCCGGCGGCGGTTTCCCACAGTGGAACTGCAACTGCCGCAACTGTGCCGGCCTGCGTGCCGGTATTCTGCGCGCACGACCGCGCACCCAGTCGTCGCTCACCGTGAGCGGCGACGGCCAGAACTGGTTGCTGATCAACGCCTCGCCGGACATCCGTGCCCAACTGGCCGCCTTCGCGCCGCTGCAGCCGGGCCGGCGCCTGCGCGACACCGCCATCGCCGCCGTGCTGCTCATGGACAGCCAGATCGACCACGTCAGCGGCCTGCTGGCGCTGCGCGAGGGGCCGCCGATCCGTCTCTATTGCAGCGACCCGGTCTATCACGACCTGACCTCGGGCCTGCCGCTGATCGGCGTGCTCGGCCACTACTGCGGTGTGGAACGGCGCCCCGTCCCCCTGGACGGCTGCAGCTTTGCCATTGCCGAGGTGCCAGGCCTGCGCTTGACCGCCGTGGCCCTGTCCAGCATGGCGCCGCCCTATTCGCCGCACCGGCATGATCCCCACCCCGGCGACAACCTGGGCCTGCTGATCGAGGACGAGGACAGCGGCCGGCGGGTGTTCTATGCGCCCGGCCTGGGCGAGATCGAGCCGCATTTGCAACCGTACCTGGAGAGCGCCGATGCGCTGCTGGTCGATGGCACCTTCTGGCGCGAGGACGAGATGATCCTGGCCGGGGTAGGCCACAAGCTGGCCGCCGAGATGGGGCATCTGCCGCAATCCGGCCGCGGTGGCATGATCGAGGTGCTGCGTTCCCTGCGCGGGCGCAAGATCCTCATCCACATCAACAACACCAACCCGATCCTGGACGAGGACTCGCCCGAGCGGGCCGAGCTCGTCGCCGCCGGGATCGAAGTGGCCTACGACGGCATGGACATTATTCTATGACGAGCGCCGACACCCCCTGGTCCCCCGCCGAATTCGAGGCGCGGCTGCGCGCCCTGGGCAGTCGCTACCATATCCACCACCCGTTCCAGGTGGCCATGCACCAGGGCGAGCTCAGCCGCGCCCAGATCCAGGGCTGGGTAGCCAACCGCTACTATTACCAGATCAACATACCACGCAAGGACGCCGTGATCCTCGCCAACTGCCCGCAGCGCGAGGTGCGGCGGCGCTGGATTCAGCGCATCCTCGACCACGACGGCGATGCTGACAGCGAGGGCGGCATCGAGGCCTGGACTCGGCTGGGCGAGGCGGTGGGTCTGGACCGTGCCACCCTGGAGTCGCAGCGCCTGGTGCTGCCGGGGGTACGCTTCGCCGTCGACGCCTATGTCAACTTCGCCCGCCAGGCACCGTGGCAGGAGGCGGTAGCCTCGTCGCTCACCGAGCTGTTCGCCCCCACCATCCACCGCCAGCGCCTGGAGGGCTGGCCGCAGCGCTATCCGTGGATCGAGCCCGAGGGCCTCGAGTACTTCCGCAACCGCCTGACCCAGGCGCACCGCGACGTGGAACACGGCCTGGCCCTGACCCTGGCCCATTTCGACACCCGCGCTCTGCAGCAACGCGCCCTGGATATCCTGCGCTTCAAGCTGGAAGTGCTGTGGAGCATGCTGGACGCCATGTACCTGGCCTACGTGCTGGAGATGCCGCCGTTCTTCACCGTCGAGGAGCGCGCACCATGAATCCGACCACCGCAATCCTGCGCCTTGCCCCCGGCTATCGCCTGCAGTGGGAGGAGGCCCAGCAGGCCGACGTGCTGCTCTACCCCGAGGGCATGGTCACGCTCAACCCCAGCGCCGCCGCGATCCTCAGGCTGTGCGACGGCAGCCGCGATGCAGCGGCCATCATCGCCACCCTGGAGGTGCTGTTCCCTGGCGTCGATCTCGCCGCCGATGTACGCGAATTCCTGGAGATCGCCCATGAACGCGGCTGGATCCGGCTCGGTTGAGGTCTCCCGGCCCTTCTGGTTGTTGGCGGAGCTGACCTATGCCTGCCCGCTGCAGTGTCCGTATTGCTCCAACCCGCTGGACTACGCCGCTCGGCGCGACGAGCTGGACACCGATACCTGGCTGCGGGTGCTGCGCGAGGCCCGTGCCTTGGGCGCCACCCAGCTCGGCCTGTCCGGGGGCGAGCCGCTGACCCGCCGCGATCTGGAAACCATCGTCGCCGAGGCGCGCCGGCTCGGTTACTACAGCAACCTGATCACCTCCGCCGTGGGCATGAGTGAAGCGCGTATCGCGCGGCTACGCGCCGCCGGGCTGGACCACATCCAGGTGAGCTTTCAGGCCAGCGGCGAGGAGCTCAACGATCTCATCGCCGGCACCGCCGCCTTCCGCCACAAGCTGGCCATGGCCCGGGCGGTCAAGGCTCAGGGTTATCCCATGGTGCTGTGCTTCGTGCTGCATCGCGACAACATCGACGAGATCGATGCGGTGCTGAGCCTGGCGGCGGAGCTGCAGGCGGATTACGTGGAGCTGGCCACCACCCAGTACTACGGCTGGGCCTGGGTCAACCGCGACCGGCTGCTGCCCACCCGTGAGCAGCTCGCCCGCGCCGAGACCGTGGCCCATGCCTGGCAGGAGAGGATGCGCGGGCACATGAAGATCTACTACGTGGTGCCGGACTACTACGAAGAGCGCCCCAAGCCCTGCATGAACGGCTGGGGCAAAGTGTTCCTCACCATCACCCCCGACGGCGCCGCCCTGCCCTGCCACGCCGCCCGCCAGCTGCCGGGGCTGACCTTCCCCAACGTGCGCGAGCACACCCTCGACTGGATCTGGCGCGAATCGCCGGCCTTCAATCGCTTCCGCGGCTACGACTGGATGCAGGAGCCCTGCCGCTCCTGCCCGGAGAAGACAAAGGACTTCGGCGGCTGCCGCTGCCAGGCGTTCCTGCTCACCGGCGATGCCACCGCAGCCGATCCGGTCTGTAGCCTGTCGCCGCATCACGAGCGGGTATTGGCGGCGATCGACTCGGCTCGCCGCGCCGCCGAGGCCGCCCGACCCCAGCCGCTCGTCTTCCGCAACCCGCGCAATTCACGGCGCTTGAGCCACCTTTGACCGGGCCGGCTCTCGCCGACACCCACTGCTCGACCACCTCCCCCGCCCGGCTGCGGGAAGCGGGCCGCGCGATGGTCGCAGTGCTCAGGTAAGCGGGACATCGGCAGCGTGCTCGGTGCTTGCCGTGGGCAAGAGGCTGCGGCGGGCAGCATCGGTGATCGCCAATACGCAAGGATGCGTCAGTCGCCTTTGCACGGAAATGGCGAAATACTCGGCGAGAACCTCCCGGCTCCTGCCGATGATCTCCACCTCGTGCCGTGCCTGAATTTCCTGCTCCAGGACGGTGGGCGCGACGAAAACCCCGACGCCGCCCTCGCCGAAGGCCGTCATCAGTGAACTGCCGTCGAACTCGCCGACGCATCTCGGCGTTATCTTCTGCCGCTCCAACCAGCGCAGCAACTTCAGTCGGATCGCGGAATCCGGTCCCGGCAAAAGCATGGGCATGCCTTCGAGGCAGTGGGGAAAGCCGCCGTCACAGCGCTGTGCCAGCGTCGGACTGGCAAAAAAACTCAGGCCGGATTCGCCCAAGCGATGGTTGTAGGCGCGCACGTCGACTGTCTGCGGAATCGGTGCATCGGCGATCACCAGGTCGAGCCGATGCACCGCCAGTTCGGAGAGCAAGCTATCGATCTTCCATTCCTGGCAGATGATCTTGACCGGCGTGGGCAGACGCACAGCGGGCTCGAGCAAGCGGTAGGCGAGCGACTTGGGTACAGCGTCAGCCACCCCGACCCGGAATTCCATGGGACGGCCATCGGGGTAGAGCCGGATCGTTTCCTCCAACTCGGCCTGCAGGGAGAAGATTTCCTCGGCATAGCCCAGCGCCAGCTTTCCCGCTTCGGTGAGTTCCAGCTTGCGGCCCTGGCGGACGAACAACTCGGCGCCGAGGCGCTGTTCCAGCAACTGGATCTGCCCGCTGATGGTATGCGGCGTGATCTTCAACTCTTCTCCGGCCCGCGCAATGCTGCCGGCAGTCGCCGCTTTCCAGAAATAAAACAGATGCTTGAGATTCATTGAGATTTTATATCAATCGAAAATAACGATGTATTTAGCAGAATAAATCGAATTTACCTGAATGACAGGGTTGCGTACAGTCACCCTTGCCAACCCACGACAGGAGGAGATGGAACATGCAACTCGACATTCAGGCTAGAGGCTTCAAACTCACCGCCGCTTTGCGCGAGCACGTTGCGCGCCGGCTCGGATTCGCCCTGGGACGTTACGGATCCTGGGTCCAGCGCGTCACTGTTTGCCTCGGCGATGTGAATGGCCCGCGCGGCGGCGCCGACAAGCTGTGCCGGATCCTGGTCCGGCTGCGGTGCATGCCCGCTATCGTCATCAAGGATCTCGGCACCGATCTCTACACAACGATCGATCTGGCGGCTGAGCGCACCGTGCGGCAAGTCGGCCGGCAGATCCACCAGCGGCAAAAGCCCAAGCGGCGCTTTCTGGCCCGCCGGTACGATGAAACCGGTCCGGTTTGGGCTTGAGAGCGTACCAGTCTGCTTCAGTGATCACCGACATGAATCGAGGTAAGTCGCATGAACACCAATGAAATCCTGGTCGCTCGCCGGCCGGTCGCTGCGGTTCAGGCTTCACTGGCCGTCAACCGCGTGCTCCGCAACACCTACTGGCTGCTGTCGCTGACGCTGGCCTTCAGCGCCGCAGTGGCGGCGGGGACGGCCGCGCTGCGTCTGCCCCATCCCGGTCTGCTGCTGACCCTGGTCGGGTACTTCGGGCTGCTGTTCCTCACCACCCGCTTCCGCAACAGCGCGCTGGGTCTCACCTTCGTCTTCGCGCTCACCGGCTTCATGGGGTATACGCTGGGGCCAATCGTCAGCGCCTATCTGTCGCTGCCCAACGGGCACCAGGTCGTGATGACGGCCATGGGCGGTACGGCGGCGACCTTCCTCGGCCTGTCGGCCTATGCGCTGGCGAGTCGCAAAGACTTCAGCTTCCTCGGCGGCTTCCTGTTCGCTGGCATCCTGGTGGCGTTTCTGGGCGGACTGGCGGCGATGTTTTTGCAGATGCCGGCGCTGTCGCTTGCCGTCTCCGCCGCATTCGTGCTGCTGATGGCGGGGCTGATCCTGTTCGAGACGAGCCGCCTGGTCAACGGCGGCGAAACCAACTACATCATGGCCACCGTCAGCCTGTATGTGGCGATCTACAACTTGTTCCTGAGCCTGCTGCAACTGCTCGGATTTGCCAGCGACGGCGACTGAGGACGACGCCATCACGCCTCGACGCCCGACTTGACGTCCTCCCCCTGCCAAAGGAGGGAGGACCCGATCACCTCCAGGAAGGAACCACGGTGAGCTCGCTCGCTTTCTGCTGCGGCGCGAGATTCCGGCTGAGCAACTGGTGCCGGGCGACAGCGTCTTCCGGGCCTGCGGCGACAAGGTGCCGGCGGACCTGCGCCTGCTCGAGAGCCTCGACGGCGCCGAGATCGCGCCGCCATCGAGGAAGGGAGAACCGTCTATGACGACCTGCGCATCAACGGCGGCGAATCGCTGAGCCTGGTGGCGATGGAGGTGTTGTATCTGTTCAGCATGCGCTATCTGACAAAGCGTGATGGACGTCAACCGCCGTCCGGCGTTCGAACCGATTCGTCAAGGCGCACAAGCCGCGCGGCATCGGTTTTTCGCATTTCGTTTCCATAAGCGAACGGGCCGACGTCGATTTCGGCGAAAGCTTCCTACACCCAAAGAAAGACGGTGCCGGCCCCGGATAGGGCCGACACCGCCAACTCAACCGGGAGAAGGAGGGGATCCCGGCTGAACGGGCGTCAGGCGCGCCAATTCGGCATCTTCGTAGAGCCGCGAGCGGGTGAGGAAACGCAGCCCTTCCGGGCCTTCCAGAGAGAACATCCCGCCCCGCCCCGGGACCACGTCGATGATCAACTGGGTGTGTTGCCAGTACTCGAACTGGGCGGCGCTCATGTAGAAAGGACAGCCGCCGATCTCGCCGAGCCGTACATCGGCGCCGCCGACGCGGAACTCGCCCAACGGGTAGCACATCGGCGAGCTGCCGTCGCAGCAGCCGCCGGACTGGTGGAACATCAACGGGCCGTGCCGCGCCTTGAGCCGCTCGATGAGGGCGAGCGCGGCCGCGGTGGCAACGACGCGGGACACCGTTTCAGCCATGACGCACCTCCTCTGCCCTACCCCCTGCCCCTCTCCGAAGGAAGAGGGGCATCGGGGATAAGGCCGTTATGGGTTAGAAGAAGCCGAGCGCCTTGGGGCTGTAGCTCACCAGCAGGTTCTTGGTCTGCTGGTAGTGCTCAAGCATCATCTTGTGGGTCTCGCGGCCGATGCCGGATTGCTTGTAGCCGCCGAAAGCGGCATGGGCCGGATAGGCGTGGTAGCAGTTGGTCCACACCCGCCCGGCCTGGATGGCGCGACCGAAACGGTAGGCGCGGTTGATGTCACGGGTCCAGACGCCGGCGCCCAGGCCGTAGAGGGTGTCGTTGGCGATGGCCAGCGCCTCGTCCTCGTCCTTGAAGGTCGTCACCGATACCACCGGGCCGAAGATCTCTTCCTGGAAGATGCGCATACGGTTGTGGCCGCGGAACACCGTGGGCTGGACGTAATAGCCACCGGCCAGCTCGCCGCCGAGCTGGTTGCGGCCGCCGCCAATCAGGCACTGCGCCCCTTCCTGGCGGCCGATATCGATGTAGCTGAGGATCTTGTCGAGCTGCTCGCTGGAAGCCTGGGCGCCGATCATGGTGTCGCTATCCAGGGGATGGCCCTGGCGCACCGCCTTCACTCGCGCCAGCACCCGCTCCATGAAGCGGTCGTAGATGGATTCGTGGATCAGGGCGCGGGACGGGCAGGTACAGACCTCGCCCTGGTTGAGGGCAAACATGGTGAAGCCCTCTACCGCCTTGTCCAGAAACTCATCGTCCGCCGTCATCACGTCGGGGAAGAAGATGTTGGGGGACTTGCCGCCCAGCTCGAGCGTCACCGGAATGATGTTCTCGGCGGCGTATTGCATGATCAGCCGCCCGGTAGTGGTCTCGCCGGTGAAGGCCACTTTGGCGATGCGCTTGCTGGTCGCCAGCGGCTTGCCGGCCTCCACGCCGAAGCCGTTGACCACGTTGAGCACGCCCGGCGGCAGCAGATCCTGGATCAACTCCACCAGCACCAGGATGGAGACCGGGGTCTGCTCGGCCGGCTTGAGTACCACGCAGTTGCCGGCAGCCAGTGCCGGGGCGAGCTTCCACGCCGCCATGAGGATGGGGAAGTTCCAGGGGATGATCTGGCCAACTACGCCCAGCGGTTCGTGGAAGTGGTAGGCCACGGTGTCGTGATCGAGCTCGGCGATGCTGCCCTCTTGGGCGCGGATGCAGCCGGCGAAGTAGCGGAAGTGATCGATGGCCAGCGGAATGTCGGCGGCCAGGGTCTCGCGGATCGGCTTGCCGTTATCCCAGGTCTCGGCCACCGCCAGCATCTCCAGATTCGCCTCCATCCGATCGGCGATCTTGTTGAGGAGGTTGGAACGCTCGGTGGGCGAGGTCTTGCCCCAGGCAGCCTTGGCCTTGTGGGCCGCATCCAGTGCCAGTTCGATGTCGGCAGCCGAGGAGCGCGGGATCTCGCAGAAGGGCTTGCCCGTCACCGGGGTGATGTTCTCGAAGTAGCGTCCCTCTACCGGAGCGACCCACTCGCCGCCGATGTAGTTGGCATAGCGGGACTTGAAGGTGACCTTGGAACCGGGCTGTCCGGGCTGTACATAGAGCATGTCGTATCTCCTCACAACGATCCAATTGGGGCTTGGTTGCTTTCGCGGCGCGCCGATCCACGCCACGAGCCCTATAAAGCAAACTTGGCGCCAACTTTATAGTTATTTGATTTCAAATAAAAAATTAACCATGAAATGCTCTGAGAGACGTGATCGTCACGGAAACGGGACAGATGTCAAGCAGATGGAGCGACATCCTGGCTCAGCCTGGATACAGTCCCGGCGCGCCGGGAAATACACCTATACCGGCTCCGCCAGCAGCGACCGGACCGCCGCCGGCCCCTGACCAAGCAGGGCACTGTAGACCTGCACCAGGACAGCGCCGGCAGCCAGCCGGTCGCGAACATCGGCGGCGCTGCGAATCCCGCCCACTACCAGCAGTGGTATCGGCTCCAGGCACTTCGCTAGGGTCTCGATCCGCCGCAGCACCGACTCCCGACAGGGCCACCCCTCGAAGGCGGCCAGCACGGCATCAAAGCCCAGTTCCCCAGCCAACCGTGCCGCCGGCGGCATGACCTCGCCCGGCTCGACGGCTAGCTTCAGCACCAGCGGCACCGGGCGCCAGCGCTCGGCGCCGAGGGCCTGACAGCGCTGGCACAGGCTCGCCAGGAAACCGGCCAGGGCCGCGGGATCGACGGCAGAGCCGCGCCCAGGGCTGCCGGGCCGGGACAAGTTGAGGGTGAAGAAGTCCACCTGGGGCAGGAGCGCCATCATGGCCGATGCGTAATCGGCCAGGGCTGCTCCGTCCAGGCTATCCCGCAAGCTGCCGATACTCACCCCCACCGGCGGCAGTCCCGGCAGAGCGCGGGCCCGCGCCAGGCGGGCGGCCAGCCGTATCAGCAGCGGATGGTCGCTGGCGCTGGCGTTGACGGTGCCGATCTCGGCGAAACCCAGGCCGCTGCCCGGCAGGGAGGCGAGCAGCCGGCCGTCCCGATCGAAGCCTGCGGCCATGCCCACCGGATTGGGAAAGTCGAGCCCCATGACTCGGCGCCCCGCGCCCTGCCTAGATCCGGTCACGGTGACGCTCGGCGAAATCGGCCATGAACCCGATCAGAGCCTCTACCCCTGCCTCCGGCATGGCGTTGTATAGGCTGGCGCGAATGCCGCCCACCGCGCCATGGCCCCGCAGATAGCGCAGCCCGTGGGCTTCGGCCTCGGCCAGGAAGGCGGTGGTGAGCACATCATCGGGCAGGTGGAAGCGGACGTTCATCCAGGAGCGGTCGGCGAGTGCCACCGGACAGCGGTAGAAGCCGCCGCTGGCGTCGATGGCGGCGTATAAGCGCCGGCTCTTGTCGCGGTTGCGCCGGGCCATTTCGGCAAGCCCGCCCTGTCGGTGCAGCCATTGCAACACCAGCCCGGTCAGGTACACGGCGAAGGTGGGCGGGGTGTTGACCCGGGAGCCGGCGGCGGCTTGGCAGCCATAGGCGAACACCGCCGGCAGCGCGGCCGGCGCCTGCGCCAGCAGCGTCTCCCGGACGATCACCAGGGTCAGGCCGGCCGGACCGATGTTCTTCTGGGCGCTGGCGTAGATCAGCCCATAGCGGCGCACATCCACCGGCCGCGACAGGATATCCGAGGTCATGTCCGCTATCAGGGGTACGGCACCGGTATCCGGGATCCAGTGGAACTGCACCCCGTCGGCGGTCTCGTTGCTGGTGATGTGGCAGTAGACGGCGGAAGGATTGAGCCGCCACTGCTCTTGAGGCGGGATGGCGGTGAAGCCACTGGCTGCGCCACTGGCGGCAATGTCCACCCGGCCGTAGCGCTCGGCCTCGCCGGCGGCGCGCCGGGACCAGTGACCAGTCTCCACGTAATCGGCCCGTCTCCCGCCCAGCAGGTTCTGGGCCAGCAGGGCGGCGTGAGCATAGGCCCCGCCCTGCAGAAACAGCACCCGATAGTCATCGGGAATGGCCAGCAGCGCCCGCAGATCAGCCTCGGCCCGCTCCTGGATGACCCGAAACTCGGGGCTGGTGAAGGGCAGTTCCAGCACCGACAGGCCGCTGCCCTGCCAGTCCAGCAGCTCGTCCCGGGCCTGTGCCAGCACCTGCGCCGGTAGCGTGGCCGGGCCGGCGGCGAAGTTGAAAATCCTGGCCATGGCCAGCCTCACAGGAACAGAAAGCCGCCGTGGCTGCCCGCCAGCATGAAGAATAGGGTGGGCAGGGACAGGATAGTATTGGTCCTGGACGCGAGAAAGGTGATGCGGGAGCAGCGCACCCGCTCCTCGGGTCTGGCCGGCACGAAGCCCAGCACTTTCTTCTGATGGGGCCACAGCACCAGCCACAGATTCAGCACCATCAGAGTGCCGCTCCACACCCCTATCCCAATGATCCGGCCAGGGCCGGACAGGGTCAGGGCGTCCGGCAGCAGGCCCCGGTACCAGAGCATGAACAGGCCGCTGCCCAGGGCCACCAGGGAGGCATAACGGAAGGTGCCGTGTTCGCGTTTCATGGCGGCCAGGGTGATGCCCTGGAGCGCGCCGCTGTCGTCGGCCCGCACCGGCCGGTACACCGGGTTTTGCACCACGTTGGCGTAGTTGTGACCCATCCATATCAGCACGCCAATGATGTGCAGCCAGCGGGCCAGCAGATCGAGGGTAGCGAGGAGCATGGCCTTGCCCTCTAGCCCAGCAGCCGCACCAGGATCACCAGCGCCACGGTCAGCACCAGCCCGGCGGTCACCGTCCCCAGCGGGGTCTCGTGCGGCAGCCTCATGGCCGCCGTCCCATGAAAGCGGTGTTGATGGCCTTGCGCCGGCGCATCACCAGGGGCCGTTCCAGGCGGGTCGGGTCGTGGGCCTCGGCCAGGGCGGCCTGGATGCGGTGATGGTGTGCCGACTTGCTGCACACCGGATCGGCATGGGCGGCGTCGCCGGTGAGCAGCAGGGCCTGGCAGCGGCAGCCGCCGAAGTCCTTTTCCTTCTCCGGACAGGAGCGGCAGGGCTCTCTCATCCAGCCATCGCCCCGGTAGGCGTTAAAGGCGGGTGACTCGCGCCAGATCCATTCCAGGGAATGGTTGCGGACGCTGGGGAAATCCAGCCCGGGGATCACCCGCGCCTCCTGGCAGGGCAGCGCAGTGCCGTCCGGGGCGATGGTCAAGTGGATGGTGCCCCAGCCGTTCATGCAGGCCTTGGGCCGGTCATCGTAGTAATCGGGGATGACGAAATAGATGGTCATGCGCTTGCCCAGGCGCTGCCGGGCGGCCTGCACCGCCGTCTCGGCCCGCTCGATCTGCTCGCGGCTGGGTAGGAGCTCGGGCCGGTTCAGGAGGGCCCAGTTGTAGTACTGGACATTGGCGAACTCCAGATAGTCGGTGCCGATCTCCTCGGCCATGGCCAGAATGTCTTCCACCTGCCCGATGTTTTGTCGCACCAGGGGCACGTTCAGCACCATGGGGAAGCCCTGGGCCTTGATCAGGCGTGCCGCCTCGCGCTTGGCGTCAAAGACCTGAGCGCCGACCAGAGCGTCGTTGAGCTCACGGTTGCTGGACTGGATGCTGAGCTGGATTTGCTTGAGGCCGGCGGTCTTGAGGGCGGCCAGACGCTCGGCACTCAAGCCCATGCCGGAGGTGATGAGGTTGGTGTAATAGCCCAGCCGCTCGGCCTCGGCCACCAGTTGTTCCAGATCCGGGCGCAGCAGCGGCTCGCCGCCGGAGAAGCCCAGTTGCAGGGCGCCCATGGCTCGGGCCTCGCGCAGCACCCGCTTCCATTCCTCGGTGGACAGCTCGTTGCCGTAGCGCTCGAAGTCCAGCGGGTTGTTGCACCAGGGGCACTGCAGGGGGCAGCGGTAAGTCAGCTCCAGCACCATCCACATCGGGATGCCAGCGCCGTCAAGACTCAAGCCTGATCCAGCCTTTGGCATGGGCCACCTCCAGGAACCGACGCACACTATCGGCGATGCCGGCGCCGGTGTATTGGTTCTCCAGCTCGCCGATGAGAGCGGCCACGGTGCGACTGCCGTCACACAAGCGCAGGATGGCGGCGGCGGTCTGGTTGAGCTTGACCACCCCCTCAGGATAGAGCAGCACATAGGCCTGCTGGGGCTCCTCCCAGCGCAGTAGATACATCGGGTGCAGCGCCACCACGGCCTCGCGAACGATGGGCGTGTTCTCGGTCATATCGGGCGATCTGTATGGGGAAGGGGAACGGGGGCCAGAACACCCTGACCCCCCGAAGAGACTCAGCGGACGTAGACGTAAGCGGTCACTTCGAAGCCCAGACGCAGGTCGCAATATTCGGGTTCGCTCCACAGCATGATGTTTTCCTCCAGTCTTTGGGTTCAGATCTGTACTGTCCCAAGGCAGGACAGCGGCATGGATCATCCATGCCCATCTTTAAGAATGGCAATAACGATGCCATCAACATATCTTGTTGATTACACTGAAATTAACCATCAGAACAGTGATACAAGAAAAAATGGAGAGAGGACAGACTGTCACGATTGCGGTGCAATCTCGGAACACTTCCACAATGAGCTCGAACACTCAGTTGGGTCGAGCGCTACGCCGCCCGAGCCCGCGCTGCGGGTCGTAACCCCACACGGCGCACAGAAAAAACACCGCCGTGCAGCCGACCACCACGCCCAGGGCCAACCCATTGAACTGGCCATACAAGGCGTAGCGGATCAGTTCCACGGCGTGGCTGAAGGGATTGACGCGGGCCAGCTGATACACCCACTCGGCGCCGGATTCTTGCAGCTTCCACAGCGGATACAGTGCCGGCGAGATGAAAAACATCGGGAAGATGACGAAATTCATGGTGCCGGCGAAGTTCTCGAGCTGGCGGATGGATACCGACAGCAGCAGCCCCAGCGCCCCCAACATCAGCCCGCCGGCGAGCAGCGCCGGCAGGGCGTAGAGCGCGCCCAGGGGCGGCAGCGCGATGCCGTACAGCCAGGCGATGGCGAGAAAGGCATAGGCTTGCAGCAGCGACAACAGCGTGCCGGCGAGCAGCTTGCAGGCCAGCAGGTACCAGCGCGGCAGCGGCGCGGTGAGCAATAGCCGCATCATGCCCATCTCGCGGTCATAGACCATGGCCAGCGACGACTGCATGCCGTTGAACAGCAGCACCATGCCGAGCAGGCCGGGCAGGATGTAGACCTGGTACTCCACGTAGGTGTCATAGGGCGGAATGATGGAGACGCCGAACACGTTCTGGAAGCCAGCGGCGAATACCACCAGCCACAGCAGCGGCCGCACCAGGGCGGCGAACAGCCGCCCGCTCTGGCGCAGCGACTTGCTCACCTCGCGGGCGATCACCGCGCCCAGGGCACGCACGGCATGCAGGGCGCGCATGGCTAGCCCCCGCCGGCCCGGCAGCGGCTGTCCGGGCGGTCGAAGCCGAGGGTGTCGAGGTTGTTGCTCTGGTGCAAAAAGCCTTCCAGCGGCGCTCGCTCCACCACCCAATTGTGACTAGTGAGCAGCAGCGGCTGGCGCAACTGCCCATCCCAGGAACGGAAATCGAGGCGATAGCCCTTGAAGCCGTCCAGCACCAGCCCGGCGCCGCGCAGATAGGCCGCAAGCTGCGCCGGATCGCGGCTCTGGGTGCGCAGCGCGGCTTCGGCCAGCGCCTTCACGCCCAGCCAGGCGGCCCAGGCGGCATCGTCCATGGGCCGCCCGGTCTGCTTGCGGAAGCGCTTGTTGAGCTGTGGCGCACCGTGGCGCTCCCAGGCCCAGTGCCAGGCCTCGGCCAGCAGCCCCTCGGCGCCAACCAGAGGACGCGGCAACTGGCCGCGGTAGGCCGCCTCACGGGCGAACTCGGCGCCGGCATCGGCGATGTAGAGCACATCGTAATCGGCCCCGCTAGTCAGCAGCGCCAGATTGTTCTGCTCACGCTGGCGCGGGTCGTTGCCGTAGACGAAGGGGCGCACGGCGACGATCTTGAGGCCGAAACGCCCGGCAGCGCGCTGGAAGCTCGCCACCCGCGCCGCATCGGCTGCCGCCGGCCCCTGCAGCACCAGCACCTGGCGCCACTTGCGCGCCACCAGGTACTGGGCCAGGGCGTCCTGGTACATGGCCTCGGCGGGGATGAGGTGCAGCAGATTGGCCCGGCATTGCGTCTGGCGCAGGGCATCGTCGCGGGCCGAGACGTTGAGCAGCAGCAGATCGTCGGCGGCCAGGGCCGCCAGCCGCTCACCGGGCAGATCGACTAGCACCGCCGCCGCCCCTGCCTGGCGCAGCACCGCCAGCCGCGCCGGCAGCTCTTCGGGACCGGCCGCCGATTCATGCCGCAGGTCGAGCGCCAGGCCCACCGCCGCCAGTGGAAAGCGCGCTTCCCTGGCCGCCAGCTCGGCGCCGGCATAGGGCCGCCCCCAGGGCAGGCCGCGCAGCTCTTCTTCCCGGTACTCGTCGCGGTAGCGCGGGTCATCGGCCAGGTCTAGATAGCCGACGGTGAGGGTTTCGGCGCCGTGGGCGGCGGTGCCGAGGCCACCGAGCAGCAAAATCAGGAGGAATAGGGTATCGGGCACTGGCGACCGCGTGGTTGACACAGGCGCTCTCCCCTCAATCATCCACCACCACGCTATGCGGCACCCGTCCTACCGGCACCGACTTGATCACCCGCCGGCTGGCGGTGTCGATCACCGACAGATCGTCGCTCAGCCCGTTGGCCACGAACAGCCGCGACTCGTCGCGGCTCAGCGCCAGGCCCCAGGCACGCCGTCCCACCAGCACCAGGTCGGTGATGCGCCGGCTCGGTACATCGACTACGGCGACGTGGTTGGCCCGCCCCAGGGTGATGTAGGCGATCCGGCCATCGCCGGTCATGACGATGCCCACCGGCGTGACGTCCTCGGGGCGGAAGCCCTTGGGCTGGAAGCGGATGCTGCCCACCACCTGGTTCTTGGCCGCATCGATGATGCTCACCGTGCCGGACAGCTCGTTGGTCACCCACACTTCGCGTCCATCGGGGGTGATGGCGAAGCGGCGCGGACGGTTGTCCACCAGGATGTTGGCCTTGACCTGGAAACTTTCGGCATCGATGACGTGGACCATATTGGCCACCTCGGAGGTGACGTAGACGGTGCTGCCGTCGGGACTGGCCTTCACCCCCTCTGGCTCCTCGCCCACCGCCACCTCGGCCACGCGCCGGCCGCTGGCGATCTCTACGGCGCCGAACTCGGCGTCATCCTCGTAGGAGATGTAGAGCAGCCGGCCGTCGGTGCTGAGGTCGAAGATCTCCGGATCCTCGACGCCTGCGATGGAACGCTCCACCTTGAGGCTGGCCACGTCGATGATGTCGATACGGTTGCTGTTGCTGGCGGCGACAAAGAGCTTGTTTTTGTCGGCGTCGAACTGCAGCCAGCGCGGGCGCTTGCCGGTGGGGATAGCGGCGACCCGCTCCAGGGTCTTGCCATCGAGCACCACCACCTGATCGTCCTTCTCGCTGCTGACGAACACGTAGCCAGTGCCCCGGGCCTGAGCCGCACTCGACAGCAGCAGAAGCAGCGCCAGACCGGCGCCAAGAGCCATTGACTTCATGCTTCCTCCCTTGTGGTTGACATGCTGGCAGATGCCTCCTCCGCCCCGCCGGTCAAGCGCAGAAACGCCTCCGCCAGATCGGGGCAGTCCAGTTCGCGGCGCAGGCTCTCGGGCGTGCCCTGGCGCAGCACCCGGCCGCGGTGCAGGATGATGACGCGGTCGGCCGGTTCGGCCTCGTCGACCAGATGCGTGGCCCACAGCACCGCCAGGTCGCGCTGCCGGCACAGCTCGCGCACCTCGCGCAGCAACTGGCGGCGCGAGGCCGGATCGAGGCCGACGGTGGGCTCGTCCATGAGCAACAGCCGCGGCTGGTGCAACAGGGCACGGATCAGCTCCACCTTGCGCCGGTTGCCGCCGGACAGCGTGCGTACCGGCTCGGCCGCCTGCCCATCGAGGCCGAGCCGCGCCAGATCGGCGG
>DATLYF010000012.1:0-4235 GCA_035575095.1 Candidatus Competibacteraceae bacterium
TCCCCTACCGTGGTCTCCGCCCACTGCAGCCGCGAGCCGGTCGGTCCCGGCACCAGCGCCGTCGCGCCCCAGGACTCGGGCAGACAGTCGCAGCTGAGGATGGCCAGATCGAGGCGCTCCCAGTGTTCCACCAGCTCGTCCAGCTCGGGCTGGTAGGGGGTGTCGTGCGAGCGCTGGCGATAGAAGGCCGGATGCGGGATGCGCAGCGCCTGCCCAGCGTACAGTGCGGCTAGGCGCTCGGCGTTGGCGTTGGCCTCGTGGCGTGGATGGGTAGTGCCAATGAGGCCGACGGTGGGCACGGCCAGCAGGTGATGCGGATCGCGGAAGCGTGAGTCGGCCAGATGCCGGAACAGCCCCGGATGCTGCTCGTCCAGTCGCGCCAGCGCGACCGGCACCTCGCGCAGGTCCTCCAGCACCTCGCCCATCTCGCGGCCCCAGGTCACCGCCACCCGTACCGGCTCGCCCTCGGCCGCCCGCTGCTGGGCGCACCGGGCGATATGACCGTGCAGATACCAGGCTGCCTTGGCCACGATGGCCTGCCACAGCTCGGCCTCGGGCCGGCCGTCTACGCCGGCCAGCACCAGGTCCACGCCCCACAGCCGGCGGAAGGCCTGGGACAGGGTCATGGGCTCGTCCACGCCCAGGGCCAGGCAGCGGCCCCAGTTCTGCGCCCACTGCGTCGCCGATTGGCGCTCGTGCAGGCACAGCGCCTCCTGCCCGGGGATGCGGGTGGTGCGCTCCATGAGCTGGATGTCGGCCTCATGTTCGCGGGAGACGAAGGGATCCTCGAAGAACAGCACTGTCTGGCAGGCGCCGGTACGCACCATCTCGGCGATCTGGATGTCGCCGCCACGCGGCCCGCTGGGCTGGGCCTGCACCCAGGCATCCGCCCCCAGCCTCTGCTGCAGGCTCTGCCGCGCAGCTTCGAGCTGCTGCCGCTCCTCCAGTGCCTGCTGCAGCCGCCGCGGCATCTGGCCGAGGCGCTGGAACACGGCGATCTCCTCGTCCAGTTCCTCCCAGGCCCTGGCCAGGCGCTCCGGCAGCCGGCCGTTGAGCAGCGTGCCGGTGGTGCCGGTGGCCACGCGGGCGGCGAAGGCCCGCAGCAACTCGAAGTGCTGCACGGCGAACTGCAGCATGTGCTTTTTGCGGGTGTCATGGGCAATCAGCGCTATGGTCCGGGCCGCCAGCCCGTTGTCGGCCCGGCCGAACAGGCGCCGGCTCAGCTCGGGGGGCAGGAAGTAGCCGGCCACGCTGGGATGCTCGCCCTGCCCGTCGCTGCCCGGGGTGAGGCGCCATTGCAGGCGATACCACTCGGAAGCCGCGGCGTAGGTGGCGAGAAAGGTGGTCTCGGTGACCACGCATTCGCGCTTCAGGGCCAGGCTGTCGGGCAGCAGAGAGGTGGGATCGCGGGGATCGACCAGATAGATCACCCGCTGGCAGCCGCCATCGCGGCCGCTGCCGGCCACGATCATGTCGCTCATGGCCACCAGGCCGCCCTGGCGGCCCGCCGGTAGGGCGTGCAATTCGGGATAGTCCTGCAGCAGTCCGTGCCGCAGCAGCGCCCGGTAGGTGCCCTCCAGGGCGTAGATACGGGGCTTGAGCACTTCCCGGAAATAGGGTTCCAGCTCGCGCATCAGACGCAGCAGCGGGCTATCCGGCCCTAGCCTCAGGTCCCGGTTGGCCAGAAGGAAGATGGTTTCCGACGGCTGCTCAGGCATGCGTATCCTCCTCAGCTGCGGCGCTCGCGGCCGAGCGTCGCCTTCTCAGGGTTGCTCCAGCAGGGCTCGCGCCACCTGCTCGTCGGTGATCAGCCCCGAGATCCAGCGTCCGCGCAGGGCGGCGCGGATCGCCGCGAACTTGGCCATGCCGCAGGCGGCACCGATCCTCAGCCGCTGCGGCGGTCGCGCCAGGGGTACGCTGGTCACCCTCTGGTTGATGAGCGTATCCAGCGGACGGCCCTGGTCGTCGAAGACCCAGCCGACCATCTCTCCCACCGCCCCTTGGGCGCGCAGCTCGTTCACCTGCTCCAGGGTGATGAACCCGTCCTTGAGCAGCGGCGCCTCTGCATCGATGGTGCCGATGCCGACGAACGAGACATCGGCGCTTTGCGCCAGCTCGCACACCAGACGATAGAGCCGGTGCTGCTGCAGATGCTCGCGGTCCTGCGGCGAGTCGGCCACGGCCGGCACCGGGAGCTGGTAGCTGCGCGCCTTGGTCTTGTCGGCCAACCAGGTGATGGCCTCGAAGGGGTTGGTGGAGCCATCCGGGGCGATGATGCCGACCAGCGATACCAGCCGGTGCTGCGGGCGCTCGACGTGTGACACCTCGTCGACGATGGCGCGCAGGGTGCGTCCGGTGCTGATGCCGATGACCAGGGGTCGTTCCTGGACCAGGTAGCTCTCCAGCTTGGCGGCGCCGAGCACCGCCAGCGGCCGCAGGCTGGTCTCGTCGCTACGCCGGGGGACCACGTCGCAGTATTGCAGGTCGTAGCGCTGACACAGCGCCCGGGCCAGTTCCATGCACTCGCGGATCGGATGGTCCAGGCGCACCTTGATCAGCCCCTCGGCGCCGGCCAGGGCCAGCATGCGCTGCGCCGCCGGGCGCGACAGGTTGAGGCGCTGGCCGATCTGATCCTGGGTCAGCCCCTCCACGTAATACATCCAGGCGACCCGCGCCGCCAAGTCCCGTTTGGGATCGAACTGCTCCACAACATTGCTCTCCTCGCCTCGCAACCGCATCGTTATAGCACGCGCACTGTCTGATGGTATTGTCTAGAGAAACCAACCCCAGTCGCCGCAAGCATGTCCTCTCAACGCTCCAGTGTGCTGACCATCGATCTGGGCACAGGTAGCGTTCGTGCGGCCGTCATCGGCCGCGACGGCCGCATCATCGCCTGTGCCAGCCGCCCACACGACCAGGAAATACCGTTCCCGGGCTGGTCCGAGCAAAGCCCACAGCGCTGGTGGCAAGAAGTGGTGGCGATACTGGCCGAGCTCCTTCAGGTTCCCGGGGTCGACACCAGGACCCTGGCCGGCCTCTGTGTATGCGGGCAGATGCACGGCCCGGTGCCCATCGCAGCCGATGGCGAGCCGCTGCTCGAGCGCGTCCAGCTCTGGAACGACAAGCGCTGTGCCGGATTGGTCGCAGCCTTCGCCCGGCGGCAGGACGCCCCCGCCATTCAGACGCTGACCGGCAACCCTGCCGCTCCCTCCTGGACCGCCTTCAAGGTGGCCTGGCTGCGCGCGCACCAGGCGGATGTCTATGAGCGGGCCGCGACCTTCCTCGCGCCCAAGGACTTCATCAACTTCCGCCTCACCGGCGTGCGCGCCACCGACGGCTCAGAGGCCTCCGGCAGTTTCCTGCTGAACTGGCAGACCCTGGACTACGACGACGGCATCGCCGCCGCGCTCGGACTGGACCGCGCCAAGTTCCCACCGATCCATCCCTCCCATCAGGTCATCGGTACGGTCACCCGCCACGCCGCAACGACAACCGGCCTGCCCGAGGGCCTGCCAGTGGTGGCCGGCGGCGGCGACTTCCCGGTGGCGATGCTGGGCTCGGGGGTGATCGCCCCGGGCATGGGGGCGGACATCACCGGTACCAGCACCGTCATCGCGGCTTATGCGACAGCGCCGGTGCTGGCCGCCGGCCTCTCCAACCTGTGCGCGGTCAACGGCGGGTGGTTGCCGTTCACCACCGTCGATGCCGGCGGCGATAGCCTGTGCTGGGCCCGGCGGGTGTTCGGCGAGCCGCACATGGAGTACGCAACCGTCTGTGCCATGGCCCGTGCGGTACCCGCCGGCAGCGAGGAGCTACTGTTCCTGCCCTACCTGCACGGCGAACGGCTAGGCGGGCGCAGCCATGCCCGCGCCCAGTTCTTCGGCATCACCGAGCGCCACGGCAAAGGCCACTTCTACCGCGCAGTGATGGAGGGGCTGGCCTTCGCTGCCAGGCGTAATCTCGCGCGGATGCGGGCCGCCGGCATCGCCTTCGAGCACCTGGTCGCCAGCGGCGGCGGGGCCAGGGATCCGCTCTGGCTGGCCATCAAGGCCAGTGTCTATGATCTGCCCCTGGCCGTGCCCGAGAATACCGAAAGCGGCCTGCTCGGCGCGGCCGCCCTGGCCGGGCTGGGCACCGGCCTCTACCCGGACGCCGGCACGGCCGTGGCGCAACTGATCAGGCTGCGGACCACCGTCTTCCCGGAGCCGGCCCTGGTGGATTACTACGCCCGCCTG